>JAZDKM010000448.1:0-16563 GCA_043803085.1 Planctomycetota bacterium
GGCTGCTCGTGCTGAGCATCGCGGGCTGTCTGGTGACCACCCTGCTGCTGTTACCTGCCCTGCTGAGTCTCGGGCGCGCCCGCGGCCGCTTGGCCCCCGAACCGCCGAATGGGACAAGCGTTGCGGCGCAGGATGGTCCGCCCGGCCGGGGACGACCAGCAAGGTCAGGTGCCGACACCGGCGCATAGCAGCCCGTGGCAGAAGTTGTGGCACAGGCTTCCAGCCTGTGTTTCCGCGGGCGCTTGGATGCCCGTGCCACGCCGCTCTTGGCCACTTTCACCATGGGCTCATAGGCCGGCGAAGCGATAGAGCGGCGGGATCCCGTCCTGAACACAGGGCTGATATGACCGCATACATGTGGCTCGTGCCCTTGGGGGTCGTCGTCGGCGCTTATGGAACCCTGATCGGCGCGGGCGGCGGCTTCGTGCTGGTGCCGATTCAAGCACGGCTATGCGGCCTGGCGCAGGATGTGCCGGGCCCGCAGGAGATAGGACACCATCGAGGTCACGGTCACCATCACCGTCACCCAGATCATCACCGGTCGCAGCCACGAGACCATCGGATTCAGAAGCAGGGCCTCCGGGTGGGCCACAAACACCATGATGACCGGGACCGTTATGCTCTGAATCCCCATCTTGGCTTTGCCGGACAGGGAGGCGGCGAAGGACTGGCCCTGCGACTCCGAAAAGCCGCGCAGGCTGGAAACCAGGAGCTCGCGGCCGACCATCAGGACCACCATCCAGGGGGCGACACCGGTCACGTTGGCCCCCTCGCGATTGACGAAGCCGGGGCCGATGAACAGCACAAACGCGCCGCAGACCAGGATCTTGTCCACGAACGGGTCCAGCACGCGCCCCAACGAGGTGACCTGGTTGCTCCGCCGAGCCAGGTAGCCGTCGAGCCAGTCGGTCAAAGCGGCCACGACGAAAAGCACGGCGCAGCCGTCGAGCATCCGGCTGGATGTCTCCGCAACTTCATATTGCGCCAGCAGCCCGATGAACACAACCGCCAGGAACAAGCGAGCGAGGGTGATCTGGTTGGGAAGGTTGACTTTCATGAGCTCGTCGCGTCGGCTTTGGCGCTACCGGTACCGCCATGCGCGCTTCTTTGCAGGGCTTCACCGCCGCGGATACCGCGTCGGGCGCAGCGCTTAGCCCGTAGTTTAACGCTCCAGGACCATCAAGACGAGGTCCGTGGGTGGGCCGTGGTGAACCGGCGGCAGAGGCCCGACCACACGCTCCGAGAGGCCCCCTGCCTGAGGACTGACCGCTGCCAGTCTGGCAGCAGAGTGTTTGCGGGTTCTTCTGCTGCGTGATAAGGAACGGAAAACGCGATACGGCCCCGTTCCTGTTGGGCCAGACTTAACTCCGCGAGGTGAGCCGGAGGCAACTGACGGCCGGGTGGTTGCTCCCCGCGGTAGAACAGGTATTCTGCTCCGGTCTCCCCTTCGATAGGTGAGGGTCGAACAGCATGGGAAAACGCACCTCTTGGCGTAAATGGTTTTCAAGCCAGAAGGTAGGCGTGCAGGCTGCACTTATCACCGGTGCTTGCGCTGTCGTTACGGCAGTCATCATGGCGTCGAAATGCAACGGTGATGAGAGGAGCGTTATGCAGACCACGAACCCCTCGATCACGGTCAGCCCGACCATCGAAGGAATCCATGCCGCGCCCCAAACTCAGATTACAAACATCGGGCTCGATGAGGCACGAACAGCGGCACTGGTCGGTTCCCTGCTCGACTCCGCTCTGGCCGAGACCAAGGAGGAAATTCTCCGGGGTATGGCATCCCAAGTGACCGCAATTGCTCAGACTCCGTCAACCTCGTTGACCGAGACTATAG
Source organism: Planctomycetota bacterium (assembly GCA_043803085.1). GTDB lineage: Bacteria > Planctomycetota > Phycisphaerae > UBA1845 > UBA1845 > JAAEQG01. Next base: position 1,841 of record JAZDKM010000448.1, read on the forward strand.
CCGCGTCCGTCGACACCTCGGGGCCGGAGGCATCCTCTCATTCCGCCGTCGATCCTCTGAAGACGAAAGCAATAGGGCTTTTCAACGAAGGGGCAGCGTTGCACCGTAACGGGGAGACAGATGAGGCGATGCGAAAGTATTACGCGGCCATCGAGTTGCAGGGTGATCTTGCAGAAGCCCATGCCAATCTTGGTTCGCTGCTGCTAACCCAGGGCCGTGCAGAAGTCGCCGTTTCCGAACTGCAGCAGGCTACCTCCTTGGCTCCCAATGACTGGTCCTACCACATGGGCCTTGCGGAGGCATTGTTTCACCAGGACAAAATCGAACAAGCCACCACCCAGGCGCGAGATGCGGTTTCCCTCAACCCACAGAACCCTATCGCGCGTGAGCGGCTCGGAACCATCCTCAGGGGGGCAGGCGACCTTGACGCGTCGATGGCGGAATTCCGCGTCGCTATTGAGCTTGATCCTCTGTGGTCCTACGCGCACCTACGCCTTGGCGAGGTTCTTCAAGACCAAGGCGACTTCAGCGGGGCAATCGACCATTTCCGCCAGGGCGTGGCTCTCGACTCAAGATACTGGCCGGGACGCTATCTGTTAGGGCTTGCGCTCTTGGCGCGTGGCGATCCTGACAGCGCTCTCGCCGAGCTGCGCCAGGCGAGCGCTCTGCTTCTGGAACCAGCCGTTTGGTACGAGTACCAGGGTTACTTCCTCCAGTGCGCGTTTAAGGCAACACTCCGGATAGGTGATTCTATTGAGAAGCTAGCGGATGTCTCGACGCCTTGTGCGCTTCATTGCGCGATCGCTACGGCGCTGCTCAAGAAAGGCGATGTGGAAGGCGCGATTGCGGAGCAACGGCAAGCCGTTGCAGCAGGTCCCCCGGAAGCGGTCTTTCACCTGCGCCTAGCCGACTTGTTGTTTGTCAAGAGCGATTGGGATGGTGCCGTGTCCGCGTGCCGGGAGGCCATCAGGCTCGATCCGACAAATGTTCGCGCCCATGTGGGGCTCGCAGACTCGCTGCGCAAGAAAAATGACCTGGAGTCCGCCCTCAGCGCCGCTACGAAAGCAGTTGCCTTAGCACCGCAGGATGGGAGCGCCCGCTTTGCACTTTCCCTCGTGTACGCCGGCTTGGGGAACTGTGACGCAGCTTTGAAGGAGCACCGCTATGGCCTCGCGTCGAGCCCGGAGGATGTATGGTATCGTATAGCCCTCGGGGGCTGCCTCCTCAGGAACATGGAGAACGCGGACCGGGCGATCAGGGAGTTTCGGCAAGCGATCGAGCTCAACCCGGAGAACCCGACGGCCCATTTCGGCCTTGCGGCCGCTCTACTCGCGAAACACGCGTATGATGAGAGCGCTGCGGAACTACGGAAGGCTGCCGAAATCGATCCCGAGTACGCGCCCACACACTACCTCCTAGCGGTTGTTTCTAGTCTTCAGGACAGGGCTTCCGACGCCCTCAACCATCTCTCGAGAGCGATAGAGCTGGACCCCAGTTTCCGGAAGGATGCGAGACAGAACCAGGCGTTCAACCGTATTTGCAACGACGGGTAGAATCGCATAGCCGCGTAACGGCACCCGGGGTTCTACGAACCCGGGGCCATCAGAACGCCTCGGCCATCCAGTGTCCCCCATGCTCGGGGTTGCCGACGAGGCAGTGGCTGGCAAGGTCGATCCACCAATCCATCAATTCGAGCGGTACTTGGCCGAGGAGGGGTGTCTGTCCCTCCGGTAGTTCCATGATCTCGGTGATGCACTCGCGGCCTTCAATCGCCACTTTGGCGGCCCCGTAGACGCCCAAAGTCATGATCCCCGCCGCGGTTCGAGTCTCTTTCGCCCGCTGAAACCGAAGCCCGAGTTGCTCCACCATGGACTTGGGCAAGCAGAGGTAGGTCGCTCCGGAATCGACCAGCGCGTTGACACGGAGGCGCCGAACTCCGTCGACGCCGATTTCGCCGCGCTCGGCCCGCTCCACGTCGCCATAGTTCTCCACGACCGCCTCAACGACGACTCGGCCCACCTTTGCACCCCGCTTTGGTTCAATCACACCCGATGGCATGTATGCACCTCTCTAAGAGCGTCTAACAGAAAGATGTGGGACCGGCTTTCCAGCCGGTCAGAGACAGGCTAGAAAGCCTGTCCCACAGGTCCATTCTGTTAGAAGCTCTAAGTGTATTTTGGCGATGCCGCGTCCAACGGTCAAGCGGGGCGTGTACGGCGGGGCTTGGCTCCCCCCCCCGAGCGGGGTGATGCCACGAACGGTACTTGTGCGCCCCGGATATCTTTTCGCCCCGGCGCGGGTGCCGGTCATTGTGCCAGCCAGTTCTCAACCAGCAGGCCCGCCACTTGGCGGAACTCGCGCTCGTTGTTTGTAACCAGCGTCACGCCGACCGCCAGCGCGTGCGAAGCGATCAGCGTGTCCAGCGGGCCGATGGGCGTGCCCGTACGTTCCAGCCCGGCACGCACCCGGCCGTAGGTCTCGGCGGCGATGCTATCGAAAGGCAGGATGCCCAGCGGAGCACAGAACCCGGCCAGCAGCACCTCGTGCCGCGCGGGACGCGCGGACTTCACCACGCCGTACTGCAACTCCGCAAGCCAGCCAATGCAGGTCGGGTCATCAGACCCGACACGCTTGCGTCGGGTCTGTGGACCCGACCTGCGCCTGACCGGCTGGAAAGCCGGTCCCACAATCTCTTTGTGTTAGGCGCTCTCAGAGAGAGGTAACGCCACGCGCGTCGGCGTCGCGAGCAGATCGTAATCGCGACGCCCGGTGCAGCGGACCTCGAGCCAGGTGCTGACCGGCAAGTCGGCGTCCGGCAGCAGGGTTACGCCGTCCACCTCCGGGGCTTGTCCGGCGTGCCGGGCCGGCTGCACGCCCTCCCCACCAAGGCCGTCCACCACAACCTCGAACCGGCGGTTGAGATAGCGATCGGCCAGGGCAAACGCAACCTGCTGCTGGGCCAGCATCAATCGTTGCACCCGTTGTTGCTTAACCTCTTCAGGCAGTTGCTCGCGCATTCGGCCGGCGGGGGTTTCGGGCTCCAGGGAATACGCGAACACGCCCAGGGCATCGAACCGGAAATCCGCCACGAAGTCGAGCAGCTCGCAGAACTCCCCTTCGGTCTCGCTGGGGAAGCCTGCGATCATCGTAGTCCGCAGATGTACGCCGGGAATGCGGCGTCGGATGCGTTGCAGCAGGTCCTCCGTCTCGGTCCGCGTGACGCAGCGGTGCATGGCCTTGAGGATTCGATCGTTGATGTGCTGGAGCGGGAGATCGATGTATTTGACGACCTTGTCGCACTCCGCCACGGCGTCGATCAGGTCCTCGGTCAGCACCGACGGATAGGCGTACATCAGACGGAGCCAGCGGAGGCCGTCCAGACGGTTCAACTCGCACAGCAGGCCGGCCAAACCTGGGGTATAGCCGATATCGTCGCCGTAACTCGTGGTGTCCTGGCCGATGAGGATCAGCTCCGCGGCCCCGTCGGCGATCAACTCGCGGGCTTCGTCAAGGATGACGGCAGGCGGTTTGCAGTGCATGGGCCCGCGGATCGACGGGATGGTGCAGAACGTGCACTTCTGGTCACAGCCCTCGCTGATACGCAGGTAGGCGTAGTGCCGCGGGGTGAGGCGGAACCGCCCGGTATCCAGCGCCACAAAGGGATGATATTCGCCGAGGAAAAGGTCGGTCTTGCCCCTGCGTTTGGTCTTCCCGCCGTCCGCTAGCACCGCCCGGACCACGTCATCCCGATTGTTCACCCCTACCAGAGCGTCGATGCCCGGGACCGCCTGCCGCAAGGACTCCCCGTCGCGCTGTACCAGGCAGCCCGCCACCACCACACGCCGCACGCGGCTTGTGTGCTTCAGCGCCACCATCTCTCGGATGATGCTCGTGGCTTCGTCGCGGCCGGCCGCAAGGAACCCGCACGTATTGATCACGACTACGTCGGCGTCGGCCTCGTCGTTAGTCAGGGCGCACCCTGCCTCGGCCAGTTGACCGAGTATCTTTTCGGAGTCGACCAGGTTTTTCACGCACCCCAGCGACACCAAGGCCACTCGTTTCTCAGCAGACTTCGCCATGCCTCGTGCTCGCAACCCCGCCTCGCGGGTTGTCCGGCCTGCAAACCCCTGTGCCTGTCCCCCTGCGGGCAGCACCTTTGAATCTTTTCTTTCCTTGCATGGGATGTTAGTCGAAACCCCACGGCAACTGAATGGCACCCAGTTTCACTTCTGCGCATTCGAGAGAGATAGATTGGGTAATATGCAACGAATGCATGGGACGTTCTGGATGTATTCTGGAGAATCTACTGGTATTCCATAAACAAGGTTCTGCCAGCCAGCCTCTAGAATCAGCCAACGCGAGAGCTGGAGTCCTTCCTTTATTCGGTCGATAATCTCGTTATCAGACGGCTCTTGCGGGAGCCGGACTCGGACCATTCCCGACCTTACCGGTGGAGCTCTCGCGAGGACGCTCGGGAACACGTGTTGCTAGGGGTAGGATATGGGGTGTTTACCCCAGTCGTGACAGACAGGAGCTTAAGGTCGGTGCGTACGTGGACGATAAAGGTTGCGGAGTGGCCCCCAGTGGAGGGGCACCGTCCCCGGAACCGCCTGCTGCACCAAGCGGACGCGATCCTGGTATTTGCGGTGACCGAGTATGATCCGTACCGCCCGCCAGTCGTGGGAATCGCCGCTCAACTGTACGGCTTTCGGTCTGAGGGTTCCGTCGGGAGCGTCGATCCGCTACTTGCGCCGCCGGAAGCGCGAACCGGCACCGGAGCGCGGTGCGTCCCCGCCGCCGCTCTCCTCGCCCAAGCGGAACGAGTCTTCGACGCCTCCCAGGAGTCCGTCGTCTACGCCGTGAAAACGCACGCGGCGCAGGTGCCGGCGGAGGGAGGCCCCCTGGGTTGGGAGAAATACCTCGCGAGTTAGCGCCATTACTTGCGCTATTGCTGCCATGCGATCATCGAGGAATTAGCCGCGAATCGCGCCGATTGGGAAGCTTCAGTTGCGGTCGCAAGTGAGCGATAGATATAGCTGTGATGAAGGTCATCCGGCAGTTGAGTCTGGTCAAGGAGGCGGAACGGTTCGTGTTCCGCTATGAGGCCGGCCGCGAGACGGAGGTGATTGATTCCTTCACGCGGATGGCCAACGACAGCACCTGCCGGTTCGACTGGTTTGACGCCGCGGTGCTGAGCTACCAGATGGGGCGGCGGCTAGAGATGGAGCTCGATCAGATGGTGACGTAGGACGCGGGGTGGGCGTAAGACGCCGCTTGGCCGATGACCCGGCCAGGTTCGACGCAGGGTATTCGCCGAGTGTAGTTTGCGATCATGATCGAAATACCTTTGATTACCGAGTTCCTGAACTACCTGAGTTTCGAGCGTCACTTCTCCCCGCACACAGCCAAGTGCTACGCGGCGGACCTGAGACAGTATTGCGAGTACCTGGGCGGGGAAGCGTCGCGCGAGGCCGGGGGCACTGAAACCGCGCCGTCCGGCTATGCGGGCGGTTACGCTGCGGAGCTCACCACGGGCACCGCCGTGGTCGTGGCCACCGACATGAAACAGAAGCTGGTCGGGGCGGACACGGAGCAGATTCGGCGCTACCTGGCGCACCTGGGCAAAATGGACTATTCGAAGTCCACCGTGGCGCGAAAGCTGGCCACCCTGCGGAGCTTCTACAAGTTCTGTCTGCGGCGGGGTTATGTGCAGGCGAATCCGCTGGCGGCGATTCGTACTCCGAAGCAGGAGAAGCGGTTGCCCAAGTTCCTGGACCTGGAGCAGATCAGCAAGCTGCTCCAAACGCCGGATGACAGCACCTTGCTCGGCGCCCGCGACCGGGCCATGTTGGAGGTGATGTACTCCACCGGCATCCGGGTCAGCGAACTGGTGGACCTCAACCTCACCGACGTGGATCTGATGGGTCAGGCGCTGCGAGTCCGGGGCAAAGGGCGAAAGCAGCGGGTCACTCCGGTCGGCCCCACCGCACTCGCGGCGATCAACAAATATCGCGAGCGGCGCCAGGCGGACCCGCGCGCGGCGGGCTTCAACCAGGAGGCGCTGTTCGTCAACAAACACGGCCAGCGGCTGAGCACGCGCAGCGTCCGCCGGAAACTCGACAAGTATCTCGCCCAGGCGGGTATGGACCCCACGATCAGCCCGCACACGTTGCGGCACACGTTCGCCACCCACATGCTGGACAACGGCGCGGACCTGCGCAGCGTGCAGGAACTGCTGGGGCATCAGTCGATTTCGACCACCCAAGTGTACACCCACGTTACGGCCCGCCGACTCAAGGCGGCCTATGACGAAGCCCATCCCCGGGCCTGAACGATTGAAGCAACCCAAGAGCGTTCTTGCGTCACCGGCACGGACCGCACGTCCGTGCCGGTGGCGTTTCATCCCCCACGCGATCGAGATCGGACGGGCGGTTTTCACCGAAGCGGAGCGCCTCACCTGCCGATATCGGTAGCAGGGGTACGGTGCGCCGGGGGTGCGGCCGCCTGAACTCCACCGGGACGCAAAGAGGAATTCCATGGACGGAAGCCTGAGCATCGGCGTGTTCAACACAGAGCCGGAACAGCGCGACGCGCTGCGTAACGTGGTGGCGCAGGTCGAGGGCCTGCAGCTCGTGCATGAGACGGGGCGCTGGGAGGAATTGGAGGCGGCGCTGGCCGACGGGGCTTTGGACGTCGTACTGGTCAATCTCGACGACGACAGCGAGTTCGGCAACAGCATCGTGCAGCACATCGTGCGTATCGTGCCCGGCATGAGCGTCGTCGGGGTGAGCCGCCGGACCGATCCGGGCACCATTATCTCCGCGATGCGCGCCGGTTGCTGCCAGTTCGTGTGCGCGCCGATGGACGTGCCGGACTTCCGCAACGCGATGGAGCGGATCCGGGCGACGCGGATGGCCGTCCCGCACCGCTCGTGGCGGATTTGCGTCGTCGGCGCCGCCGGTGGGGTCGGGGCAACGACCATCGCCTGTAACCTCGCCATTGAGCTGGCCCAGCTCACGCACCGGACCTGTGCGCTGGTGGACCTGAACCTCGAGTACGGCGACGCGGCCTTCTCGTTCGATTGCGAACCCAAGTTCTCCCGGGCCGACCTTTGCGCCACCGGCTCTCCAATCGACCGCACCGTGGTAGAGTCGGCGGTCCATCAGCTTCCCTGCAACGTGGCCTTGCTCGCGCGTCCCGCAAAGCTGAGCGAGGCGCACCTGGTGACCCCGGAAGGGGTGGAGCAGATGCTGAAAGTTCTCAGAAGCATCTATCCCTATGTGGTGGTGGACCTGCCGCGGTCGTACAGCTTCCTCAGCTCAGTGGCCTTACGCGACGCGGACCTGGTGATGATCGTCACGCAACTCAGCATCGGCAGCCTCCGCAACGCGTCGCGGGTCTTCGATCTGCTGCTGGAATCGGGCGCCGACGCGGAGCACATCGAAATCGTGCTCAACCGTCACGCCGCCCAACACCAGCGTGTCGCCCCCGAAGACGTGGAGCAGCACTTCCGGCGACCTAGCTTCGCCATGATCCCCAACGATTACCGCCAGGTGACCGCTGCGTCGGACTTCGGGCATCCGATGATGGCGGATGCGCCCGAGAGCCCCGCACGCTTAGCCATCCTTGAATTGGCCAAGACGATCGCCGGGGACCGCCGCACGGGAACACAACCGAGCCCCACCCCCGTCAACCAGGGTCGGCTCAAACGCTGGTGGGGCGGTCGGAAAGCCCCCGCGAACACGGTCAATCCCGAAGCCCGTCGGGAATGAGCCGAGGGCGCTATTTGCGGTAGGTGATCCGACCGCGGGTCAGATCGTAGGGTGAAACTTCGACCAGCACAGTGTCGCCGGGGACGATACGGATGTAGAACTTCCGCATCCGCCCCGAAAGATGGGCCAGAACCTGATGCTTCTCACCATCCCCCAGATCAGCCTCGACCATGAACATGGCATTAGGCAAGGCTTTGATGACTCTTCCTTCGAGCTCTGTCGCTTCGGCCTTCGACATCATACGCAAGGCACTGCTCCATCCAAGCGGCCGCTTGATACGAAACCATCCTCTCACCTTCCGCGGCGCCTTCGAGCGCCGCGGCACCCCGGTACTTTCCTCGGGATCACGACCGCACACTTGGGGCCGAGAGGTCTCGAACCATCTTGTAGTATACTGCCCCGGCGGCCGCGATACAAGGGCGGGATCCAGGGCTTTTAGGGCTTCTAACAGCATGAACCTGCAGGACAGCCCATGTGGGTCGGGTCATCAACCCCGACACCCTCACTGACCCAAGAATGTGGACCGTCTTTCCGGCAGGTCTGACAGGCCAGAAAGCCGGTCCCACAGGTTCTTAGTGTTAGACGTTTTCATGTATTCTCGAGGCGCTCGTACCATTGGGCCTCGACCTCGGCCAGGGCGGCGCGCGCGGTCTCCAGCTCTGCTTGCAGGCCCTTCGAGGCCTCCGGATCCCGGTACACCTTTACATCGGCAAACCGGGCGTTCAACTGGTGGATCCGTGCCTCGTGCTCGATGATCAGCGTTTCAAGCTGTTCGAGCGACATGCCGTCGTACGGGGAGGACTTTGTCGGACCGTTTGGGCGGGCTTTCGTTTTCGGGGTGCGCGGTTGGCGGCTGGAGGCCTCGACTTCGGCCCGGGTCCGCTCCGCTTCCACCGTTTCGAGGTACGCGGTGTAGTTGCCGGGGAACAGGCGATGTCGCCCCCGTTCCATGACGAGCAACCGCTGCACCACGCGGTCGAGAAAGTACCGATCGTGGCTCACGACGATTATCGTCCCTTCATACTGGGCCAGGGCCTCTTCCAGGGCCTCGCGCGCGGGGATGTCCAGGTGGTTAGTCGGCTCATCGAGCATGAGCACTTGCGGCTCCGCAAGAATCAATCGAGCCAGACGGACGCGGCTCTGCTCACCACCGGAACATTTCTCGATGGGTTTGAAGACCTCGTCGCCGGAAAACAGGAACCGCCCCAAGAACGAACGCGCGCTTGGCTCGGTCATGCCCGGGCGGACGGCGCGCACGGAGTCCAGGACGGTCAACGACCGATCCAGGTCAGTATGCTCCTGATCGTAAGAGCCGACGCGCAGGTTCTCGTAGAGGCGCACGACGCCCGCGTCGCAACGGATTTGCCCCAGGGCGACGCGCAAGAGGGTGGTCTTGCCCGTGCCATTGGGCCCGGTGATGCCGAGGCGCTGTCCGCGGTAGACGTCGAAGGTCAGGTCTTCAAACAGCGTCTTGTCGCCGTATCGTTTTGCCGCGGATTCGCAGCGTAGGACCATCTGGCCGCCGGATGCCGGCGCCGCAAAAGCGATTTTCGCACGCCGCAGGGCGGCCGGACGCTCGAGAACGAACTCGCCGGCGGCGGTCCGCCGTTCGAGGCGGGCGAGGCGACCCCGGGCCTCCTTGCCGCGCTGGCCGGCCTTGTGCTTGGCGATGAAGTCACGCTCTTTGCGGATAAAGGCCTGGTCGTGTGCGTAACATCGGTCTTGGGTCAGGCGGCAGCGTTCCTTGGTGGCCACGTAGTTGGAGTAGTTTCCCGGATAGGAGGCCGCCTTGCGGTTCTCGATTTCGATGATCCGGTCCGCCAGCCGGTCGAGCAGATAGCGGTCATGGGAGATGATCACGGCCCCGCCGTGGTGCCCGGCGAGAAACTTCTCCAGCCAGCGCGTGGCGTCGATGTCCAGGTGGTTGGTCGGTTCGTCGAGCAGTAGCAGGCGGCGGTTCTGCAGCAACAACTTGGCCAGGGCGGCACGGCATTTCTGCCCGCCGGACAGCGCCGAGACGGGCAGCCGGCGGTCTTCTTGCGAAAACCCCAATCCGCCAAGCACCTCGTGGAGGCGGACTTCGAGGTCATGCCCTCCGGCCGCTTCGAAGCGGGCATGGAGGCGGTCGTACGCGCCCAGCAACCCGGGCAAGCGCGGGTCGTCGTGCAGGGCGGCGATGTTGTGCGAGAGATGGTGAAGTTTCTCTTCCATAACCAGGAGGTCGGCGAAAGCGGTACGCACCTCTTCGTAGAGCGTCCGGTCCGAGTCCAGGCCCGGCTCCTGTGGCAGATAGCCGACCTGCAAGCCCTTCGAGCGGGTCACCGTGCCCATGTCGGGTTGCAGTTCGCCGGTGATGAGTCGGAACAACGTCGTTTTGCCGGCCCCGTTGACGCCGACCAAACCGGCGGTCTCGCCGGAATGCAGCTCCAAGGTGACCGTCTCGAGCACTACCTTGCTCCCGAATTGCCGGGTCAGGTTTTGGAGTACTACCGAAGCCATACCCCGTATCTTATCCTGCATGCCTCACCGAACCACAGAAGCCCAGCGCGGCCTTCGGTCGCAACCCGGAGGTCGTGGGTAACAAGCAAGAGGTCAATCCGCAGATTGCGCAGATTACGCAGAGTCCAGAAGGTGGCCTCCGACCGCAACCAAAAGACGCGCGCAAGGCCACGTTGGTGCCGCCCGAAGAATCTTCGCAGGCCGGGAAGATTCTCGGCATGAGTAGCGGAAACGCCCAAACGCCGAAGAACCTTAAAGTTAAAACAGGCGGCACCGGGTTATGGCAAGTCCTTTTTCGACGTTTCGGCTATGCCTCTGTGCCTTTGTGTCTCTGGGATGGGATACCCCGGTTAGAGGTGCGGGATCAGGTCACAAAAGGGTAACACGTGCTGGGAACCGGCCGGTACGCGTTCGGTGCATAGTCGTAACCTATTTTTTTATAATGACTTAGGAGTCTGATTCCGGTGCCACCGGTAAGGCTGACGGATGCAGTTGGCAGCGGCAAATATCTATTGCATGCCGCGAATTGTCCGATATAATTGCGGTTTCTGTATTTGGTCGTCTCTTAGGCGTAGTTGCTTCAAGATTGTGGAGTGCTGCGTCGGGCTTCCGCCTGAACGAATGCCTCGCCAAGCCAGGCATGCTCGAAGCGGAGTCAAAGGGAGAAAGACACACTGCAAGTTAGGGCTGAAAGCGGTCAAGGCCCCCTTGCGGCGCGACATATCAGAATGCCGACGAAGAACCGGTTGCGGGCCCGTCCCCGGGAGTCACACCGCCCTTGGGCATGAAAGGCACAAGGAGCAGGGGCTAAGTCACAAAATGGGAAGCGCCAGGTTGATCCCGACCGGCGGGCGTCGTGCAGAACCCCCGAGTTGCTGTTGAAAAGATGCTGGACAACCGCGTTGATTTTCCGGTTGGCGTATCAACCGGCGCGGAAATATGGCTGAGGAGCAATCCTCATAAATGTCCCTGTTTGTAAGGAGTGATGTATGACTGCGACGTGTTTTGCTCTCGTGAGTGCGTTGGTGTTGGCCCAAGCGGGCGGGGAAAAGAAAGACCAACCCCCGGTCCCAGCCCCGGCCGCCATGGCCAAGGTCATCTTCGTACACGCATCGCCCGATGCCGCGCCGACCGTGGACGTGTACGTGAATGGTGAGAAGAAAGTCCCCGGCCTCGCTTATGGCAAGCCCTCCAAGATGACGGATTTGGCCGCCGGCGACGCCAACGTGGAGTTCAAGGCCGGCGACAAGGCCCTCGGAACTGCCGCCACGCTCAAGCTGGTGGGCAACAAGCAGTACACCATCGCGGCGACGGGCAAGGCCGCCGAGGTGAAGTACCAGTTGATCGAGGCCAAGGCGACCGCCGGCAAGGCCCACGTGATCTTCTTCCATGCCAGCCCCGATGCCGGCAGCGTGGACGTGAAGGCGGACGGTAAGGACTGGACCAAGGGCCTGGCTATGGGCAAGAGCTTTGACGCCGCCATGGAGGCCGGCAAGCACAAGTTCGACCTGATGGTCGGCAGCGCCGAGCCGGCGCTCACCAAGGAGTTGGATCTCAAGGCCGACATGTGCTACTGCGTGTTCGCCACCGGGACCAAGACCACACCGAAGCTGGAGCTGGTCGTCGCCGAGCATGCGATGGCGGTGAAGAAGCCCACGTAGTTTGCGTCGGCATCCCGCGCAGCGCTTCGCCCGAAGGCGAACGGGTCGTTTGCCTGGCCAAGAGCTAGGTAGCGACCCGGGTGCTCCGGACGGCGAGCGTGGAGCGGTGCAGCAATTTCAGGCCGGGTTCCCGAGCTTTCGGGGCCCGGCCTTTTTATGCTCAGAGGGTCGATCATGGCTCTGAGAATCTATCGAGAGAACGACGCGAACCTTGATGTTTTGAAAGGCCGGACCATCGCCGTCATCGGCTACGGCAATCAGGGACGGGCCCATGCGCTGAACCTGCGCGATTCCGGCCTGATGGTTCGCGTGGGTCAGCGGTCCGGTACCAGCTTCGAGCGTGCCCGTGCTGAGGCCTTCAACCCCATCCCCGTGAGCGAGGCCGTCCATGCTGCGGGACTCGTGGTTATGGCGCTGCCGGACGAGACGGCCGCCGCCATCTACGCCGAATCCATCGCCCCGGCGCTGCGGGCGGGTCAGACGCTTGGTTTCGTGCACGGATTCAACATTCGCTTTGGGTTGATCGTGCCGCCGGAGGGCGTGGACGTGATTATGGTCGCCCCCAAAGGCCCCGGCACGCTGCTGCGCTCGCTTTATGTGGAGGGCAAAGGGTTGCCCGCGTTGGTGGCGGTGGAACGAGACGCCAGCGGGCGGGCCTGGGAGACGGCATTGGCCTGGGCGACGGGCATTGGCTCGGTACGCGCCGCAGTGATCGAGAGCACCTTCGCAGCCGAGACCGAAACCGATTTGTTCGGAGAGCAGGTCGTACTCTGTGGAGGCGTAACGGCCTTGATGAAGGCGGCATTCGACACCTTGGTTGAAGCCGGCTACGCGCCGGAGTTCGCGTACCTGGAATGTGCCCACGAACTGAAGCAGATCGTCGATTTGCTTTACGAAGCGGGGCTTAGCGGCATGTACGCGCGCATCTCCAACACGGCAAAGTACGGCGGCTTGACCCGAGGCCCCCGGATGGTTGACGAAGGCGCCCGGCAGGAAATGCGCAAGGTGCTGGACGAGATTCGTTCCGGCGCGTTTGCCCGGGAGTGGATCGCGGAGTGCCGGGCGGGTAAACCGCGCATGCAACCGCTTCAGGCACGGGACGTCGCCGGTCCTTTCGAGCAGGCGGGGCGCACGGTCCGCCAATGGATGCCCTGGTTAGCAGACCAATCCGGCTAGCTTCTTTCCGAGCCGGGCCTCAGCCCGAAGGCGCTGGCGGACCGGAGATCATCCCACCAAAACGGTCAAGTACTCGTTCGCTCCCGTACAGGCGCCAAGGCTTTCTCTCGCCAGCCTCTGGACTTACCATTCCACACCGCGAGGAGCATAGACCGTGAGGCTACCGCTAGGCCACTCCAGCTTGCTCAAGGGTCGATGGATCTGTCCGACGCCCGTGGCGTTGGGGAACCTGAGTCTGTTGCTTGTCCTTGGCGGCGTAGTGTCGGGCTGCGCCCGGACGAGCGCTGAACCCAATGCTGCCTCGCCCCCCGGAGCATCCGCCAGGCCATGCTCAGCCGGGTTCCCGCCCAGGTTGAACACGAACTGCATGCGCTGTTCCTCGCCGTTCTCCACGCAGTCCGGCCCGCCGTCGTCCGGCTGCCCGCTCAGCCATCCTCCCCGTACGCACTGCCCGTAGCACCACGGCGGCAACGGACCGCTGCACGGGGCCCCCACCTCCGGAACCCACCACACCCACGCCGAGTCTACGGACTCGCCTTCATCCGACCAACGCCAGCAGTGATACGGCGTGTCGTCGCAGGCGCTCCCTTCCATGACGTTCCGCCCACCCAGCCAGTAGCGGGCTTCTTGACCATCCGTCGGCCGGAAAATAGGTGACTGTCCCCTGTATTCTGTATTCATCCGACCAACGCCAGCAGTGATACGGCGTGTCGTCGCACGCGCTCTACCCGTTGTGGGTTGATTCCTCCCATCCAAGGCGGATTTCGTACAATGTGCGAAGCTCAACATTGATGGCGATTCGACGCCTCTTTGACCTTGCCCAGATCACTCCCTCTAGAGGTAGCGTGGCGTAAAGATTGGCCATTGTCATCACGCACTGCAGAATGGCAGGGTATACCTCAAATGGCGGCGGCGTCATCTCCCACCACTGAGCGACTTCAGCGCTGTTCCGGCCAAAATAACGCATCGAGCTCGTGCGTTGCCGCGGATCAGCACTCAGCAAAACGGCTGTCATTCCGTCCCGCCGAGCCTGGCTCACGATTGCGCTTAGGAGTCTACGCGCAACCTCCGGAGGTACGCTTGTAGTCTCGCACGGGATATCAGCCACAATGTCGACCGGGCGTGAGGAATCCACTAGTTTCAGCTGCTCCCAGAGTTTCACCGCAGCCCACCTGATTCTTCGGCATTGGTATCCTGGGAAAAGCCGCAATACATCACAGCGACACTTATTTTGAAGGAAATAGGTGACTGTCCCCTATTTCCACGTCCGTGCCGCACTCATTACTCCGCTGGTAGTGCCGCTGCACCCGTCCGAGATCATCATAGCTCAGTTCCACCCGCCGCGTCCGGGCCGCGTACCAAAGGACTTACGAGAAGGGGTGCGTTATTGACTTTCGCAAAAGTAATGTAAATGGGCTCTATTCCAACGGTGACGGCAGCTCGGATGCCAGAATGAGAGAGCGCAGCTTGTTCTGAGAACGTCGTACCCGGCGTTTGTTGGCATGAAGACTGTTCCGAATATCTTGTTTGTCCAGCGGCAGGCTGTTGGCCGTGTGGCCCTTGAACTCGTTCCAGACCTGCTCGGCCGGGTTGAGTTCTGGGGCGTACTTGGGGA
>JAZDKM010000449.1:0-22237 GCA_043803085.1 Planctomycetota bacterium
GGGCGGGCGTGTGCCCGAGTGGCCAAAGGGGACGGGCTGTAAACCCGTTGGCGTATGCCTTCGGTGGTTCGAATCCACCCGCGCCCACGTTCGAAAGCCCGCGGTGAGTGATCTCACCGTGGGCGTTTGTTTAGATTTCCCGAAACCGCGGCGCCGTTTGCCCCCTATAATTCCCGGGAAGCGTGGCGCTTCGGGTCGGCCGGACGGGTCGGCATCGAACCATCATGAGAGTCATCGACGAAATCTGGGACCGCTCGCCGACGCTGTCGTTCGAGTTCTTTCCGCCCCGGGATGACATCGGTTTCTGGGACCTCTACCGTACGATCGAGTCGCTCAAGCCGCTGAGTCCCAGCTACGTCTCCGTCACTTACGGGGCGGGCGGCAGCACGCGGCGGAAAACCCTCGAACTGGTGACCCGTATCAAGCGCGATAGCGGCATCGAGCCGCTCGCTCATCTGACCTGCGTCGAACATACCCGGACCGAGATCGCCGAAATCGTCGACGAGCTCAAGAACAACCGCGTCGAGAACGTGCTCTGCCTGCGCGGCGACCCGCCCGAAGATACGGCGGTCTTCGAACCCTCGCCGGACGGGCTCGCCCATGCCGACGAGCTGGTGCGGTTCATTCGCGACCGGCATCCGGGCCTGTGTCTGGGTGGGGCCTGCCACCCCGAGACCCATCCCGAAGCCCCCAGCCCGGAAGCGGACCTCGACCACCTCAAGCGCAAGGTCGATGCGGGCGTGGACTTCCTCATCACCCAGTTGTTCTTCGACAACGCCGACTTCTACCGGTTTCGGGAGCGCTGTGCCCGGGTCGGCATCTTCGTGCCCATGATCGCCGGCATCATGCCTATCCAGAGCGTCAAACAGATCAAGCGCTTCACCGAAATGTGTGGGGCGACGATTCCGCCCGACCTCCTGCAGAAGATCGAAGCCGTCGAAGACGACCCGGACGCCGTGCGTCACGTCGGCGTGCTCCACGCCACGGAGCAGTGCCTCGACTTGATCGAACACGGCGTGGCCGGTTTGCACTTCTACACGCTCAATCGCTCGACGGCCACGCGGGCCATCTTCCAGCAGATCAAATCGCGCTTGGTCGTCAAAGCTACGTAGGGCGGGCTACGCCCGCCGGAACCCGTTGTCGGGACGAGTCCGACCTACCCGACTGCGTGGCTGTCGCAAAAATCTACATAACACTTGCTTCTGCAAGGAGTTACAAACGCGCGGCCAACTGCGTGGTTTTTTCCACTCCACAACCGTGTGGGAGGATTGACCCGCCGCGGTTGAGAGGGTAAAGTAATAATGACCTATCGGGTTTGCGGGAAGTGACAGTTCTGGTGTGTCGGACGAGCGAGGAACGGCCATGTGCCTATGGCGAATCAGTTGGGCGGTTGGCTGATGGTGCTCGGGGCCGCGGGGGCCGCGGCGAAGGAGATCAGCGACGGGCCGAGCAAGTTCCCGCCCGACCCCACCGGGGTCCCGTGTTCCCAAGTCGTGCCCTCGGGCTGCTCCTGCTGCTACCAGGATGACATAGCCACGGATTGCGACCGAATATATGTCCCGCCGGATCCGGGGGGCCCGTGCACGTGGGTCCCCGAGGAGGAATGCCTGGTCAGCCGGTGCGACGTGACCTGGCCGGAGTACTATGAGTGTTTGGACCCTCTGACCGGGAATTGGTGTTGGCCGGATTTCAATCCCTGCGAGACGTATCCGCATTGCGGCGAGTGCTGGTGCGATCAGTTTTTCGACGACCCGTGCCCTTGTGATTGCGGGCTGGTGGTGACCGACGCCTGCCACGAGGCCGTGTGCGAGAACGACACTTGTATCACCCAGTCCATCGACTGCGACGATCACAATCCGTGTACGAATGACGGTTGCGACCACTGCGACGGTTGCTGGCACGCGCCGAAATGTCCGCCGGACAGCAACCCCTGCACCATCGACTGGTGCGACGCGGGCGGGAATTGCCACCACGACCCCGCAGCGGAGGGAGCTTCCTGTGGCAACTGCAAGACCTGCCAAGAGGGGGCGTGCGTAACCGTCTGCGCGCCGGGCGAGAACTGCTGTGACGGTCACTGTTGTGCGTACCCCTGCTACCAGTGCGTCGATCACGGCGCGCTGTCGGGCGGAACCATCACCGCCAATCCGAACCCCGCCTGCGTAGGGCAGACCATTACGTTCACCGTCTCGGGGGTGACGGACAGCGGCGGGCAGAAACGTGAGAACTGCGTGCTCGTGCCCATCGCACCGGTGGGGCCGACGTTCACCTGGACGATCAGCCGGCCGGTGGGAGGTCCGTTGAGTGGCTCCAGGCCGGTGGCGACGGTCGTGGCCGACTGTTTCGGTCAGTACACGTGTACCTTCTCCGCCACAACCAACCGCGAGTGCCCGCCGAGCCCACGCCAGATCGGCCCCGCCACCGTGACCGTCGGGCCGACGGCGGCGACCTTGACGCGTGACCCGGCGGAACATCCCCGCGTCTACTTACTGGGCGCCGATGCCGCCATGGTACCAGGCGAACCTCACCGTCACCTGGAACCCGCCGGAATGCCCGGGCACCCTGGAGATCCGGGAGCGGGTGGGGGAATACACGCCTCCGCTTACGGACTATGTATTGCCGGATAGTCCGACGGCGTGGCGGTATTTCGCCTTCTACGAGCCGCCCAGCGAGCTGCACCCCGAGACGGTGCGGGTCTGGATCGGGGCGATGGCGGGCACGTGTGAACTGGTCCGCGTGCGGGTGGACGTGCTCCCGGTATTCCTCTGGTGGGTCACGCCGCACCAGCACGGGGCGGGCCAGCCGCTCCACGCCCCGGACGCCAGCGACTACCGGAACGCCTACGACTACATCCGGTGGAAATACTCCGCGGTGCTGGGCGGCATTGCAGGAGCGGCGTTCTCGCAAGTCATTATCTCTGAGGAGACCTGCGTACCGTGCGGTAGCGGATCGCCACCGCCGTGTGTTTTTGCCTGTACATCTATTACGGACCGCGTGGACTTCGGAACTAGCACCTTCAGCGGTTCAGAGAACCAGGCGGCAAGCATTATCGGACATGAGTTGGTCCATACTGTGGGTTGGACCAACCCAAACGGGGAATGTGAAGCCTATACGTGGGAGCTCGATCATCAAACAGAGACCGGGATTGATCAGGATGAAGGCTACCTTCAGGACGTTCAGGAGAAGCGGACCCAGGCATGTGATTAACGGTTTTCCACCGGGAGAGCAGTCATGAATCGCTTGTTGCAATATGCATTTGTAGGCGTATTAGCCTGCACAGTTCTATTAGTCCATCGTTCGCCCAGAACGCTGGCCGGGCGCGGCGTAGTGACGGGAGACGATAAGGGGGTGTTGCCGCTCAGTCCGCATTCCGTGCCCGGAGCCGCATCTCGCCCCGCCCCTCCAGCTACCCTTCGCTGGGAAGAAGGAGAATACGATCTGGAAAGGGGTATTCGCGTCCTCCTGGCTCTGATCCTTGACGAACGTGCTGATCCGCTACGCAGGGAAAGGGCGCTCGACACGCTAGGACGTTTGAATACTCGGTTACAGGAAGCGGAGTGCGTCCCGGAGATAGTGACACTGTATCCCTCTTTAAGTGCCCGCGACTTGCAGGGCGCCGCTCTGATTTGCCTCTGCAAATCCGAAGATGTGCGCGGCCTGCCGCTGTTTTCCAAAGTGTTGCAGGACGAGCATGACCCGCTCCTACGGCTTCTTGCGGCTGTTGGACTAACACAGTGGAACATTCGTACCGGCGTACAGGAGCTCCTTGTACTGTTTGACTCTGATGCGCAGTTGCCGAACAAGCGGACTCTGGCTGATGAAGCAGCAATAAACTTCTCGTTCCTGAACCGCACGAAAGGTTGGGGTTTTCCGGAGCGTGAGCTCCGAGACTCGATCTTAAAGAGGACTGATATCAAAGAGACCGAGAAAACGCATATCTGGATAGAGGAGCACAAGAATTGGTTTGAGAACAACAGGGACCGTTTCCCCGATTGGAAGCCCGGCGATCCGTTGCCTCATATAGATACTCCAGCAGAACAGAATGGAGGAGCAGCCCAGGAGTTTCCCAACGATACGCGTACTCTGATGGATTCGGAGAGCGGCGAGCTGTTTGTGATCCCGACTACCGAACTCAAGCCCTACCCGATGCCCAACCCCAAGACCCGAAAAAACACATTGTACCGCACGGAGATTTGCTACTGGGGCGAAGAGTGCCGCAAACGCGGCGGCACGCGGATGATTATGAACACTCTGCTCGGCAAACCGGAGCCCACCCATTGCCCGGTGTGCGGGCACGTGGTGCGCTTCTGCAACCCGCGCCCAGAGGACCGCAACCCAAGCGACCAGGCTGAGTGAGAATGAAGGACAGTAAGGAACTGTTTCAAAACCCTAGATGGAGCCGATAAACAGAATGCCGCGCCAGGTATGGAGGCCCTGCGATGGCATTCACCTTGGTGTCCGAGCAGCTATGGAACCAGATCGAGCGCTGTTGCCCAAGGAACCGCCCAAGCCCGCGGTTGCCCACGACCGGCCCCGGATCAGGGAGCGCCGAACTGGTAGCCACGTAGGGCGGGCTCCGCCCGCCGGAACCAGTTGTCGGGCAGAGTCCGACCTACGAACCTCCATGACCGGCAGGAAAGCCGGTCCCACACGTGGGTTGAATACCACCCGGGGTCATCAATGGCGTGTAGATATCCATGCACTGGCGCGCGGCCGCCTCCCAACTCAGGCGGCGCAGGTCGAGGCGGCCGTGGGCCTTCAGCGCCGCCCGCAACCGGGGATGCCGCAGAACGGCGAGGATTTTGCGGGCCATCTTCTCCGTATCCCAGAAGTCCACCTTCAGCACGTGTTTGAGCACTTCCGCCGCACCCGACTGTTTGGAAATGAGCACGGGCACGTCGTAGCTGAGGGCCTCCAGAGCGGCAATCCCGAACGGCTCCGACACCGAAGGCATGACGTACAGATCGGCCAGGCGGAAGACGCGTTCCACGTCGTCGCCCTGGAGAAAGCCGGTAAAGACCACCTTGTCGGCGATGCCCAGTTCGGCGGGCTGTTCCATGACGTGCCGGATCAGGTCCCCACTGCCGGCAACGATGAAGCGCACGTTCGGCTCGACCTCCAGCACGCGCTGGGCGGCCCTGAGAAAATAGTCCGGGCCTTTCTGGGCCGTGACCCGCCCCAGAAAAAGGACGATCCGCTCATCGCTGCCGATCGGGGGGAGCGCGAGATCGGGCGTGGGGCCGGCGGAGTGGGTCGCGTTATAGACCACGTGGACGCGGGCGGGATCGATGCCGTAGCGTTTCACGATGATGTTCTTGGTGAGATGGCTGACGGCGATGACGGCGTCAGCGGCCGCCATTCCGCGGCGCTCGATCTGGAAGATACGCTCGTTCAGCGCGTCCCCGCAGCGGTCGAACTCAGTGGAGTGCACGTGGACCACCAGCGGCTTACCGGTGGTCATGGCGATGGCCACGCCCGCAGGGAAAGTCATCCAGTCGTGGGCGTGGATGATGTTGAACGGTTCGCGTCCGGCCATCCCGAGCGCCAACCGCGCGTAACGTTCCACCTCGGCGAAGAGGTCGCCGGCGTAGGGTCCGTCCGAAGGCGGTGGGTCCGCGGGCGGTTCGGCCGTGCCGAGGCTGATTTGCAGCGCCGTGCGCAGCTCCGGGCGGAGGTAGGGCGCCAAGGCCGCTCCCAGCGCCCAGAAGCGCACGTGCGCGAACTCCGCGCGATGATAGACGCTCACCGGTCCTGAGGCGCGAGGGTCGGCCGAGACTTGCACGGGCGCCGTGTAGGCCGCATCGACCGGGCGGGGAAGCACAAAGGAGACTTCCGTGCCCAGGTCGTTCAGCGCGCGGGTCAGGCCGTAGCATGCCGTCCCCAGCCCGCCGGAGATGAACGGAGGGAATTCCCATCCCAGCATCAACACGTGCATGACGGTTCAGTCTCGCTTCTTTGCCGGCGGAAGGCCGCGCTACGCTTGGCCATGCCACCCTGGTCGTGCCCAGCCGCCCGCACTTCCTGACCTACTCCTGCTTTCGCCGACTGGCCCTGCTGACCCGGGATCGGACCCGCCGCTGGGTCGTAGATGCACTCGTAGCGACGCGCCGTGAGTTGGACGTGGCGTTGTGGACCTACGTCATCATCCTGGAGCATCTACACGTCCTGCTCTGCCCGCGGCAGGTGGGTGACGAGATGAGGAGAATCCTGCTCGCCCTGAAGCGCCCGGTCAGCGACGCGGCCCGTGGGTACCTGGAGCAGTTGGAAGACGACAAGTGGCTCGCCCGCCTCAGCGTTGACTACCCGTCGCGGCGCGTCTTTCGATTCTGGCAGCCGGGCGGCGGATTCGATCACAACATCTTCCGCGAGAAGAGCGTGCCCGCCGTGATCGACTACATTCACGCGAACCCCGTCCGGCGAGGCCTCGTCGCGCAGCCGAGCGATTCGGAGTGGTCGACTGCGCGGCTCTGGAAGGCCTGGCCGAACGTGCCCCTTCGGATGGGTGACCCGTTCACCTGAGCATGCCCACCGCTCAAGAGCAGTGACACACCGTCAGTACCACCCGCCCTTCGGGGCTGATTAAGGCGGCGCCCGAACTCCGTGTGGACGCTTCAGGAATGTCACCACTTTTCCATATCCGACGCGCCCCTCAAGTGCATGCAGTTCGTGGGCAAAGTCTTCATAGATACCGGCCTTGCTCATCCATCGTCCATTAGGCGTCTGCTTTGCCGCATGACTTGGGCAATCATTATCGTCAACGTAGATAGCAATCTTCTCAAATCCGGCTTCCAAACCGCCATCCGCACACAGCTCAAACCCGTGGTGCTTTTGGTATGCTAGGACGAAAGCATCGATCGAGCACTCGGCAGGCACATCATCGTACCAAAACCCCCGCATACTAGGAGTTCGGATTCTCCTCGGCTCCCACCAGTTCTCGTGGTCATCCGCCGCGAATGCAAAGCAGTTGTATGACCAATCCTCAGGACTTGTGATAGTGTACCCCGAGAGTACGATCTTCGGAAACCAAGTCTCCAAACGGTGCCCCATCAGCGCAGCCCTCGCGCTCGACCCCATTGGAGCCAGGCGGCCGCCATTCTCCTGAGGTTCCCAGCGTCGGGTTCTTGAACAGGATCCTCTCCCGTGATGCAATGAAGTGCCCAGAACCAGTGATCTGGCGATTGTTCCAAGTCGCGCAGAATATGGGGAACTACCGAGCGCCCCAGCCCGATTATCCGTTGATAGGCAGGGTGCATGACAAGATCCTGAATGAACGAGGAAGGGGATCGGCTCAGCCGCCACTCCCGTGCCAATCGAGCAAACTCGTCAGCGACATCTTCGGGCTCGCGTACGCGAATTCCCTTGGGGTCAACAACTTCGTCGAGAGAAGCGATTCGCTTTCGCGATGAACCGGTCAGCGCGTCGCGCGACTTCAAGCGGTCAATTGTTCTATCCCGAAGAAGGTAGTCTGCTAGGTCCCTACTCTCCGCACTGTGTTGCTTGGCAGTTAGTTCATAGAGCTCGCGGGAGTAAAACCCCAGAAGGACGGCCTGCACCACTGTCTTTGAGACGTTCGTTTCCTGTGATGCAGGACCCCTGACAAGGGAACCAGTTGCTACCATTTCTCGTTTTCCTTGAGCGATCTATCCCTCAAGCCGTTCGACACCGAATGACTCTTTCGCAGCGCGCATGTCGCGAAGTGCAGCCTCGAATGTGTCAATGATACGCCGGAGGTCTCGTTCGCCGCACTGGAACGTCAGCGAGCGACTCTCTCCATCAGTGTATCGGAATTGGACTAGAGCGACGGGAACCCAGGCCACACATCGAGGACGATAATCCTCGAGCTTGTCGTCGAGGCCCGTTCCAAACGGGCGGTCGATGACGGGCCGAAAATCTACTACGGCGGTAGAACTGCGGTAGTTGGGGGCGACCGAGTTGGCAAACATCTCCTTGAGTCGGCGAAGACTGTCCCGCTCAAGCGCCGACAAGAAGGCCAACATGAAGCGTTCCGCTTCTTCCGTTTCTTGTTCCGGGAGAAGCGAGAGCTTTCGCATGTCGTCCAGCAGGCTTTGTGGCGTATCGTTGACGGGGTTCCACTCGCTAGCTATGTACGCGAGCACATTGAGGACTTTGAGGATGATCGCTTCATCAGCGGCCACTTCCGAAATCGCACGTTCCACGACGTCTTTGGCTTGGCCTCGCGTATCCGCCTGTATTCTCTCGACGACGTACGGGACAAGCTTGAGTCGGGTTTCGGAATCAAGTGCCCAGAGGGCGTCCCAGTGCTCGCTGAACTCCTTCCGAAGCGTTGCGAAGCTGCTGAAGAAATCTGTACGCATCTTTCGGCCTTTCTGCCATCGGCAGGGCGCGACTACCCGCGAGTATCCGCCGGTGGCTGCTCAAGCGTTCCGCACGCCCGGAGGTTCACTGGATTGGGACCTTCGATCCTGAAGGAGCACCTGCGTGATGCACCAATCCGCGGCAGCCGAGACGGCACCAAATCAGCCACGTTGATAGTATAGTCGGCCGCCAGGATCTCGTCCAACGCGCTGGTCACCGAGCCCATACCGCCGTGGATTCGAGGCCGAATGGCGCCTACGCCCCACCGTCGCGCTGGCCGTTTCGCTCCACCCTTGACATGCCGCACGAGGCCGCTTCCCGACCGCGAACTTCGTTCGCTGCGGCCCGTCAAGGGCAGGCCCCCCCCCTTCTCGCCCGTCGTGCTGACCCAGCGCAGCATGTAATGGGCCGTCTTGCCCACGTCCGCGCCGTCGAAGCTCGCCGGATAGGGCGTGCGCGTATCGACGGCGAGGAAGGTCAATTCGCTCGGGTCGGCGGGCGACGGCTCCACTTAAACAACGCCATAGATCACATCCGCTTCGTGATCGACGGCTTCGAGGATGAAGTCGCCGTCCGGCACTCGAGCACGGGCCTTCTCTGCGGCCTCTGGCGCGGTGTCACCGACGCCAACCACCTCAGCGTCGCGGACAGTGATCCATCTTCCGCGGTACTGCTCGAAGAGTTCAGGACTGTGCTCGACTAGCCATGCGAAGTCCGAATCGACCATGAGACACCTCCACCCTATTATACCTCCTTCCGGCCAAGTCGGGGCGAGTCACGCCGTTTTCCTCCCCCCCCACCTATTCTCGTCCCCATCGTTTCTCCGGAACTGCGGGGGG
This sequence comes from Planctomycetota bacterium, assembly GCA_043803085.1. Lineage (GTDB taxonomy): Bacteria > Planctomycetota > Phycisphaerae > UBA1845 > UBA1845 > JAAEQG01. Next base: position 9,174 of record JAZDKM010000449.1, read on the forward strand.
GACCATGTTCTCGCCCACCGTGACCTAGGAGACCGTCCGAGTAATGGGTCAAGGTCTCATCAAAGGGTACTTTTGCCCTCTCAGACCTAGGGTCTTCGAGGGGGAAAACACCCTCAGAGCGTGGCTGAGGGTATTACTCGGACGGTCTCCTAGCCGATGCGGTCACCCCGCAGCTTATACTCGCCGATGGACGTTCTCCCGATCGGCGTGACGCAGACCAGGGCCGTTGCCTGACGCCGGCCATCCAGCGACGAGGTGCTCCTGTCTTCGACGCGGGCGAGCGCCTCCCGCAACAGGGCAGAGCGGCAGCCAGTCCTGGCGGTGAACCCACAATTGACCGGCGGGGCGTCTGGAGGAACGCATCGGGGCTATCGAAAGACTGATCCTGGATGGCACCGCCGGCGGCGTCATGCGGCTCGGTCATAGAGCACCTTTCCTTCGCGCACCGCCGGCCGGATGATCGTACCCACCCGGTGGCGATCCCGCTCGAACTGCTCCGGCGTCACCACGATCAGGTCCAGCGGCAGCTTGCGGTCGGCCAAAGCAAGGTCGATCTCCACGGCCTTGCGCCTCAGCGAACCCGCGACCGGCATGACCACGAGCAAGTCCACGTCGCTGTCGGGTGCGGCCGTCCCCCGGGCGTGGGAGCCGAACAGGATGATCTTGCTGGGGTTGAACCCGCGAACGATCCGCCGCACCAGGTCGTCGATCATCGCGCGGACCTGTTCTTCAGGGAATGGCTGCACCGTTACGTCTCCTCAGCGACCGCGGCGATGCCGGCGGCATGGCATCTAACAACCGTTGCTCTTCGCCTAACGAGGATACCGCGCCAACAGGGCGTTGGCGAGACGTGGGACGTCCGTGCCGCGGTCCGCATTCCGTGTTCCGCATTGCCGCGGCGCCAGACTTGTTTCACGTGAAACAGCGCAGCGAGAAAAGCGTGCGCACCTTTCTTCTGCTGCGGTGCGTCCGGGACGCACTCTACGGGGTACGCACTGCTCAGCGAGCCGTGGCACCGGCGCGGGCGCTCAACTGGAAGGGTACGAGTTCGGGCGGGCGGGCGGCGGGGTGTCTGGCGGGGGCGGTCGGTTCTTCACGGCGCGGGGACACGTCGATCAAGGGTATTTTCGGACCGGGCGGGCTGGTGCTGCGCTCGATGGGGCCGCGCCACAGACGATAGGCCCACCAGGCCGAATGGAGCGCGGTCTTGCACAGCGCGAGCATACCGCTGAGCTGATAATAGACGCCGGCGAGGAAGAGGCGGTTGGACGGTCGAATCAGCGTACGGGCCAAGCTGATCGGGTTGTAGTACCACGCATAAGCGAGCACGACGTTCAGTTGAGTGCGCCAGGGTTTGGATTTCGCGGAAGCGACGACGTGGTTCCCATCAAACTGGTACTGGAGGACCGGTCGGCCGCCGACCCGATCAAAGACGGACCCGTTCTCGAAGTTCGCTTCGTAGGAGCGGGTGCCCACCGCGGGAGTCAACACGGTCACCTGCAAGCTGGGGGCCCCGTGCTGGCGCAGGAAGCGCACCTGGTTGAGCAGGCCATAGGGACCGTTCCGCGTGTAGAGCGGCTGCCCGTCGTGGTGCATCATCATCGGCATGGGGCAAATGCCCATGCGATTGAGCAGAGCAAACAATTCGGCCGTCTGGTTGACGGATTGGCCTTTCTTGATGAGCGTCGCCGTCATGTCCTCGATCCCCATCCAGAGGGCGCGCACGCCGGACTTGCGGGCGAGCGGCAGGAGATCGCGATTCTTCCAGGCGTCAAAGACCGTCGATTCCGTACCCCAGCGCAGCGCCTTGCGAAGCGGTTTCCCCGCGATCGTGGCCCGCATCAGGGTCTCGAACATTTGCTCGACTGCGGGGCGATTGTTGAAGAAGTTGTCGTCCGTGCCGAAGAAAAACCGGATGCCGAGCTGCTCGCGAAGCTGGCGCATCTCTTCGACGATCCGTTCGCCGCTCTTGTGGCGGTAGGTCCGCTGGTTGTAGGCCGGGATCGGGCAATAGTCGCAGTTGAACTTGCAGCCGTGCGAAAGGACCAGCGAGCCGATGGGGGAATACCGTGAAACGCGCGAGGAGGGCAGCGGCTGCGCTCGTAAATCGCGACCCCGATGGGGCCCCTCCAGCAGTTGGAACCCGAGGAGTGCGTGCGGCATCTCGTCCAGGTCCTGGACCAGCCGTTGGATGCCCGTGGAGACCAGCGGTGCGTCGAGGTCCTCGTCCTGGCGATACACCAGTCCGGGGATGTGCGCCAGGGTCCCATCGCGGCGGGCTTGGCGAAACGCTTCGAGCATGGTCCCGCGGGGTCCGCGGTAGTCGAGCAGGACCTCGATGAGCTGCATGAGGACGAACTCTTCTCCCGTGACCACCACGTCGGCGCTGAGGTTCGGATCGCCGCCGACGGCGAACAGGTCCCACGGTTCGTAGATCGCCTTGGGCCCGCCGGCAATAATTAGCGGGCGCTCGAGGGTGCGGCCGGCACAGGCATCGGCGATGAGTTGATAAGCATTCTCCCCGTGGATCTGCATGCTCGACACGAGCACCATCTCGAGCGGCGTGCCCTCGAGCCGGGCGTGACTGGGACGGACATTCGGACACCACTGCTGCAGGACGATGCGCGTGTGCGTGAGCCCCGAATCGTAAAGGGCGGCCCCGACGGCGCGAGCCCCCGCAGGGGTCATGCGATGGCTGCTGAAGAAGTAGGGCAGCAGTCGGGTCCGCTTATCGAACGCATAAAACACGACCGCCGGGATACTCAACCCCGCGGCCGCAGTTCTGATGCGCTCACGCAGCGCCGGATATTCGCCGCGCTTGGTATACTCGTCACCCTTCGGGCGCTTGGGTAATTCCACAGTCTCGCGCTCCCAGTGGATAACGGTGATGCCGGAGGCTCACCCGCCGTGCAACGTTAATCTCGGCCCCGCGGCGCTAGGCTTAACATCCAGGGTCTTCTCCGTCAACAATTCTGACACCGCCTCGTCGAGCACCAAGACCATCTTGCCGTCGTGCACGAAGGTCTCGTCGCCGGGATGCGGGGTATCCAACCGCAGGCCCCACCGGCGGTGTTTGCGGCCGTGCTCCTTGGGAATGAACCGGATGGCCACGTCGTCAGCGGCGTCGGCTCGAGACAGCTTCTGTGCTAAGTGTGCGCCGGCGGCCTTGGTGAGGGTAAGCATGGGTTTCTCCCACAAAACGCCTTGGTCGCATTGCCGCGCAGGCCACACACCCGTGGGTTTGCGACGGAATATACCCCTTGGAGATGTCGAAGCCAAGAAAGGCCCACGCGCAGGCTGGGACAAACCCCATCGGTTACGAGGAGCTTAGCACCGTCGGCCCAGGGAGTCAAACCGGCAGGCCGACAGCATGACGATGTCCGTGGCTTGGCTGGCGTGAGCCCGATCAGACCAATAGGGCTTGGAAGTCTTCCAGGGTGCGGTTGCCGACGAGTACCTGGCCGTTGACGAAGAAAGTCGGCGTCTCCGTGACCCCGAGTTGGGTGCCCGAGTCCACGTCGCAATCGACGCGCGGCACCTTGGCTCCGCTGCTCAAGCAGTTCTCAAAGGTCGTCGGGGCCAAGCCCACCTGTTCCGCGTAGCCGATCAGATCGTCGCGGGTCAGGGCGCTCGGGTTGTTAAACAGAAGATCGTGATACTCAAAGAAGTCCACCGCACACTCCGACGCGATGGCCGCCAGACGGGCATTGGGGTTGAGCAACGCCTGCGGGAAATGGCGGAAGATGAAGGCAGCCTGACCCGTCTCGACCAGCTCGGATATCACCGCCGGCTCGTTCTGGAGGAAAAACTCGCCGCAGGCTGCGCTCTCGAAGTCGCCGTACTGGATGATGACGTTCGCGGACTCAGCGTCCCCTTGGACGTGATCGTCGCTTGCGAGGCGGAGCAGCGCCGGGTCGGGTGCGTTATCGTTGCGATTGCCGTTGTCTCCCGCCGCGCCGCCGTCCGGCGTCTTGCAGCCGGTCAGGTAGCGCACCACCCACAACCCGCCCGCCGAACGGAGGATCGTCCGCACCGCTTGCCTTCGGGTCATCGCCTTCATGACGCCTCGCGTCTCCTCTCGGAGCGGCGGATTCGTCGCACCGACTCCCTTTACTACGTGGCCGCCCGCCCGATGTCAATCGGAAGCGGCGCGGGCCTCTTGTAGGTGCCGGGTCATCTTGCGACGATGCGCTCAACTCAGTAGGTCGGGTCCGTGGCCCCGACAAATCCAGATGCGATAGTGTCGGGTCTGGTGACCCGGCCTACATTGGCTTGCCACGTGATATAATAGGGGTGGCTGGTTTCTCGCAGAGGACGAGCGCGCGCATGCCCATAAACTGGATCGACGATCCCTATAGCGAGTTCCTGGACCTCCCTCCGGGGGACCGTCCACCGCACTACTACGAGCTGCTCGAGCTGGAAATCTTCTGCGCGCACCACGAACGGATCGAGCATGCCGTCCGCAAGCAATTCCGCAAAATCAAACCTTATCAGGACCATCCGGAGCGCAAAGCACGCGAGGCCATCCAGGACGTCTTGACCCGCATCGCCCAGGCCCGCGTGGTCCTCACCGACTCCGATGCGAAAGAGGTCTACGATCGCGAGTTGGCGGAAAAGCTCGGTATCGATCGCCACCGCATTTTAGACTCCCGCATGGCTACGCCCGTGCCGGACTTCGCCTTGGCCATCACCGCCGGGCCCACCGGCGTGGGCGACACGATCGAACTGCTGACCGATGCCACGGTGACCATCGGCCGCGATCCGCATTGCGTGATCCCGTTGCACTCGTTGCGTGCGGGAATGCTCCACGGCGAACTCCACTATCGGGACGGGCGTTGGTCCTATACCCATCTGGACAAGGGCCGGTTGACGCTCATCAACGATGCGCGGATCACGGGGAAGGAACTGGAGGAAAACGATCGCCTCGAAATGGGCGGCTACGCGCTGCGCTTCCGCCACATCCCGCGTTCCTCGAAGCCATCTCCCGTCGGCCTCGAAGTCCGCGAGTCCCAAGCCCGCGGTACCCCCGCTCCGCCGCCGCTCACGTTGGTGGTGACTCGAGGCCCGAGCGTGCCGGATGCCATCTTCAGCGCGCTGGCGCCCGAGTCGGTCCTGATCGGCGAGTGCGAGACGGCCCTGTGGCAACTCGCCGGCCCCCAGGTTTCGCGGCATCACTGCCGCATCGTGTTCGAGGCCGACCACTGGACGGTGGTCGATCTGCAGAGCACGAACGGCACCTGGGTGAACGGCCGGCGTATCCCCTGCAGCCCGATCGACGATCGTGACCTGCTCACCATAGGAAGCTTCGAGGTGCTGGCCTGCCTGCGGAAGTAGGGTGGGTGAAGCAGGGCTCTGTCACACGTCATTTGAGGGATGGCGTCCGTGTAGGGGAAGGTAGCGGCCGGCGTCCTCGCCGGGCGTCGGCCTGCGGGGACGCAGGCCGCTACTTCTGCTGTGCTCGCCGCACTTGCGCTTCCGTGGGAATTGACCGCAGGCGGCGATCAAGTTCCTGAAACATCTCATCAAGAGGCCCGTAGAGTTCGATCAGCTCGGCCTCGATCTCGGCCTCGGTGGTGTCGAGCTTCGGGTAACGAATCAACTCCTCCAGCAGCGCGATGCGCAGCTTGCGGCTGCGGTAATGATCGCTAGCCCGGGCCTTCATTTCCGCCAGGATGGATGCCGTGGCGTCCCGCTGGCCGGCGTCCAGGTGATATTGTGCCGCGAACTCGCGGACGAATCGGTCCCAGGCCGCCATCTCCAGCTCAAACTCATCGGCCGGTTGGGTTTCCGGCGCCGCCGGCGCCGGGTTAGTCCTGCCACCGGTCCCCGGCGGCCGGGTCAAGTCCAACCATTCCTGTTTCTGGAACTCACCCCGCTCCCACGACGGCATGCGGGTGCGGAGCGCCCCCCACTTCTGGGCCAACCTGGATCGGTCGGCCTCGAACTTGGCTTGTTGCTCGACCGTGAGCAAAGCCGCGAACTGCTCATTCCCTTCGTCAATAAAGCGACGGAACTCTTCGAACTGTGGGGCCGCCCGGCGCGCCCAGCGCTGGACCGCTTCCACCGACGGGGGGTCGGGCGCCATGCGGGCTTCCAGGTAGTCATTCAGTAGCGGCTGCCACTCGGTGCGGTGCTCGTTCAGAAACTTCGGCCAACGTTCGAGCAGTTGGGCCTCGAGCTTTTGGTGTTGACTCGGGGAGAGTGCGTACGCCTCCTCCGCCGCGGCGGCCCAGCGGTGGAGCAGTGCTTCAACCATCCGCGAAGTCGGCCAGAACCCTTCGAGAGGGATCTCACGGACCGGTTGTGAGGTGCCGGCGGGCCCGGTTCCCGCCTGAGGCCCCGCCGGCGGCGTTGCTACGATCGCGCCCAGAATACTCCAAACCACCCAGTTTCCAACCATCACTCGGTTTCCACTCATCCCTGCATGTCGGCGCGTGGCATGGCCAAGTCCTCGCCTGTGGCGGGGCGCGGCCATGTTGTGGGTATCGAGTGCAAGCGGCGGACGAAAGACGCAACATGCCCGCGCGTCGCTGAAGCGACTCTTGGGCATGCCACCCCCGCCGCCGTTCATCGTCTCACCTTATACTCGCTTGGTCCTGGTACGGTGCAAGTCCTTGTTCTGCGAGTTCAAAGTTCAAAGTTCAAAGTTGCAGGCGTCGAGTAAGGAGACGCGGGGGGCGAAAATGGGTTCGTTGGCACAAGTAGCTCTCGACCCTCTGCTCTCCCTTTTCAGCCATAATTCCTGTTGTAGTCGGATGTTGCGCTTCGGCTGAGGGTGTGTCCGGGGCCGAAAAAATGGGTTCGTTTGGAAAAAGGCAGAAAGCAAGAGGTACCGAAAACCACAGGCGCTGGTACGGTGCGCATGCTGCTCCCCGGGTAGGGGCCCGCGCGCGGAAACCCTGATAGAAGTACTTGGCGCATGATCGGGGAGAAACGCGGTACGCCCCGACGGGGTTTTCTTATCGGCCGTGCAGTGCTACAACTACGGCAGATTGTTTTTTTGGCGGGGACATGTTTATTGATATCCGGCGCGGAACGTTTATATAATGGCCTTAGTGGACGCCGGAGTTCGGGATGCTGCTGATTCGGGCCCGTTTCGGTTTCGTCCCCGCCGGGTTTCTGCCTCTGGGGAAGGACCGGTCGCCGCACTCCAGTTCGCGCTTGCACCGAAGAGGGAGGACCATTTCGGGGGGTGGTTCTGACAGGCTCCCAAGCTCGAAACTGGGAGCGCGAGAGAAACGCACGCAACAGAAAACGAGCGGGCGTCCCAAGGCCCTGGATATCAGACCGGAACAAAGCAGACAGAAGGAGAATACAAATGAACAAACCGAGAAACGCCTATCAAAGCGTTTGGGTCGCGCTGCTGGCCGCGGGGGTACTGGCGCTACTCGCCAGAACCGCCTCCGCCCAGTTGGATTGCACGGAGCCGTGCGGTGCAACTGAGTGTCCGCCGGTGGAGGTGGTGTTCCTCTTCGATACCTCCAACTCGATGTGGGACGAGTCCAGGAGGTTGTGCGAGACCGTCGCTACCGTGGTGGGCGCCCTGGGCGCGGACTACGACGTGCAGCACACCATTTTGAGCATCGCCCCGGTCGAGGTGCCCGGGGACCTCTCCCACTTCCCGTGCCTGGAGCACAACTCGAACGGTCCCAACCGCGTGGAAGAATTGGGGGTGGATTTGCCTCCCGATGCGACCGAACTTCAGGATCTCTGTTGTGACACCCTGGTGGCTTGGCCGGGCGGCGCCCTCTCGCCGAAGCGCGACGAGAACTGGGGGCCGGCGGCGGCGGTGGTGGCGGCGGCGGATTGGTCCGCCGTATGGGGATGGCCCGACGGGGCGACGCGGATCATCGTCACCCTGGCGGACGAGGGTCCGTGCTTCGGCACGGTGCCGTCGGAATGGCCGACCGATCCCGCTCCCGAGAAGCGGTGCGAGAACGCTCTTGGGGACGTGGAGGCCGCCGAATATGCCATCAAGGTGGCCAATTCCAACGGCGTCCACGTGGTGACCGTGTTGGGCACGCCGGCGCGAAACCCCTGTAACGTCCATTTAGCCGGACGGGTCGGCGATGAGACGGTCGGGAGCACCTTGGTGACCATCCCGGCCGACCTCACTACCAATGGGCTTCTAAACGCCCTGCGAGACATCGAGCTCGGCAACTGTGTGGACCGGCAGGTCGAGTGCGACGACGGCAACGTTTGTACGCAGGACGCCTGCGTGGAGCGTTGCTGCACGCACGCTTTCGACCCGTCTTTGCCGGGCTGTAGCCCGCCGCCGCCGGGTTGCACCGACACCGATGGGGACGGCGACTGCAACGGCAGCGACAATTGCCTCACCGTGCCGAACCCCAGTCAGGCCGACGCGGACGGCGACGGACTGGGCGATGCTTGCGATAATTGCCCGGCGGTGGCCAACGCCGATCAGGCCGACGGGGATGGCGACGGGGTGGGCGACGTGTGCGACAACTGCCCGGCGGTAGTGAATCCGCGGGATCCGGACACCGGGGTGCAGAGCGACAACGACGGCGACGGGATCGGCGACGCCTGCGACAACTGCCCCAGCACGCCCAATGAGAGCCAGACGGACCTGGACGGCGACGGCCTCGGGGACATCTGCGACGACTGCGATCTCGGCCCGAACACCGACCAGGACGGCGACGGGGTGTTCGATGGGTGCGACCTATGTCCGGCCACGCCCGACTCGAGCAACGCCGACCGCGACGGGGACCGCATCGGCGACGTCTGCGACAACTGCCCGTTGGTCCGCAATCCCGCGCAACTGGACAGCGACGGCGACGGCGTGGGCGACGGCTGCGACAACTGCCCGGACAAAGCTAACGCGGACCAGGCCGATGCCGATCAGGACGGCGTGGGCGACGCTTGCACGGCGCCGCCGATGCCGGCGCCGTTCTGCACCGTCGGGGAAGATGCCCGTTGCGACGATGACGATCTGTGTACCGTTGACGCCTGCGTAGACAACGACGGTGACGGGCTCGGCGACGCGTGTACCCACGCGCCCAAGTGCCCCGCGGGCCAAACGTGCGATCCCCAGACCGGTGAATGCCAGGAGCCCCCGAGTCCGCAACCCGTGCCCGCCGGCCGGGGGACCGGTTGTGGCATCTTCAACGGCGTAGGCCTGCTTCTTTTCCCGCTGTGGCTGGGCGCTTGGAGGGGCGTGCGCGGCCGCCGCCGACGGTAGAGCATAACGGGGTCAGGCTGGGTGGCCCACCTCTTCAGAGGTGGGGGACTCGAATCCCCCGCCGTTCGCGCCCGAATCGCTCCCCCAGGTCTGAAGACTTGGGCCACCCGACGTCTGCACGGCCTTTCCCGGCGTCTCGAGCCGATTGGTGAGGAGGTTAGGCCGGCGTCACGAGACGGCCTCCGAGACGACATACCGATATTTCCCCGAAGCCGGGGTCTCGATCCGGTCCACGGGCCGGACCTGCACCTCGATGTCGGCACGCAACTGCTGCCGCACCTTATTGGACGTCAGGCGCGGCGGGCATATACTCCGCCAAGGTTTGGAGAGACCGATAAGGAGTGATCCCATGAATGAACGAACGGGCGTGATCAAGTTCAAAGGCAATCCCATGACGCTGGTGGGCGGGGGGGTGAAGGTCGGCGATCCCCTGCCGCCCTTCTGCGTGACGGCGAACGACCTTTCCCCGATCAAGGCGGAGGACTTCAAGGGCAGGGTGCTGGCGGTGGTTACGGTGCCCAGTGTGGATACGCCGGTCTGCGCGACGGAGACCCGCCGCTTCAATAAGAACGTGGCCGACCTGTCGGGCGACGTGCGCATCCTGGTGGTGAGCCTGGACCTGCCGTTCGCGCAGAAACGCTTTTGCGCCGCGGAGGGCATCGACAGAGTCAGCACGGCCAGCGATTACAAGGACCACAAGTTCGGCGAGGCGTTCGGGGCTCGGATTAAAGAACTGGGTTTGCTGACGCGGGCGGTGTTCGTGTTCGACAAGCAAGGCCAGTGTACCTACGCGGAATACGTGCCCGAGGTGACGCAGGAGCCGAACTATGACGCGGCCTTCGCGGCCGTGAAAGCGGCACTGTGAGTTACGTGCCGCGTTCGGTAGTGCCGCGGTAGCGCAGCCAGAGATAGGTCATCAGACCCGTCCCCAGCAGGCCCCACGGGAGCATCGCACTGAACCAGACGGTGGGATTGAAGCCGAGCACCTCACTCTCTCTTGCCGCGGTTACCGCGCCGGGCGTCACTAGGGCATAGTGGTCGAGGGCCCTGCCAATTCCCCACCCGGCGGGCATCGCGCCGAAGTATTGAAATGAGTCGATCACACCGGCCGCGAAGCCGGCCATCTTGCGGCCGCCCAGATCCATTGCCGCCGCCGTGCCCAGAATGGAATGCGTCGAGTTGCACGCCGTGTGAATGCCGAGCATTAAGACAACGGCCAGACCGACTGACGCTGGAATTACGTTCGCGGACATCAGGATGGCGAGGACGGTCGCCACGCTCTGTAACAGATAGAGCATTGCCGCCACCGGGGCGCGGCGCCCGCTGAAGAGCTTGTCGGAGATCATGCCGGAGCCGAGCGAACCGAACGACGCCATCAAGGGAATCGCCAGCACGGAGAGATACCAGAACAACTTCTGCCCCGGCGTGACGCTCCAGACATCCTTCATGTAGATCGTATACCAATCGACGACCGCCGTGCGGACGAACCCAGTGCAGAAGTAAGCCGCCGCGACGATCCACACGATCGGATTCGACGCGATCTTGCGAAATACTTCGCCGATCCGGACGTGGGCGTGGGGATCGTCGCTGGGGTCCTCATCGTCGTGTACGATACGATAGCCGGCCTCTTCGGGATGGTTCTTGGCGAGCAGGTTCATCAACAAGACGATGATGATCGCGATGATCGGCGGCACGACGAACATGTAGCGCCAGTCGAGCTTCGGCACGGCAAGCGTATAGAACACCAAGGGCACAGCGAACCCGGTCGCCAGCAACCCGCGGAGTTGCCCCACCCCCATAATTCCAAGGTTGATCATGAAACCAAAGATGCCGGCGAAGGTGCCACGCTCCGCACGCCTGAACCAAGCCGTGTTGATCTTCACCATGCCCGGAGCGCCGAAGGCTTGCACGTATCCATCCGCCAGTCGGATCAGCGCGAGGGCCAAGAGCAGGTACCCGAACTTCGACCAGGCCACGAGTCCGAATAGGAGGTTCAACACGGCCGTGCCGAGTGCCCCGATCATCATGGCCTGCTTGCCGCCGATTCGGTCGGTGAGAAGACCGTTGACGAATTGGCCGACCGCGTATGCCCCGGCTCGGGCGGAACCGATCGCACCATACTGGGCGTTTGAGAATCCGAGCGTCTCCTTAAGCTCGGGGGCAACCAAGCCCAGGTTGTAGCGACAGAGGTAATACGAGGCATAAGTCAGGCCCAGAAAGAACCAGTTTTGGCCCCGGCGGAGACGGAAGCCGGGGGGATGAGGCGGAATCCCTGTTGTGTGGCGAGGCGGCGTTGCTTTTCCCCCGTCTTGCATGCAGTCCTCCACCGCAGCCGGAACTAAGAAAAGAGAGACCTATACCCTACCCGTGGCACCAACGCAAATGCCCCCGTTCCAACGTGAAATGAGCGTAGCGGGAGCGTGAGAAGCTGTTAACGCGGAGTGCCATGGGTGAATTGCGGGCCGAGCCCACGGCGAGGCCGGTAATGGACCCGTGCCACCCGCGTCAAACGGCATCGTCGTCTCCCTCTCCTTCCCACACACGCTCTTAGGCGAGCAGCGCCTTGACTTGGTCGAGGGTCACACCCTCGACGCGAACGGTTTTCACGGGCGTGGTGTGTCCGCGCACCACCGTGACCGCTCGGGGCCGGATGCCCAACCGCTTGGCCAGGAACGCGGTGAGGGCCGCGTTGGCCCGGCCTTTCTCCGGGGCGGCGGCCACCGCCACCTTCAGGCGCCCGTCGAGTTCCCCCATGATCCGGGTCCGGGAAGCGCCCGGGACCACTTTCACCGGTACCCACACCGTGTCACCTTGTGCGACCCACCGGATCATCGGACCGCGCGGTTCCACATGATCGGCGTGTGGCAAGATACGTTGGCAAACCGGGAGGGCGAGCCTCCCGGCGAGCCGAAACAAGCGGCTCGGCAGGAGCCTCGCCCTCCCTGGTGCCAAAATTCCTGGCCGCACCCCATGATTGGGCAGGCGATATCGCGCCTTGCCTTAATACATGCACCGCATAAGAATACCGCGTCTTCAGCCGGAGGAACAGGACCATGCTGCCACACACCCAATATGAGATCGCGGTCATCGGCTCGGGCAACGCGGCCGAGGGGATCGTTCACGGCCTGCTGCGGCGGAGCGTGCTGCTGGAGGACCGCATCATTGCCACCGATCCCCGCGAGGAGCGGCGGAAACTCTTCGAGCAGCGGTTCAACGTGGAGACCACCGAGGACAATCGTCGCGCCGTGGCGGAGAGCTTCATTCTGCTCTTGGCGATCAAGCCGCAGGACTTTCACCAAGTGGTGGAGGGTTTCGCGGACTTGATCCGTGAGGACCACCTGGTGATCTCGATCCTGGCGGGCGTGTCCACCCGGACGCTGGAGGAGGCCCTGCCGACGCCGAAGCCCCGGGTGGTGCGGGCCATGCCCAACCTGCCGGCCCACGTCGGGGCGGGGATGACCGGCATCTTTCCGGGGCGTTACGCGGGCGAGTCCGACCTGCTGCGTGCCCAGCGGGTTTTTGAGGCCGGCGGGCGGGCCATCGTCCTGGAACGCGAGGAACTGATGGACGCCGTGACCGCCGTCTCGGGCACGGGGCCGGCGTACTTCTACTATTTCGTGGAAGCGATCGTGGCCGCCGCGGAGAGCGTCGGGCTCTCCCCTGCCCAGGCGACGCTGCTGGCGACGCAGACCTGTCTGGGGGCGGCCCGCATGATGATCGAGTCGAACGAGCCTCCGGCCGCACTTCGCCAGAAGGTCACTTCGCCCGGCGGCACGACCCAGGCGGCGATGGCCACCATGGACGCGGCGGGCGTGCCCCAACTCATCGCGGAGGGCGTGCGCGCAGCCTGGAAACGGTCGCAGGA
>JAZDKM010000450.1:0-2737 GCA_043803085.1 Planctomycetota bacterium
CAAGGAGGTCTGCCGCGCGCTTGCGCCGGCCGGCCGGGGAGACGATGATGCGCCGGTTACTCGTTCTGGCTCTAGCGACGGTTTTGTTTTCCACACCAGTTCTACCAGCCGCGCAACCCGACCCACCGGGACAGGTGCTCGTCGGCGAGAAGCTTGATCCGGCCGACTACGGGCCGGGTATCATCGAGGGCATGGACGAGGTCCTCGCCCGCGAGCAGGCCCGCTTGGCAGAAGAAGCCCGGAAGCTCAAAGGCCGAGATGGCGAGCGGGGCGTCTGGGCGGTCCCTTCACGGGATGCCGCCGACTACCCTTTCTCCGGGGAGCGCTACGTCGTGAACAAGTGGGGCGACCCCTGTATGGCTATCGGCTTCCCCACCAGGGTGGACGTCCACGGTGCTTACTTCGCCGGCCAGGGCGGTCAGGGCGTCTGGACCCGGGAGATCCGGGTGATCGGCTTCCGGGATGACCTGGAGGTCCAGACCACCGAGGCGTTCCGCGACATCTGCGCCGGGGCAGTCTGGTTCGAGATGGACCTGCGCGGCGTCAACCGCATCGTCATCCAGGCGACCCCGGCGTTCAACGGCCGCGGATGGTACGCGCTGGACGACCTGACCTATACGCCCGTTGCCGGACCCGGCGCGCCTGAACCGCAGACCGTGGTGGTGGACTTCGAAGATACTCAATACAAGCAGACGTTGTCCGGAACGCCATACGCCGGCTTGACCTGGGAAAGTGGACCCGGCGACTTTGACACCGCCGAGAGCGTCCACCCCCCCGGGGTGCCTCCCGGCTTTGAGAAGCAGACGGGCGAGACCGAGAGCGCACCGGAGGGTCTGCGCGGGACGGGTACTCTGCCGCTTCTGCTGCAGGATTTCAAAGGCATCATCCGGGGAGACGGAGCGTCGTCGTCCTATCCGCCGGACACCTGTGGTGCGATCGGTCCCAACCATTTCCTGTCGGTCGTGAACCGGGCCATCGCGGCCTTCGACAAGACGACCGGTCAACGGGTTTGGATTTCCAACTTGGGTTCGTTCCTCCCCGGCTCCAATGGCGATCCGCGAGTGCTGTATGATCAGTATAGCGATAGATGGATCGTCATCGTCTCGGACTTCAGCACCCGCACTTATCTCGCGGTCTCGCGAACCAACGATCCGACCGGAAACTGGTTCAAGACCAATTTCGTGGTTTCCCAGGGCAGCGACGCCGGCCGCTGGCCCGACTATCCGACCCTCGGCGTCGATGCCAACGGGATTTATTCGGCGGCGTACATGGTGGGCGGTGGGATGAGCATCTTTGCGGTCGACAAAGCCCCGCTCATCGCCCCCACGCCGAGCCTGGGTACGGTGACGGCGTTCCGCGAGCTGCCGTGGGAAGGGGCCATCCAGCCGGTGCAGAGCTTTGGTGCTTCGGGCGGGGAGTACTTCGTTTCGCGCGGGGGCTCCACCAGCCTGCGGGTCCGCAAGTTGACGGGCCCGCTCACCGCCCCCACCCTGACCGAGTTGGGCTTCGTCACCATCCCCAGTCACTCCTATCCGCCGGACGCACCCGCGCTGGGCAGCAGCGTCGACCTGGACACCGTGGACTATCGCCTGATGAATGCGGTTTATCGGGACGGCTCCATTTGGACCTGTCACGCGATCAGTGTCAACAACCGCGCCGCCTGTCGCTGGTACCAGATTAATGTCGCCGGCAGTCCGTCTCTCCAACAAAACGGAACGGTCAGTGACGCGAGCCTGTACTATTTCTTCCCTTCCATCATCGTGAACTCCCGGGGCGACGCCATCATGGGGTTCTCGGGGTCCAAAGCCACCCAATACGCCAGCGCGTACTACACCGGACGCCTGGTCAGCGATGCCGCGGGGGAGATGGCCAACCCCGCCGTGCTCAAGGCCGGACTGGCGTCCCAAAACAACATCGACGGCTACGGGCGTAACCGCTGGGGCGACTACAGCCTCTCCACTCTGGATCCCGATGACGGCATGACCCTGTGGACTATTCAGGAGTACGCGGAAGCCGTCAATATCTGGGGCACGTGGATCGCTAAATTATCGGAATACAGCGACTGCAATACCAACGGAGTGGATGACCGAACGGACATTACGGCGGGCACGAGCGAAGACTGCGACGGTAACTTCCTCCCGGATGAGTGCGAACCGCAAAACGATTGCCAGCCTAACGGCGTCCAGGACATCTGCGACGTCGCCGGCGGCACCAGCCTGGACTGCAATGGAAACCGCACGCCCGACGAGTGCGAGATCGACTGCAATGGCAATGGTACGCCGGACAGTTGTGACATTGTGGCTGGGACGAGCCACGACTGCCAGCCCAACGGCATCCCTGACGAATGCGAGAACGATTGCAACGGCAACGGCTTTGCGGACGAGTGCGACATCGCCGCCGGCACAGCACGGGACTGCCAGCAAAACGGCATTCCCGATAGTTGCGACATTGCGGCGGGGACCAGCCACGATTGCCAGTTGAACGGCACGCCCGATGAATGCGAGATCGACTGCAACTCAAACGGGGTGGGCGATGCCTGCGACGTGGCCTCCGGAACCAGCCCGGACTGCAACAGCAACGGCGTCCCCGACGAATGCGACGTCGAAGTCTGTTACGGGTTGTGGGACGGCTTCCAGCCCAACCCGCCCTTCAGTTACGGCAGGCCGATGGGCCAGATTGACTACAACAACGACGGCTTCTTCTGGACCAATCCCAGCGGCACGGCGGTCATCTCGCC
>JAZDKM010000451.1:0-6094 GCA_043803085.1 Planctomycetota bacterium
GGTGGAGACGCCGCCGTCGGCCGCCACGATCTGGATGTAGCCGTTGACCGTGGGCTTGTCATACCAGGTAAGCGCCCCGCCCGTGGCATTGCTACACGCGATCCGGGGTAGATACGTCCCGCTGGCCGCCAGGTTCGTGAGGGCGAGAATGGCGCCGCCATCGCTCGCATTGGTGATGGTGAGATCAACCGCTCCGGCCGCCAGCGTACCGATCGCCACCACGACCGCATGAACGTATCCGTCCATCGGTCTCGTTGTGCGGACCGTGGCGGCGCCCAACGCGCTAACGGTGACGGTGACTGTTTCTTTGCTTATCATGGCTCTCCTTCCACGGAAGGTCCGGGACGGTCACATACCGCTTCTTGCGGCGTTTCGTTTCGATGCGTTCCATGCGCTCCTCCATTTGCGCCTCATCGTCTAGGGCGCCCGGATAAAGGCGGTCGTACTCAGTCGCTTTCGGGCGCATCAGATGATTCCGGCTGGGGGACAGGAGGAGGATCACCATCCCCCAGCACGGACAGCCAGTATTCGCAGTCCTTGATGCCGCCCTCGGTGGCGTTGAACTGCTCGCGGAGTTGTGCCTGACCGGCTCGAAGAGCAGCCAAGCGTTCCTCGATCTGGAGACGAGTTATCACGTCACCGCATCCGCAAGCGGGATGTAGCGGTCTGTGCCGTGGACCTTGATCTTTAGCCAGCCGCTCGTTCCGATGTTCGTGGTCGTGGTACTGGTGGTCGCCATGGCGACGTTGCCCGCCGCGGATTCGTAGTCAAGATCGAAGACGAGCAAGGCATTGCAGATGGTCTTCATGACCGAGTTGATGGCCTTCTGGTCTCCGCCCGACTCGACGTAGATGGCATCGATGTTGGCGGTGTTGGGAAGGTACTGGCCGGAGATCCCGAGGATAGCGACGTGGCCGTCCGTCACGGTCATGCCCGAGCCGGACATCTGCGCGTAGAGGCCGGCGATGTGACCCGACCCAACCGAGATGGTCGCGCCGTCGCCGGTGAATTTGCCTTGGACTCCGTAAATGAAACCGTCGGTGATCTCCTTGTCGGTGGTGAGGGCTACGTGGCCCCGGACCCCGACGAGGGAACCCGACGATCCGACCGCGAGCGATGTCGCGGGGGTGAGGGTGAGTTCCGAGCGAGTCAGTCGCGTGGTCGCCGGAGTGGCGGAGGTGATTGTTTGCGCCACGTCCCACTGATCTATCGCGCTACCCGAGGAAAGCACAACCGCCTTCGATGCTGCGCGCGTGCCGGCGGTCACCCCGGCGAGAATGTTGATCTCGGCGGCGGTCGCGGTCACCCCGTCGAGAATGTTCAGTTCCGCTGCCGTCAGGGTCGCCGCGACCCCGTTGAGGGTGCCAAGTTCCGCTGCTGTCAGGCCGGTGCCTGCCAGCGCGTTGATCTCCGCTGCTGTCGCCGTGATGGCATCAGAGAGCGGAGCGCTCGCGTACCAGAGGGTCGTGGATGAGGCAAGGAACTCGACCATCCCGCCAAAGGGAACGGTCATGGCGACGTTGGACCCGAGCGCGTTGATCTGCGCACCCGACGCCGGGTAGACCAGCAGGTTCGCGTTGGCGACCGTGTTCTTGACGATGATCTTCCGCCCGACCACGGCAACCGGCAGGACCACGCCCGCTGCGCCGTTTGCGCCGGTGACGAGGTTCACGTCCGCCGTCATTGCGGTGCTGGTTCCCTGAGTGGTCCCCGCCGCCGCTGGGGCCGCAGGGGTGAAGAGCAGGGTGTCGATGGCCTTAGTGGCACTCACCACCACGGCCTTGGATGCCGCGACGGTGCCCGCCGTGACAGCGTTGAGGTAGCCCAGTTCCGTTGCGTCCAGCCCGGTCGAGGCAAGCGCGTTGATCTCGGCCGCTGTGACCGTCAGGGCCGTGCCGTTGAGGGTCAGCGTCGTGATGTCGAGCGCATTGATCTTGGAGTTCGTCCCGAGCACGACAGCCTTGGATGCCGCCGATGTCCCCGGTGTCACCCCGTCCAGTACGGCCAACTCGGCCGTGGAGAGTCCGCCGCCTGCGATGGCGTTGAGTTCGGCGGGGGTGGCCGTCACCGCTACACCGTCGATGTAGAGATCGCCAATGTCGATCCCGTTCGGGAAGTAGGTCAGTCCCATGTCATCTCCTGTCCATTAGGGTGACGGCCACCCGGCCGTGTCTTGTTTCCACCGTCTCACCGGCCTTCCGGTGAGGACTCAGATCGGGTAGAATGTGGTCATGGATAAGCGACTCTGCCCGCGATGCGGGAAGGTAGTCACACGCTGGGGCAGGACATTCTGTGGACGCCGGTGCGCCCAGACACGCGACCTTCCTTCGAAGGTCTGCGTCCAGTGCGGCCGGGAGTTTCGCAAGAACGCCGAATACAGCTACGCCGTATGGGAGGCGATCCGTTTCTGTTCCCGGGCTTGCATGGGAGCCGCCCGGCGAAAGACCACGAGGGTATGCGTCGGGTGCGGAGCGACCTTCGCGCCGACCGACAGCAGGCGCAGGCTCGCAAGCAAGTTCTGCTCGCAAGGGTGCTATTTCGAGGAACTGCGAAGGCGATTCCCCATCGATAGGCCCACGGAAGCAACCGACTTCAATCGCCGAATGCGCCGTGCCTTGCGGGAGCGGGCCAGTGGTCGATGCGAGAGGTGCGGGGCGACAGAAAACCTGGAGCGCGACCACATCGTTCCGCGCCGAGAAGGCGGGACCGGTAGCCTCGCGAATGGCCAGATCCTCTGTCACCAGTGTCATCTCGCAAAGACCCTCAGCGAGCGAGCCTGACCGACCACGTTCTACCCATTTTGGGCATACACCCATCTGTAATCGCGCCAGCCGCGCGAGTACCGCATGTAGGCCCGGTACTTTGCCTGGAAGGTATCGAAGTCCTCCGTTGGCTTGAACTCGACGGGAATGCGCTCGTACCAGATGAGGTCCTGGCGCATCCGACCCGAATCGATCATGAACCACGCTGTGGCGTCAGTGAGGTAGTGCCAGACCACGACGCTGAAGCGACCGGCCTGGGGGTTGATCGCGTTGTTCGCGCTCGCCGGATCGAGGGTAGAGCGCACGCATGTGAGCGCCATGTCTTCGAGCTCCGGGGGCACGAGCAGGATGTCGGGCATGAGGTTGAGGATGTCGCCGCGATCGTCCGTCAGTGCCATGTGGAGCTGGCGGGTTGTGGCGAGATTGGCAGCCGTAAGGGCGAGTACGCCCTCATTCGTCTGCGTAGTCGAATCCACCTCGTTGTACGGGTGAGCCGCGCTGAACAGGCCCACGCTGTCGGGACCCGCGATGGCGAACCCGTCATCGTCGGTACCCGAGTCGGTGAACCCGTTGATGAACACGGAGGCCGCGCTCTTCTCGCGCCGGCGGAATGCCGAGTCGCCGAGGATGTTGGCGCGGTCAAGGGGGATCTGGGTCAGGTTGTCGTCGATGAGCTTCCGCTGGACCACGAAGCCCTTGGCGAACTCGACGTGCGTGAAGGTCTTCTTGTAGCCCTTGTTGAAGTCGTCGTACTGGACCCGGCCCGTGTCCTCAAAGTTCCATCCGCCCGAGCCGAAAGCGCCGACGCCGAGATGCTCTTCGTATGCGCGCTGCGACTTCTCGATGCGGTAGACCTGGGGGATGAGGGATGCCCGCCGCCCACCGTTGGTGAAGCCCATGAAAAAGGCT
The DNA here is from genome assembly GCA_043803085.1 of Planctomycetota bacterium. Taxonomy (GTDB): domain Bacteria; phylum Planctomycetota; class Phycisphaerae; order UBA1845; family UBA1845; genus JAAEQG01. The sequence goes on from JAZDKM010000451.1 coordinate 3,672, forward strand.
TCGGTGAGCTGCGGGGTGAGCAGTTCCGCCCAGTTGGCGGAGGCAATGGTCATCGTAGTGTCTCCTTTCCGCCGCTGGGCCTACGTCATCCAACTCTCGTTCGGCGCGATCATGACGAGCGTCTCTTCGCTGGCCGATGATTCCGCCACAACGATAAAGTCGGTATTGGTGACTGAGGTGACACCCATCGAGCCGGGGGTGCTGGTGATGTCGAGCGCAGCGCCCACGAGTCGGGCGTTGGCGTCCGTCACCGCATACACCGCGTCAGCATCCACGATCACATTGAGGCGCGTGGTCGAGTCGGTGACCGCCCCGCCTTCGAGGATGGCGCCGACAAGCGCGGCGTCATTCGTCGCGGCGATGTCCAGCTCCCCTGTTTCGAGGTTCATGAAGTCGCCCTTGTACACGGTCAGGGTGTCCGTGGACAAGAGGTCGAGGATGGTCGGTGCGCCGCCCGACAGCCGGTAGCGGAAGGTGAATCCCGCCATGTTTCTCCTTTCTCAGGCGGCGCCCGTGTTCACTTCTGTTGCGGTCGGGTCGCCTGCCATGCATCCAGCGTATGGACGCCCTTGAGGGCCGCGTAGTGCTCCGGAGTCATCTCGGCATCTTTCGCCGCGGCCAGTTCATCGGCCGTGAGTGCGGGCGTCGGCCCTGCGCCGGTACCTGCACTCGCGTCGACATTCGAAGCAGCGGGCGGGCGGGGCGGTCCGGCAAGGTAGGGCCTCTCCTTCAGGAGAGCCTTCAGGACGTCCTCTGTGTTGGTCGGGCGTCCGTCGTCACCGAACTGAAGTTCCGACCAATCCATGAGCCGGACCGCCGCGTCGAGATCCACAACCGTGTGCTTCCCGGACAACCGGGCCACGGCCTGCTCGACGTAGTGCTCCTGACGCTCGCGCTCCCAGTTCGCCTTTTCGGATTCGAGGGCCGCCAGCTTTGCCAGTTGCCGTTCGGCATCGGGTTTCTGCGCATCGACCGCCGTCTGGGCCGCCTTCTGCGCGTCGACCTGCGCCTTGCGGTACTTCGCGGCTTCAGTGCGAGCCTCTTTCAGCTCGCGCTGCAGCGCCTCGATGTCCTCTGCGGTGAGAGTGGGATGGTCGCCGTCCGCGCTGGCCGCCTGGGCCTGCTGCGTTTGGGCCGCCTGGGCCGGGATGATGGCCGCCTGGGCCTCAACGGTGCCCGCCTGGGGCTTCGCCTCGGTGGCCGCCTGGGCCACGTCGGTTACTCCTGTGCCTGTCATGATACTCCTCGATATCAATGGGATGCGAGAGATCTTCACTGGCCCGCTAGGGCCTTCAGAGATGGCGGGGGCGGCATTTCCGCCTCGCCGTAGAGCCGCATGAGCTTTCGGGCGGCCTGTTTCTTCGCGGCGGGCGGGATATTCACCCCGCCTCTCGCGCCCGCCAGGACCGCCGCCACGGCCCCTACGGCGTTGCGGTTGAGGGCACGGCCCATCGCCTTCGGTTCGTAGACCGGAAGATGGCAGGCCGCTTTGGTCTTGGGCTGGCCCGTCTCGTTCAGGTCCACGAGACAGGCACCGCAGTAATCAGCCGCGTCGGCATAGTCCGCCTCGCTGATGTCACCCCATGGCTTGGTGCTGATGGGCATCAAGGTCCCCCCTTCTTCGGAGGGAACTTGGGGGGCTTGTTCTCCTTGAGGCGCTTGTCCCGCGGGGTCTTGTAGGTGGCGAGGATCGCCGCCGGCGATGGATTCAGCCCGGCTGCATGGGCGCGGTCCGCGATGGCTTTCAGGGCGCCCGCCACCTGAGCCTGCGACGCGTTCGCGCTGTACGCCGGGTTCAGCTTCCCGAAGATGAACTTGGGAATCTTCTTCGCCGGGGTCGCCATGGGCCTATCCCTTCTTCCGCCCGCACTTCTGGCAGGTGGTGAACTTGAACGTCTGCGAGTGGTCACATTCGCTGCACCACCACGCCACCGCGGTCTGGCGGATACTCGGTAGCACCGGGGCCTTCTCGACGCTTGGCGGTGCCTCTACGGCGCTCACGGCTGGCTTCCGCGGGGGTCGCGGTGTTCGTGTGGTTCGTCGTGTCGTGGTCATGCTGCTTTCCTCGCTTGCTGCTTCAGTTCCCCCAGCGTCGTCTCGCGTATCCCCGCACCCCAGTCGGCGCTGCGGGTACTGCGCGCCAGGTCGGATAGGCTGATCTCCCCCGCCTCGTACAGGGCCGCCTTCTTCGGGCCGAGTACCCGCAGCCGTTGCGCCGGGGTCAGCCGAGCGAAGGCATCCTCGCCGTTGACGATGGGCGGGCGGCTGTCGGGGAGGGACGGATCACCCACGATGTCTGCGTAGGACCGCGCACGAGGCGCTAGGACGCACCGACACGCGGGGTGGGTAGCCATCCCGGCCACCTGTGCCACTCTGACGTGCTGCCCGCCCGAGACGCGATCCACCGTCTCGATGGGATAGAA
>JAZDKM010000452.1:0-14355 GCA_043803085.1 Planctomycetota bacterium
GTAATGGACCCGTGCATGACGTCCGGATGGTTAGGGCGCACGGGTCTGGCTCGCCTCGGGACGAGGCGAGCCAGACCCATGCCACCCCCCTCACCACTTGCGGCGCCACCAGAAGAAGATGACCAGGGTGACGGAGAGGACGGCCATGACCATAATCATCCAGAAGGCCCGCAGGTGTTCCGCCAGCGGGATTCTCACGTTCATGGAGAAGGCGCTGACCACAAAGGTCGGCACCATGATGCCAATGGTGATGATGTTCAAGGTCTTCATCAGCACGTTCAAGTTGTTGCTGACGATCGACGCCCGGGCGTCCATCAGGCTGCTGAGCACTTGGGAATAAATCGCGGCCTGTTCATGGCACTGGTTGTTTTCAATGAGGATGTCGTCGAGGAACTCGATGTGGGCCGGCGTGAAACCGATCTTGGCGGCGTTGTTCTTGAGTTTCTCGATCAGTACGGCGTTGGAACTGATGCCGTTGAGATAATAGACCAGGCTCTTCTCGAGGGTGAACAGGTTGAGCAGGTGCTTGTTCTCCATCGCCGTGTTGATCTGGTGCTCCAGGGTGTTGGAGATGGCGTTGATGACTTTCAGGTGCTCCACGAAGTGAAAGATGGAACGATAGATGAGCCTCAGGATGATGTCCTGCAGGGATTGGATGCGGACGAACTGCTTGCCCTCGAAAAGCGTGGCGTCGTCGGCGACCACGATGATGAGGCGGTCCTTGAAGAGAAACAGGCCCGTCGAAACCACCTTGAACAGAAAGGCGTCCTCCGCGGAGTAGTTCTTGGGTCGTTTGAAGATCAGGGCCACGTGGTCCGGCTCGAACTCCAAACGCGAGAGCTCGTCGGGGTCCAGGGAGGAGTTGAGGGTGTGCTCGTCCAGCTTGAGGTCGTCGACCAGATGCCTGCGCTCGGTGTCGTCCGGGTTGACGTACAGGAGCACGGGGCGGTCACCGACTTCGCTCTCGACCAGCTTTCCGTTGTTGAACTGCAGCCTTTTCAGCATTCACCGACTCCTGGCAGCCCCGTGTCGTCGCCGGTCTGGGGCGGCCGCGGTTGAGGTCTGGGCGGCGCAACGGCCCGAGTGACGCAAAGACGCATATTATATGTGGCCCAGGGTGCTGGGACTAGGAACCGATCCGGATGGCCCTCACCCTGCCCTCTCCCGTGGGGAGAGGGATGGCCCTCACCCCGGCCCTCTCCCAAAAGGAGAGGGGGATGGCCGCAGGCCCGGGGTGTCATCCAACAGCATCGCTCCGTTGCCAACCCACCCGCACCGGTCTATAAAGGTCTCGCCTTTGGAGTTCGTGGCAGAAGGGGACGGGCTCCGAGCTGGACGGCGACTCGGAGGTGGAGAACCCGGCGGAGCGCGGCGCCTACCCCCTTGGGTCACGGACGGGTAGCGCTTCCCGCGTTTCACGGAGCTTCGGGCTTGCTCGCCTCAACGACCAAGAAGTGGAGATTGTTTCGGGCCTGGTCGAGCCGCCGGCCGGTATGGTGTACCTGGCAGATCACCTACCGGTGCAACTTCCGTTGCGGGTTCTGTCATTACTGGAAAGACCCCATGGGTGTGCTGCCGGAGCAATCGTTGGACGATTTCGCCGCCGGCTCAAGGAAGCTCGCCCAGATGGGCTCGCTGCTGACTTCCCTGGCGGGCGGCGAGCCCTTCCTGCGGGAGGACCTGTCCCAGATTGTCCGGGAAGTCGCCCGCTATCATTTTCCCTTCGTCACGACTTCCGGCTGGCACGTAACCGCGGAACTGGCGGAGGAGCTGTTCGAGGCCGGGCTGTGGGGCGCGTCGGTCAGCATCGACTATGCCGATCCCCAGCGACACGACAAGAGCCGCGGGATGAGCGGTGCGTTCGACCGGGCGGTGGCCGCCCTGCGACACTTCTCCAGGGCCCGCAAGTATCCCTGGCAGCGGGTCAACCTCATCTGCGTCCTGCTGCACAACAACCTGGACCAGGTCGAAGACCTGATCGAGCTGGCAGCGGAGTGTGATGCCTACTTCATGATCCAGCCGTACGGCGTGCGTAAGACGGGCAGCCGGCGGTTCGTCAACCCGTTGGAGGGGGTCCGCGCCCGGATGCTGGCCCTGAAGGACAAACACCGCAACTTCCTGAGCAATCGGGTGTTCCTGGGCCGCTTCGAGCAGGCGTTGGACGGCGGCGTACCCGGCTGCCGGGCCGGGCAGGCCTTCTTTAACATTGATTCCTGCGGTGACATCGCCATCTGCGTCGAGGAACGCGATGCTCCGGTGGCCAACCTCTACCGCGACCCCGCCGCCGACATCGTGCGGGCCTTGAACGCCCGCGCCCGGGGCAACACGTGCGCTGACTGTTGGTATAACTGCCGCGGCGAGGTGGAGATGCTCTATCATCCGATCGGGCTGGTGAAGTCCCTGCCCACGCTCTTTTTCGACCGCGGCCGGCCCTCACAGGTCCGGCGTAACGGCCGCGGGACCGTGTGTGTTTAGCGTAGGTGGCATGGGTCCGCCAAAGGCGAGCTTTGGGCGAGCCTTTGGTGGACCCGTGCTCCAACGGCGCTGCTCACGGGTCTGCATTGGCCTGGCAGCTTAGCAGCCCGTGGCAAAAGTCGTAGCACAGGCTTCCAGCCTGTGCTTTCACGGGCAAGATGCCCGTGCCACCCCCGTCCTTAGCCGAGTAGGTCGGGCTTTGCCCGACAGCTTCGGCGGGCGAAGCCCGCCCTCGTTCCGGCGATTTGCGGCACCGAGTAGCACCCCACCTCAAGCACCGGGATTCCACTCCGACTTGACAGGGCGCGAATTATAGGGTATATTGAATTATAGGAACTAATCTACAATTCGGTAGGTTGTAGGAGCCGTATCAATCCAGGGGGCAAGGGCCGGGCAGGGTCCGGAGGGGCTGGACCGCTGGGTGCCCGGCATTTGAAGGGCTTGGACCTTTTGAACAGTTGATGAGCGGGGCGTTCGGCTCGCATAGCGAGTTGGGCGCTGACCACTGCGGGAGAGAGAGCTGATCCGTCAGAGGCGGAGAGGCTCTTTCTCTTTTGGGGTGTGACCTTTACCAGCTGGCGCTGGGGGAGAGGAGGTGTTGCGCGCGTCCGATGCCAGGGCAGGGCGCGGACTTCTTAGGAGCGTCTAACAAGAAGATGTGGGACCGGCTTTCCAGCCGGTCAGGCGTAGTCAGCGTAGGTCGGGTCACCAGACCCGACATCACCGCGTGCGGATTTGTCGGCCCTGCGGACCCGACCTACCCAACTTGGAACAACTTCTTGCAGAGAGTAACAGGAGGGGTAGCGGAATGACGTCGCCTTACAGGTTAGACCCCGGCTGCGTTGGCCGGTCAGGACGCTAAACAGAAACCGCTTTTCTAAAGGAGGTTTTGCAATGGCAAGCTCGAGACTGAGTTTGGGGACGAAAGGTCGTGAGAAGAACGTCTGTCGGAAGGGAATGGTTGGTGATGCGGGAGATGCAGGTGGGCTGCGCAAGTTCTTTATCGCCCTGGCGCTCGCCACCGTCCCCGCCATCGGACTGGGGAGACCCGCGCACGGAGACATTACCTACAATGGCTTCTGGCAATTGGACGAGGGCCAGGGCAGTATCGCACACGATTCTTCGGGCCACGGTAACGACGGGACGATCTATGGAGCCACCTGGACGACTGGATATATGGGTGGTGGGTTGCATTTTCGGGGCGGAACGATCGACGACAGGGTTCAGGTGGCTGACTCCCCTACGCTTGACTTGGTGGATGCATTAGTGCTTGAGGCATGGATCAAGCCAGACATCGATATCCTGTCAGACCATGAATGGAGTTACGGTCTGATAGACAAGTGGCACGGGCGGACAGGCTACCGCCTTACCCTGGGTGCCTTTAAGGAACAGGCCACGCCATCCTACTTGTGGCTGTTCTTCGGCTTTGGAGGAGGAGAATATGCCGCGTGGCCCTCGACGACAGCAAACTGGGACGCGGGTGAATGGTATCACGTGATGGCGACCTACGACGCCAGTTTGGTGAGCGGTAACGTCAAGATATATGTGAACGATGTGTTGGAAGCCGCATACAACGAGACGAGGCCGATAGCGGTGAACACTCTGCCACTTTTCATACCCGACGATCCATTCCTAGACGGGCACCCATATAATCGCTATTTTCCGGGGGTGATGGACGAGGTCGGTGTGGGCGTGCCCGAACCTGGCGCCTTGATGCTGCTGGGCCTGGGCGGGTTGGCGGCTTTACGCCGCAGGCCGCGGTAGTTCGCTCGCCCCGAGGTCAAGCGGTTTGGCGGAACACGGCGTAGGAGCTGTTTCAAAACCATTCACGTTCAGAAGGAGTAGGGCAGGTGGAGGCCGCCGGGTGCGGCCGACTCCTGCCGAAGACGGTAGGTCTCATCCCGACTCCGCCGAGATTCGACCTGCCCTACCTCAGCTCCCGGTTTGTCGGTCGCATCGCCGTCGTGATACGATCCGTGGAGTATGCCGCTTCGCGACGAGTATACCGGCATTCTGCGGGTCGTGCAGGCGATTCCTCCGGGTCACGTGATGACCTACGGGCAGGTTGCAAAAGCTGCCGGTCTGCTGCGCCGGGCGCGGTGGGTCGGCAAGGTACTCGCGGGCTTGCCGGCGGATAGCGATATACCGTGGCACCGGGTGGTAAACGCCGCCGGGCGCGTCAGCCTTTGTAGCGACGCTGCGGCGGCTGACCAGCGCCGGCGCCTGGAAGGCGAAGGCGTCACCTTCGATCCCTCGGACCGCGTCGACTTGGCCGTGTATGCCTTCCGACCGTCCCGTTCGACAGGTCGCGGACGGAAACGAAAAGACTGATGGACGGTTACGGTTGTGCCTTACGCTCCCTTACGGTCGGGGTTCGGAGGCCGCTTCCTGACGGGCGCGGTTCGGAGAAGAGGCCGCTCCCTTACGGTCGCGGTTCGGTTTACTACGCTAGCGTCCGCAGCACTGTTTGTATTTCCTCCCGCTGCCGCAGGGGCAGGGGGCGTTGCGTCCGACCTTGGGCATTTCGCGCCGGATGGTCTCGACCTTCTGCTCGACGCCCTGGGCGCGCATGGCGGCCAGGGTGTCGCGGGCGCCGGCGAAGGCCGCGCCGGTCGAGTCCCGGTGCATGAGCTGCATGCGTTGGGTCAGCGCCGCCTGGACCGACGCCTCGCCCGTCATCTTCACCTTGAAGATCATGTCGGTGACCCGCTCGCGGATCCGCGACCACATCTCCTCGAACAGCTCCCGCCCCTCGATGGCGTACTGGCTTTGCGGGTGCGATTGGTCGCCGCCCATCGGCCGCTGCATGATGGCATGCTTGAGGTGGTCCATCTCCAGCAGGTGGTCCTTCCACGCCTGGTCGTAGATGCGGAGCAAAACGTAATGTTCCAGGCGTGAAAGCTCCCAACGCAGCATCTCCCGACCCTGCTCGAGCAGGACGGCGTGGAGGTCGCCGTCGCGCTGCGCGAAGCGTCGCTCGTCCCACGCCCGCCCCACGCGCTCCTGCGCCCAACGCGTCATTTCCTCCTCGGTCTTGCCGGCGAAGGCCGCGTCGAACTCGGCCTGCAAGCGTCCGCCGGTGAGGAACTCTTCGTTCAGGGCCACGAGCCTCTCGAAGATTTCGCCCGCCGACTGGCCTTGCACGGTCTCGACGGTCCAGCCGAGGTTGAACTTGGTGTTGGCCCACTGCACGACGGACTCGGCGACGAAAGCGCTGTTGCTCTGGGCGTCCTGGAACGCACGCTCGACACACACCTCGACCGGATAGCGGATCTCGCGCTGCAGGTAGGCCTCGCGGACCTGTTTCTTGAGCAGGTCTTTGATGTCCTCGGGCCCGAGGTCGTGAATGTCCTCGGTCTTGAGGTCGATGTTGAACTTGAGGCGGGCCCACTCCGCCAGGGCCGACTTGGGGTAGCTCGGATCGAGGTAAATCGCCACGCTTTCCAGCACCGCTTCATCGTAATGGCGCTCGGCCGCTTCGATCAGCGCGTCCTCGATCTGTTCGCGGGTCATCTTGCGGAGCTGGTTTTGGGTGGCGTTGAACCCGTAGGCCCGCTGGGCCCAGATCAGCAGGCCGCCGACGTCCCATTCCACCGGCGGGGCTTCTTCGTCGATGTACTCGCCCAGCGAGGTGGTGATCAATTCGCGGGCGTCGTCCTTGGCCCGCCGGCGGATGGCCTCCTGCACCGAAGCCAGGTCGTCGTCGCCCACCAGCGCTTCCGGGATGGTCACCTCAAGATTGCTCCTGCACCACCCGGCGATACAGGTCCGCGTGTAGTGACGGGCCAGGAACTGGCCCACCACGTCGTCGATCGCGTGGTCGATGGTCTCGAAGATCAGGCGCCGCAGGTCACGTCCCTCGAGGATGCGTTGCCGGCTGGAGTAGAACGTCTTGCGCTGATAGTCCATCGGCTCGTCCCACTCCAACAGGTGCTTGCGCGTGCCGTAGTTCCGTTCCTCGACCTTGCGTTGGGCACGTTCGATGCCCTTGGACAGGCGCTTGTCTTCCAGACTGGTGCCCTCGGTGAAGCCGAGCTTCTCCATCATCTTCAGCATCCAGTCGGGCATGAACAGCTTGAGCAGGTCGTCCTCCAGCGACAGGAAGAAGCGCGACGAGCCGGGGTCGCCCTGCCGCCCGGAACGCCCGCGAAGCTGATTGTCGATCCGCCGGGCCTCGTGCCGCTCGGTGCCGATGATGTGCAACCCGCACGGGGCGTTGCGCGTACACACCTTCCGGCCCAGGTCGGGAAAGCGCGGGTCGACCTTGGGCTTGTAGCAGTGCGCGCAATCCGTGGCCGGATCGTACTCCTCACAACGGAGGCAACACTTGGTCGAACCGGGAGGATACATCATCAGTGAAATGCCGTGGTCGCCGCTCTCCCCCCGGCCGCCGACCGGCTGGAAAGCCGGTCTCACGTCGCCCCCCTCGAGGCGATCGCCGCTCGAGGGGACCTTGCACTTGGCATAGACCACGCCCTCGGCCAGCTTGATGTCCGTGCCGCGGCCGGCCATGTTCGTGGCGATGGTCACGTTGCCCAGCGGAATCTTGTCCGGTCCGCGCGTGGGCAAGGTGCGATAGCCCGCTTTGGCCACAATCTCCGCCTCGCGGGCGTGGTTCTTGGCGTTGAGCACCTCGTGGGCGATGCCGTAGGACTTCTCCAGGAGCTTGGACAGCTTCTCGGAGTTCTCCACGCTGGTGGTGCCGACCAGGATGGGTCGGCCGGTCGCCAACTCACCCATTTCCTCGTCGTAGGTCTCCATCAACAGGGCCATGACTTTGACATCGCCGTATTGTGCCCCTTCGAACTCCTGCAAGGCCGCGTCGATCCGCGCGGTGTCCCGCCCGATCCTTCTCCAGATCAGGCGCAGTTGCGCCAACACGTCCGCCAGAATGAACGGGTCTGCCGGCCGCCCGCGCCGGTGCAGCTCGTGGATTTCCTCGACGATGTAGCGATACTTTTGCTCGATGCTGCGGCAGACTTTGTCGTTATGGTCGTTGCGGTTTACCGGGCGGTTGGTGGGGGTTTCCACCATGTCCAGCTTGTAGATCTTGTCGAACTCGGTGGCCTCGGTCATGGCGGTGCCGGTCATCCCCGCCAGGCAGCGGTACAGCTTGAAGTAGTTCTGGATGGTGATGGTCGCCAGGGTCTGGGTTTCCTCCTTGATCGGCACACCCTCCTTGGCTTCGACGGACTGATGCAGCCCGTCCGACCACTGCCGCCCGTACATCAGGCGGCCGGTGAATTCGTCCACGATGATGACTTCGCGGTCTTGGACGACGTATTCCTTGTCCCGCTCGTAGACCACGTGGGCGCGAAGGGCCTGCTCGATCAAGTGCGGGCGGTCCATGTTCTGCCCCATGTAGAAGCTGCCGATGCCGGCTTCATCCTGGGCCAGAGCGACCCCGTCGTGGGTCAGGTGGGCCGCCTTGCGCTCGAGCTGCACGACGAAGAGTTGCTTGTGCCCGATGGCTTCCGCCTCCTCTTCGGAGATCAGGTGCGGATCGACCTTGAAGCGTTTGTAGGCGTCCTCGAATTTCGGGTTCATTCGCAGGTGCTCGGGCGGCTGGTCGCCCCAGGCGGCGATCCGCTCCCGCGTGTCCGCGTTCAGGCTGCTCTGTTTGTGCACCAGCAGGCGGGCGATATTGTCGGCCCACTTGTAGCGGTTGACGTCGTCGCGGGCCGGCCCGGAGATGATCAGCGGTGTGCGGGCCTCGTCGATCAGGATCGAGTCCACCTCATCGACGATCACGTAGTCCAGACGGCCTTGCACCTGGTCCTCCAGCCGCAGCTTCATGTTGTCGCGCAGGTAATCGAAGCCGAACTCGCTGTTGGTCCCATAGGTGATGTCGCAGGCGTAGGCCGCCTTGCGGACGCCCTCCGCCCCGCCGGGGTCGACTAGCGCCTGGATGTAGCCCACGGTGCCGTCCAGCATGGCGAAGATGGGCCTGGCAAAGTCCGCGTCACGCTTCACCAGGTAGTCGTTGACGGTCACAATGTGGACCTTCATGCCCTCCAGGACGCGCATGTACGCCGCCAGGTGGCAGACGATGGTCTTCCCCTCGCCGGTGCGCATCTCCGCCACTTTCCCTTCGTAGAGCACCTTGCCGCCGATCAATTGGCAGTGGAAGTGCCGATGGTTCTGCGCCCGCCGCGAGGCCTCGCGCACTACGGCGAACGCCTCGGAGATGACGCTCTCGGGCGGTTCGCCCTCCTGGAGGCGGCGTTTGAACTCCGCCGTCTTGGCTTTGAGTTGCTCGTCGGTGAGCTTCAGGAATTGCGGTTCCAGCTCCTCGACGCCGTCCGCGAAACGAGAGTACCTCTTGACCAGCCGCTCGTTCCGCGACCCGAATACCCTGGTGAACAGTTTTCCAACGTATGCTTGAGCACCCACGGTTTGTTCTCGCTATCCTCTGCGGTGAATTACTCTGGGACAAGGTTCGCCGGGAGTCTTAAACCCGATGAACGCCGTTGGGGGAGGGCCGGCCTACGAACCGTAGAGACCGCCGAAGAGGGCGATCGCGATCCGGTGGGAATGCTGGAAGATAACCTCGTTGGCGATCAGGAAGCGCTGGGCGAAATCGCAATTGCCCAAAGCGGCGGTAGGCCGGGCCACCTGCGGTTCGGCCGCAATCGGTACCGCGACCACCGGCGCCGCCACCCACGCCACCTCGGATTTCTTGACTGGGGCGTGCCCGGCGGCCAGTTCCTGCGCCGCCAGCGTGAACGCCAGCAGCAAGACCGCCGCACACCGCCGCCAAGGCCCCGAGGCCGGTTGGCGCGCGGTCGTGGTGCTGGGCGTTGCGGATTCGGTTGCACAGATCGCACGTTGCATGACACCCTATTATACCCGACAGGGCGGGCCGGAAATAGAGTCAGATGTTCTTGGGCAGCACCGCCGCCAGACCGGCCCCGGCGCACCTGACCGCAGGCGGGTGCGGTGGAACGGCCGGGCCGGCCATGCAGTCGTCAAAGAACCCGTAGTCGGCGAGGTCCACGTCGCCGTCGCCGTCGAAGTCCCCGCCGGTCGTCCTTTCCTCGGCCGGCGAGGCGCCGGCCGCCACCCTCGCGCATCATGGACCCCCTCCCCTCGGAGATAAGGTCTCATCCCGAGGCGAAACCGGCCCGTGCCCCCCCCCCCCCGCCTGGAGGGCACCGGAGCAAATCGCACCCCGGAGGTTCGGATTCCGGGCCCGCGTCCTCTTGACTTACCTTACTTATTGATTCTCGGATCGAATAACTGTATCATGGACCCCATGGTAGCCGCCGGTCCAGGAGGTGGGAAGGCTCAGCCTACTGATAACCGCCGGCCGGAAACAAAGCGTTTGTTTTACCCTGCGCTTAAGGAGATGGTCATGAGAAGAAGTTCTTTCCCCAGAGGGCCGGAGGCGCGGTGGGGGTGGACCCTCGCCGCCCTGCTGGTGGCGGCCGCCTGTCCGTGGGCGGCCCTCGGTGCGGACCGGATGGTGCTCTGTGAAGAGTTCACGGCGACAACCTGAACCTACTGCACCTACGCCGGTCTGGCGTTGGACATGATGTTGGACAATCATCCGGGTACGTTTACCCTCCTGCAAATTCACGTGGGTGATGCCTACGCGACCACCTGGGGCAATAGCCGGTACACCTTCTACAGCGTCCCGGGCACCCCGACGGCGTGGTTCGACGGCGTGGAGAGCGTGGTCGGGGCCGGGAGTACCAGTTCGGCGTATACTAATTATAACAACAAGTACAACACCCGCCGCGCCGTCCCCACCGACGTGACCATCCAGTTGACCGGTTCGCCGGCCGGGGGCCAGACCTATCAGATCACGGCCACCGTGTGCATCGAGCCGGGCGGCACGGGCAAGACCCTGCGCGTGCATATCGCCCAGGTGCTGGATTATTGGCCGGCTTCGCCCACCTATCACCGTTACGGCTTCAAACAGGCGGCGGCCTACCAGGACGTCACCCTGAGCGCCGGGCAGTGCCAGCAGGTGGTGCGGACCCTCACGTTTGACAGCGACAGTTGGAGCCACCAGAGCGACATCAAGATCGTGGCTTGGGCCCAGCAGCCTTCGACCAGCGGTCCCGCGAACGTGTACCAGGCGGCGACGATACACTGGCCGTTCCTTACTGATTGCAACGACAACGGCATCGACGACTCCCAGGACATCGCCCATGGAACCTCGGAGGACTGTGACAGCAACGGCACTCCCGACGAATGCCAGCCCGATTGTAACAGCAATGGCGTGGCGGATGCCTGTGACATCGCTCAGGGAACCTCGGGGGACTGCGACGGCAACGGGACCCCCGACGAATGTCAGCCCGACTGCAACAGCAACGGGGTCGCGGACACTTGTGACATCGCTCAGGGGACGTCGGAGGACTGCGACGGCAACGGGACTCCCGACGAATGTGAGCCCGATTGCAACACCAACGGCGTCGCGGACAGTTGTGATATTGCCGGAGGGACGAGCGTGGACTGCCAGCCGGACGGCATCCCCGATGAGTGCGAGTTGAGCAGCAATGACTGCAACGCCAACAACACCCCCGACGAGTGCGAGCCGGACTGCAACACCAACGCCGTGCCCGATGATTGCGACATCACAGCCGGCACGAGTCACGACTGCAACACCAACGGCCGACCGGACGAGTGCGACGTCTTCCGCTGCTACGATTTATGGGACGGGTTCCAGCCGAACCCGCCGTTCAGCAATGGGCGGCCGGTGTCCCAGATTGATTACAACGGCGATGGGTTTTACTGGATCAACCCGAAGGGCAATGCCACGATCTCACCGATCGGTTGTGAGACGCAGGAGCTCAGCGACAACGCGGTGAAGACCACGGTGCCGGGCACCGGACCGCCGGAGGACGGGTACGTCTCCAGCGAGTATTTCATCACTGAAGGCGGGGTACTCCCGCCGGACGAAGAGGTCTACACGCTGAGCTTCCGGCCGAAGCTGGAGGGAAGCCTCAACCCCAAGACCGATTGGCAGTTCTTCATCTACGACGCCCAGAGTAACCAACAGGTCATTCAAATCCAGTTTGCCTCGACGGTTTCGACGTTGGTGGGAGCGGCCAACCGGGGCTACATCGTGGTGAAGAATCCGGCCGGGTCGCCGAGCTTCATCAGCACGGGCGTCCGCACCAGCCTGTACACCTGCTACGAGTTCAAGGTGGCGTTGAACAATAAAGCCGGGACGGTGGAGCTCTACATCGATGATCTGGTAACGCCTAAGGTGGCGACCATCCCCCTGGCCCCGGCCGCCCGGCGCATGGACTACTTCCGCCTGCAGGCCGTATCCAACGGCGCGCCGAGCGGGGGAACCACGGTGTTCTTACTGGACTACTTCGGTCTATGCACGATCGGGAGCAAAGTCCCGCCGGACCAGTTCCCCGACTGTAATGCGAACGGCTTCCTCGACGCATGTGACATCGCCGCCGGAACGAGCGAAGACTGCAACGGGAACGGCATCCCCGATGAGTGCGGGGGGGCGGACTTCGGTGATTTCAACGGCGATGGAGCTATTGACCTGACCGACTACCAGGTCTTCGAGACCTGCCTCACTGGTCCCTGCATCAGTCCACCCTGCGACCCGCCGTTATACGCGGGATATCCGGGGCCGTGCTGTGCGATCGGAGATGCCGACCGGGACGGGGCCATTGACCTGAGCGACTTTGCGGGGTTCCAGGGCGTGTTTACCGGTACCCCATGAGTGTTGGTTTCACTAATCCTCAATCCTCTGAAGGAGATCGCCATGAAAAGAAGTTCCTTCTCCGGAAAGCCGGAGGCCTGGTGGGGATGGACCCTCGCCGCCCTGCTCGTTGCCGCCGCCTGTCCGGTCGCGGCCCTGGGTGCGGACCGGATGGTGCTCTGCGAAGAATTCACCGCAACGGACTGAAGCTACTGCGTATACGCCGGTCAGGCGTTGGACCAGATGTTGGACAATTATCCGGGTACGTTCACCCTCCTGCAGATTCACGTGGGCGATGCCTACGCGACCACCTGGGGCAACAGCCGGTACAGCTTCTACAGCGTCCCGGGCACCCCGACGGCCTGGTTTGACGGCGTCGAGAGTGTCGTGGGGGCCGGGAGTACCAGCGCTGCCTATGCCGCCTACTTGGCCAAGTACAACCTGCGCCGCGCCGTCCCCACCGACGTGACCATCCAGTTAACCGGCTCGCCGGCGGGTGTTCAGACCTATCAGATCACGGCGAACGTGTGCATTGAAGCCGGCGGCACGGGCAAGACCCTGCGCGTGCACATCGCCCAGGCGCTGGACAACTGGCCCATCCCGCCCGACTACTCGCGCTACGGATTCAAGCAGGCGGCCTCCTACCAGGACATCACGTTAGGCGCCGGGCAGTGCCAGCAGGTGGTCCGGACGTTCACCTTCGACAGCGAGAGTTGGAGCCACCAGAGCGACATGAAGATCGTGGCCTGGGCCCAACTGCCCTCCGGCAGCGGTCCCGCGAACGTGTACCAGGCGGCGACCATGCACTGGCCGTTCCTCACGGATTGCAACGGAAACGGTATCGCCGACTCCGAGGACATCGCGCATGGGACCTCGGAGGACTGCGACAGCAACGGGACCCCCGACGAGTGTCAGCCCGATTGCAATAGCAACGGCGCGGCGGACACTTGTGACCTCACCGCGGGGACGAGCGTCGATTGCCAGCTCAACAATACCCCCGACGAGTGTGAGTTGACGGGAAACGACTGCAACGCCAACAGCGTTCCCGATGAGTGCGATATTACGGGCGCTACCAGCGTGGACTGCCAGCCGAATGACACCCCAGACGAGTGCGAATTGGCCGGAAATGAATGCAATGCCAACGGCATTCCAGACGACTGCGACATTGCGAGCGGCACCAGCCTGGATTGTCAGCCCAACGACGTCCCCGACGAATGCGAAATCGAGGGCAACGACTGCAATGCCAACGGTACGCCTGACGACTGCGACATAACGCCGGTCGCAACCTCAATCTTATTCGACCTGAGCAGCAATCCGGGCTGGACCACGGAGGGTGCCTGGGCCTTCGGTGACCCGGTCCGCGCCGGATCGTACAATAGAGATCCTGACACCGGCCATACTGGAACCAACGTTTACGGATACAACATCGTTACGGGCGACTACTCTAACGACCTTCCGGCCACATACCTGACCAGTACCGCCATCGATTGCTCGGAACTGAGTGATACCGAACTTCGTTTCTGGCGCTGGCTGGGGGTGCACCGCTTGGATGTTGCCGACGTCCTGGCGTCGAATGACGGTGTGAACTGGGTGTTGGTGTGGAGCAACAATGTGACGACCTTCAACGAGTGGTTCTGGGCGCAGCAAACCTACAACATTGCGGCGGTCGCTGACGGGGCCTCGACCCTGTACGTCCGCTGGCAGATGGGTCCGACCAACGCCACCACGACCTACCCCGGCTGGAACATCGACGACATCGAAGTCTGGGGGATGGTGCCTTTCAGCCGCGACTGCAACGGCAATACGGTTCCGGACGAGTGTGATGTTATTGGGGGCGGGGACTTCGACGCCGACGGCGACGTGGACCTCGCCGACTACGGGCCTTTTGCCGATTGCATTGCCGGCCCGGACGTTGCGCCGCCCACGCTTGCGGTCGGGTGTACCGGCACTTGTTTGGCGGCGTTCGACTTCGACGCAGACGGGGACATCGACTTCGCCGATTTCAGTGAGTTCACCCTCCATTTCGGCGCGAATCCGTAGACGAGCTCGCGGACTCGAAATTTTGGAGGAGCAAACCGGCCGGTCCCTTCGGGGAACGGCCTTGCTTTTGGCTGCACTTCGCAGTGGGGTGGCGCGGTCATGACATAGGATTGGGAGGGCGAGCCTCCCGGCGAGCCGGCTCGGCAGGAGCCTCGCCCTCCCAGACG
>JAZDKM010000453.1:0-12183 GCA_043803085.1 Planctomycetota bacterium
ACGGACCCATGCCACCCACCACTAAACACCTTTTCAAACACGCTCTCAGGTCGGCCTGTCCGTTTCGTGATACAGCTCGAGGATCGCTTTGGAAAGCGGAATCAGTTGGCTGCCCAACTGGCGAAGGCAATCGTCCAACTCCTGCTGGGCAACCCACCGGACTTCGGTGTACTCGTCGCTGTGCCGCATGGCCCCCAGCAGCTCGTCACGCCCGGTCCCCACCTCCAGGCCGCAGCAGATGTCGTAGGTCCGGGCCACGCGATCGTAGATGACCGCGAACGGCGTGACTCGCCGGACGTGCTCGGCCGGCAGACAGGTCTCCTCCTCGAATTCGTGCAACAACATCGCGGCGAAGTCCACCGTGCCGTCCGGGCAGGCGTAAGCGTCGTCCACTCCGCCCGAGGGGACGCACTCCCACCGCCCCGGGTACTGGGCGACCGTCGTCCCCCGCCGTCCGAGGACCACGGCCCGAGTCCCGCTGTCGCAGAGGACCATCAGGCCGCTGACGCCGATGGGTTCCACGCCGCAATTGAGGCCCTCGGAACGGCACTGCGCATAGTAGTAGCGGTAGGGTTGATAAACCCCGTGGAGGGTAGTCAAGTCGCCTGCGATTTCGTGGTCCTGATAGATGAGAATGGGAGCGTCGTATAGCGCCTCGCCGAGCCGGGCGCGTCCGTGTACCCAGATATCATCTACCGCCCGATGCTGGACAGCATCCAGCGGCGGAGGCGGTCCCGCATGCCAGCGCAAGCGGACCGGCCCACGCGCAATGATCTCAACATCCGCGGCCAAAGGCATAGACTTCCCTACTGTCCTCCAACGGCAGGTGGAGTCCCGACAAGTCGGGACTCCACCTGCCCTGCGTGCTGCCCTACCTGCCTGTGGGACCGGCTTTCCAGCCGGTCAGGGACTCCCCAGCCACTCGCGTAAATAGACGTTGGGAGCGTCTTCTCGGGCGGCGTCGCTAAAAACAGCGAGGGTGTCCTTCCACACCCGCCCGGTGGCCTCGTGGACCTGTGCATACACGTCCAGGTCATAGTTGTAGCGCACGTTGGCCAGCATCCAGGCGTTGTTGGTGGGCAAGTCCGCGACCCACGCGAATCCATCCGGGTCATGCAGGAGCGGCAGGACCTCCGCCACGAACCGTTCGCGCCCAGCTTGATAATAGGCCTCCCGCCCCGCGATTCTCTCCTCCTGGCTCAGCCCGCTGGAGTAAAAAGCATCCAGTTCGTCGTACAGCTCGAAGATGAACGCGTTGTAGAGGTCCACGTCTTCATAATGCTCGACGGCGGCCTGGATACGCTCCGGTTCGTCGGAATAGCGCGCCGCGAGGTATTCGAGCGCCCCCGCCCGCCCGACGAAGGTCGCCAGGCTTTCGTTGAAGGTCGTGTCGGTAGGGTGCCACACGGTGCTGTGCAGCAGTTCGTGCATCACCGTGTCCATCAGGTCCAGATCATCCCGGCGCAACATCGGCGAGAGGATCGGATTGGGCAGGTAATCGAGCGTGCTGTAGGCATCCACCTCGTACAGGAACGCGTCGTAGCCCTGGGCCTTCAAGTCCTCGAACTCGCGCCGCGCCGCTCCCTCATCGAAGAAACCGATGTAGGGCAAGACACCGACAATGGGAAACTCCCATTGTTTCGCGTGAAACTCGTAGCGCAGCGCAGCGGAGACGTTGTAGGCCAGCCCTCCTTCGCCGGCGTCGTAAAAAAGTGCGTAGTGGTCGGCGGTGTCCAGGCCCATCTCGCGCCCCGCGTAGGCGCGCACCTCTCGAATCAGAACCAGCTTGGCTTTCTCCTCGGCCGAGAGGGTACCGCCGTTGAGGGCCTCGGCGATGGGCACGCTGTGGAACAGAATGGTGGTCTGCCCGGCAATCACCGGCAAGATGTAGCTGAAGTCGGCCCCGCACCCGCCCGCCAGCGGCAAGACGAAGAGCAGACCCCAAAAACCAACGATCGCCCGACACATGGTAGTCCTCTTTTGTCGCGATCCACGATTACCCTAACCGCAGAGAGCGCGGAGAGAATTGAGAATTGAAAATGAAGCATTGAGCATGCGGCACCTTCGAGATGACCTTCCCGGTGGGCCATCGGCGTTCTTCATTTTCCATTTTCCATTTTCCATTTCCTGCACAGACCCGGCGGTGCATCATGCGGGCGAGGGTGAGTGTGAGGCCGGCGAGAGCCCGCCGTAGCGCCGCTCGCGCCGCGCGTAGTCCCGGAGGGCTTCGTGCAGGTGGGCGACATCAAAATCCGGCCACAGGACGTCAAACACATACCATTCGGCGTAGCTGATCTGCCAGAGCAGGAAATTGCTGACCCGGCGCTGGGAAGCCGTGCGAATCAACAAATCCGGGTCGGGCAAACCGCCGGTGTAGAGCGAACTGGAGACAAGCTGCTCGTCAATCTCCCCAATGCCCAGCCGGCCCTCCTTCACCGCTACCGCGATTCTGCGGACCGCCTCCACCATTTCCAGTCGCGAGCCGTAATTCAGCGCCAGGCACAACCGCAAGCCGGTGTTCGCGCTGCTTTTGGCGATGGTGTGGTCCATCTCGCGCAGCACGTGCGCGGGCAGGCCCTCGCGACGCCCCAGATGGATCAGGCGGATGTTGTTCTCCATGATCTCGGGGCGTTCGGCCACCAGATAGCGGCCATAGAGTTCCATGAGAAAATCGACCTCCTCCTTGGGGCGATTCCAGTTTTCCGTGCTGAAGCTGTAGAGCGTAAGCACTTCGACCCCCAGACGGGCGCATTCCGCGACCACCCGGCGCACGGCCTGGGCTCCCTCTTCGTGCCCCCGGATTCGCGGCAGGCCCCTTTGCCGCGCCCAGCGGCCGTTGCCGTCCATGATGATGGCGATGTGCCGCGGCAGCGCCTCGCGGGCCACTCCGACCGCCTCCAAGGCTTCGCGCCGGACTTCAGACATCGGTGGCCCTTCTCCGCCCCGCCGCTCCACCCGGACGGTTGCCGTTCGCCGTCAAGGCCGGTTCGGCCCGACGGCCACGGCCAATCCACGCGCTCCGCGACGGCCCCGTGCCAAGAATCGTTACGGGACAACCGGCCAGCGCTTCGACGCGGGCCATGTAGTCCCGGGCTTCGGACGGCAGGGCTTCGTCATGGGTGACCCCGCGTAACTCCTGCGCCCAGCCCCGACGGTATTCCAGCACCGGCTCGGCCCGTTCGAGGAGGCGGGCGTCGGCCGGCACCGTGTTCCAGAGTCGGCCGTCGATCCGATACCCCACGCAAATCCCGACGCGCTCGAACCCGCTGAGCGTGTCGAGGTGCATGACCGCCAACTCGGTCGCGCCCACGAGTTCCACCGCATAGCGCAGGGCCACGGCGTCGAGCCATCCGCAACGGCGCGGCCGGCCCGTCGTCGTTCCGTACTCGCGTCCGCGCTCCCGGATGCGTTCACCTGTGGCATCGGTCAGTTCGCTCACGAAGGGCCCTCCGCCCACGCGCGTCGTATACGCTTTGGTCACCCCCATGATGTCCCGCACTCCGGTAGCGGGCACACCCGCTCCGCCGCCGATCCCGTGAGGGCCGGTGCTGCTCGAGGTGACGAACGGATAGGTGCCATGATCCACGTCCAGCATCACGCCGTTGGCACCCTCAAAGAGCACTGGGTCCCCGGCCGCCATGCGTTCGCGGAGGTAGAGACTGGTATCGCAAACATAAGGCCGCATACGCTCGGCCGCCGCGCATAGTTCGGCGCGGGTCGCGTCCAAGTCCAAGCCGCCGTCATCGCCATAGCAAGCGGAGAAGCAGGCCCGGCGGCTCGGAACGACGACCTCCAGAAGTTCCGACAGCCGGGCGCGGTCCAGCAGATCGCACACGCGGACCGCCGTATAGCGTCGCATCTTGTCGGCGTAGCATGGGCCGATGCCGCGCCCCGTCGTGCCGATGCGTCCGTCTTTGACCGCCCGGGCCTCGCTCAGACGGTCCTCGATCTTGTGATAGGCGGTGACCACGTGGGCCCGATCGCTGATCTTGAGGTTCTCCGCAATGCGGATGCCCCGGCCGCGCAGCGCCTCGATCTCCTCCACCAGCACGACGGGGTCGATGACCACCCCCGGCCCGATCACCGCCACCACGCCGGGATGCAGAATCCCCGTGGGAACCAAGTGCAGGGCGAACTGCTCCTCGCCGACCCAGACGGTGTGCCCGGCGTTGGCGCCCCCGTTATACCGCACCACCTGCTGGTAGTGCGGGCAGAGCAGGTCGACGACCTTGCCCTTGCCCTCATCGCCCCAAGCCAGACCGACGACACAGGTATGCTCAACGGAACCGTGCAAAGCGTGGAAACCTTCTTGGAAAACTCCCCAGGGCTGGCGGCCTCGTCGATTCAGTGATGATGACGCTACTGGTCGCCCGCCCTTCTGTCAACCGAAGCGGTGCCGTCCGCGCGCAGCTCAGGCGGCCAGAGGTGCTCGGGCATCAGGATCGGCCGCCCGTCACGTCCCACGCACGCCAGTGTGGACGACGCCTCGCAGCAGACGACTCCCTCGAGGAGGATTTCGTAGCGATGCTCGACCCGGGTCCGCGTCGTCCGCGTCACCACGACGCGCACGACCACCACGTCATCATAGCGGATCGGGCGGTGGAAGCGGCACTCGATCTTGGCGACCACAAAGAAGATGGCTTCCCGTTCCAGGTCGCGATAGCGGTACCCGCTTTGCCGCAGCAGTTCCGTCCGGGCCATCTCGAAGTACTCCAAATACTTGGCGTGGTGCAGATAGCCCATCGCGTCGCATTCGGCGTACCGCACGCGCGCCTCGATCTCGCACTGGCGTTCGGTCTGCCCCATCAGGCTCGCTCCGCTCCTGGGTCCCCGCGCAGAATACCCGGCCTCACACGCTTCAGCCAGCCCGGGTCGCTGAACCGGAACTATCGCAACTTGACCCTCCAGACGCCTGATAACTCTAACGCCGCCATGCCACGGGCAACCTGCCTGCCGGCAGGCAGGGATGCCCGTGCCACGCCGCTCTTGGCCGCTTTCACCACGGGCTACTGACCCACGCCCAGGCGTTCGCGCAGGTCGGGCGGGGCCGTGTAATGAAACCTGCGGCCGATCTTGTGTTCAATCAGGAGCCCGCGCTTGGCCAGATCGGCGAGGTCTGTTCGAGCGGTCTGATACGAAACGCCTTGACTGCCCTCGTGCGATTGAATCGTGTAAGTCGCTCCGTCATGGCGGATGGCGTGGGCCAAGAGCGCATCCTGGCGATGGTTCATGCCCGGCCGGAACTTCAACAACCTCAGTAGTTCCGCGTTCCGTTTTTGCTGTTGATCGAGGTAATGATAGAGTTCCTCTCGGGCGCGCCGAATCGCCTGCAAGTGATACATCAGGAAATAGGTGACATCCCCCTCGTCGGTCTCGGTGTTCAGGAACGCCCGTTGGTATTGCACCGGTGCGCCGATAATGAATTGGGATATCGAGAGGAATTCAAAGAGCCAGTAGCCTTTCCTTAACATGTACCAATAGAACAACGCCCGAGCCGTACGCCCGTTACCATCCACGAACGGGTGATCATACGCCACCCAGAAATGTAAGATCATGGCCCGGACGACCGGGTGCATGAATTCGCCGGCGGTTTCCTCGGCGTTCGCAAAGTCATAGAGCAAGATCAACCTCTCCTCCAACTCCTCAGCCGGCGGCGGGGTGTGCGTGACCTCTCCATCACGGTCGTCAAAGACCGCTATCTTCTCCGAGGGGAGGCGGAACCGGCCGGCGGCATCAGCATCATCCAGGGTGCTTGCCGTCATACGCCCTTGGATTCCCAACAGCAGGTCACGCGTGAGCGGCTCATCCTTGTGCTCCCGAAGCCACCGGATCGTCCGGTAGTTGTTCAAGATCATGTGCTCGCTCTTGTCCCGTGGGGGCCGGCCGGTTTTCAGCATCTCTTTGGCTATTCTACGTGTGGTGGCGGCCCCCTCGATCTGACTGGATGCAATCGCCTCCTCCATGATCGAGCGGATCATGTAACGGTCGCGGTCCGCGGAGTTCACCGCTTGGGACGGACTGCCCAAGTGCCCGCCCAGCTCCATGTCGATCTTGTGTAGCTCTTCCAAGGCGCTGTCCGGTACCCAGTAACTGAACGGGCAACCACGATCATCCTTCAGCGGCAATTCCCGCAGTAAAGCGACGCGGGCAAGTTTCACGCACCCCCAAGCCACCTTCGGCGGGATCCCCCGAGGTGGCTTATGGGCTCGCACCTCCTCCCAAGTCCAATAATCATCGTTCGCCCGGCGGACATAGGCAGGCAGGTCGGGTGCCCGAAAGTGACGGGCTAGCTCTTGACCGCCAAGAGCGAGAGTTTCGGCAAACGTGGGGGGCGTCCTTGGTTTCCTCATCTTCTTTTCTGGTAATGAGATAGAGCAAGTATCAGGAAATACTAATCTATTCTAAATTAGTATTTCCAATGGGGCAAGCCCAAATACTAATTTGACACGAATTAGTACTTATTAGTAGTTGGCCATCGGGCGGGCCGGCGAGGTGCCTGAGGTAACGCTAACCGGACCCGCGTTTCACGACCGAGCGGCCGGCTGTAGCATGTTCCACGATGAGCGCCTCCCCCTCTCCAGGCGGGTACATGGCTGCGGCCGGCCGCACGTTCTATGGCTTGGTCGCTGGCGTCGTGCTCCTGGCGTTGGGCGTGCGGCTGCTTTACCTGACGCAGATCGAGCGCATTCCGTTCTTCTACCACTTGATCGGCGACGGGGCGGCCTATTGGGCCTGGGCCGGGCGCATCGCCGGCGGCGATTGGTTCGGCACCGGGACATTCTACCAGGCGCCGGCCTATCCGTACTTCCTGGCCGTGGTGCGGCTGGTCCTCGGCGATGACTTGTGGCGGGCACACCTCGTGCAGGCCGCGCTGGGGTCGATCGCCTGCGGCTTGCTAGCCCTGGCCGGACGGGCATTCATCTCCCCCTGGGCCGGGCTATGTACGGGCATCCTCATGGCCCTCTACGGGCCGGCGATCTTCTTCGACGGATTGATCCAAAAAGCGACGCTCACCTTGTTCCTCATGGCCCTGCTCTTGTGCTTGCTGGCATGGTTGACGCAGCGGGGCTGGAACCAGGCCGACGACTCAGGACGGGGGACGGAGATTCTCCCTGGGGTCATTGCTTTCGTGGTGGGAGTGGTGCTCGGTCTCCTGGCGCTGACGCACGAGCAAACGCTCGTGCTGGGCGTGGTGGTCCTGGTGTGGGTGGCTTCCATAAGAGCCTGTGGTGAAAGTGGCCAGGAGCGGTGTGGCACGGGCATCTTGCCCGTGAAAACACAGGCTGGAAGCCTGTGCTACAACTTTTGCCACGGGGAGCCAAGCCCACCCACCGCGGGCGCGGGCATGTCGAGCGCCACGCAAGGAAAACGGGGCCCTCCGGTGACGCTCCGTCGGGCCATCCTCCCCGGCCTCCTCGTTACCGGCACAGCCCTGGTGCTGGGCTTGGTGGGTTGGCGGAACTACCGGGTCGGAGGCGAAATCGCCCTGACCACCTTCCAAGCCGGCCCCAACTTCTACATCGGCAACCACCAAGGGGCGACCGGGCGCTACATCGCCCTGCGACCCGGAGCCGAATGGCCGCCGTTGGAGCGACAGGCCGCCACCGAGCTGGCCGAAGCCGAAGTCGGCCGAGCCTTGACCCCGCGCGAGGTGTCGCGCTACTGGTTCGCAAAAGCGTGGGACTATATCAGGCATCACCCTTTGGACTGGCTGCGTTTGCTGCTCTACAAGTGGGTGCTGGTCTGGAATGCCTACGAACTGTCGGACACCGAAAGCTTTACGCTCTACGCGCACCTCTCGTGGCTGCTGGGAGTATTGGGCAAACTGAATCACTTCGGGGTGCTAGGTCCGTTGGCAGCGGTCGGTCTGGCGGCGACGGCCCGGCGCTGGCGGAACCTTTGGACGCTGTACGCCATGATCGTGGTGCTGGCCGGTGGCGTCGCGCTCTTTTACGTCTTCGCGCGCTATCGGTATCCGCTGGTGCCGCTATTGGCGATCTTCGCCGGGGCCGGCGTCGTCGAGATCGTCCGCACCATGCGCCGGCTGGCCGGGCGCCGGTCGGAGACCGGGGCGGAACCTGCCGGATACCCGTTGCGTCCCTGGATGATGGCGTTGCTCGCCGGGGCCGTCGCCGTGGGGAGCAACCTGCGCTTCGACCATCAACACCTGCTGGACGGGACGGCCTACGAGAACTGGGGTGTCGTGCTGGCTGAGGATGGCAACAACGCAGCGGCGGCATACCTGCTCGCCGAGGCCCTGCGCTACCGACCCGAATCGCCCGAGATCCACACCCACCTGGGCGCCGCCCTGGCCGCCCAGGACCGGATCGACGAGGCGCTGCACCATCTGGGGGAAGCCCTCCGCCTCGATCCCGACTTCCCGCGGGCGCACTTCCAAGTCGGTCTGCTCTACGCCCGTCTCGGCCGGTTCGACGAAGCGATCCAGGCGTATCGCGAAGCCCTGCGTACGGAGCCCGCCAACGCGGCCGCCCACTATAACATCGGCGCCATCCTGGACCATCAAGGCCGAGTCGAGGAGGCCATCGCCGAATACCACCAGGCGCTGGCCATCGATCCGAACCACGCCAAGACCCGCCAGGCGCTCCAGCGCTCCGAGCCCCCGCGCTCCGAACCGCGACCATGAGGGAGCGAACCGTATTCAACTCAGCAGGGCCGCTTCCTGACGGGCGCGGTTCGGATCACGAAAGACGCACCAATTCTGACCAACCGCACAAGTGCCCAAAGGCCGTTTTCGCTTGGATCGAGCGGCTTGCTGCGGTAGGCTGATGACCGAAAGTCCGGTAAATGGGGAATCTTGGCTAGATACCCACAGCCTGTGGGGTTGTCGTGACCTGATACAGTCTTTATACTAAACGACATACGGTGCAGGCCAGATGCTTGCACATGCTTACCTCAGTTTCGGTTGAGGAGTGAGGAATGACCATGTTACCACTTGCGAGAACAGTCCGTGTCCGTACCCACAGCCACCAAGGCCCGGCGACGCTTAGGTACCTGGGGGCCTGCAGCATGGCGCTGGTCTGTTGCTTCGCAGCCTGCACGGCCAGTGTCCGGCCGGGCGGCGGCGGCGTGGCCATTGACTTCACCATCGGCGGTGCCACCTTTACCATCAACTTCGGCGGGCAGGCGGTGTTCGACGTGGTGGCCGACGGTCCCGCCGTGGAAAAGGCCTTCGCCGTGAGGCTTTTCACCGACGCGCCGGACGACCGGCCTGCGGAGGCCGTGTTGCTCCTCTCGCCCGATGACATCACCTTCACGCCGGCCCCGTCCACGAACAAAGTGCAGCCGACGCTTCAAACCCCCGCGGTCGTGACCGTGGTGGACATCGCGGTCTACATGGCCGACGCAGCCACCGCGAATCCCTGCCAACACGGGATCTACGTGGGCACGTTTCATTGTGAGTTGGCCGATGAAGATGAAGAGGTCATCACCGAGCCCAACGGGGAATTACTCTGGGGTTCTGCGATGGACGCGGCCCGCTCCGGGATCTTTAACGTGTGCTTTCAGGTCTCCGCCTCCAGAATGGGCCGGTTCATGCTCGGGGAGATGCAGGTCCGGTTCAGCGAGACCCAAACATCCGCCAACGACAACAGCCAGAACGCCAACGGCAACGCCAACCTGAACGAAAACGCTGCCGATAACGACAACGTCGGTGGGAACGCCAACGACAACGGTGGCGGCAACGCGAACGACAACGCGCCCGATAACGCCAACGACAACGTCGCGGACAACGCGAACGACAATACGGCGGACAACGCCAACGACAACAACGGCCCGCCGGTCGATCCCCGCGACCCGGATGGCGACGGCACCTTCGAGGCGTCCGCGTGCGACGCCCTGGACGCCGTGGTGCTGATTCCGGGGGAGCCGGAGCTGAGTGAAAACGGCGCGCGTTGCGACGCCGACGCCTATTTTCAGAACATTTCATCCCGCAACGTCTCCGTGTACTTCCGGAACGTCTGCGACAACTGCAACCCCTATGGGTGGGATAGCTGGGGGAGTGATGACGTGGCCGCCGGCGAAACCACTGGCGCCTCCTACGACGCGGTCTATGTGGCGTATACCTGGGGCGACGGTCAGCGGCACGTCAGGTACATCGCCGAAATCGCCGCCATGTGGGCCGACGAAGACTACGCCAATGGCTGCTACTGGATCCGCTCGACCCTCCCCGACGTAGACCCGCAGGAGGGCCTGGCCGAACTGCGCCACCGGTTCGTCGAGGGTGTGCGGCCGTGCGAATGACGCCGTTGGTCAGTCGGCCGAACTTGCGTCCGACGTTGATCAGATTGCGGGCCACCATCCCTGGTGGAACAGCAGCATACGACTATCACGCACCCTCCTGCTCAAGAAAATCCGCCACCGCTGTCGGCAGGGACCAGACGTACACGCCGAGCGCCGTGAGCCAGCACGCCAAGCTCAACCCGCCGAGGACCTCCGCCGCCGGCCCGACCGCGACGCGCACCAAGAGATAGGTCACCAGGCCCGAGGCCAGCCCGGCGACGATCAGTAATCCGATCACGACGCACTTCGTCCCCCGGATGCTCTTGCCGGGCGGGACGGGCAGCACGCCCGCAAACACCCCTTGGGCCGCAAGCATCAGAAGCTGACCCACGACGAACAGCAGGGGAACGAGGTAGCATCCCGTCAGCCACCGGTCCAGCGCCGAGGTGCCGCCGCGCCCGAAGGCCGCGTACACCAGGCCGGCTAGGGCACCCATGATCCCCGGCGAAAAGTATCCCGCTCGACTCATGCCGTTGCTCCGCGCCCAGTCATCTATTTAGGGCGTCCAACACCAAAAACCTGTGGGACCGGGTCACGGACCGTTATTCTACCTGATCGCCGTGCCGATGCATCGGCCAAGGAAAACGAGACACGTTCGCTAAGCGAGGGCCGCCCGCACCGCACGGCGTCGATGCACGGCCCAGCCCGAACCGACGAACCCATCCCATTTTCAGCGGTGGGTGGCATGGCCAAGACCCCGCCTGCGGCGCTGAGTGGCATGGCCAAGGCCTCGCCTGCGGCGGTGGGTGGCATGGCCAAGCTCGCCAACGGCGAGCGCCGCCATGCCCAAGCCTGTTCGTTATTTCAGCATGGCGGCGCCCACCTTGCGGTGGGCTTGGCCATGCCACCCATCCGCGTCTTCGACAACGAGGAATGAGCGAGCTTGACGCGCTGCTTGTTCCTGCTAGCCTCGCGCTTGCCAGAACGCGCAAAAGTCGCGCGCCGGTTAGCTTTCTCGTCGGGCGCGAACGTCAAGAAGCAGGTAGAGCTATCGAATCATGAAAAGTAAGCAACAAACCATCCGCGACGAGTTACGTCCTGAGTATGAGTTTGATTACTCCAAAGCGATCCGCGGCAAGTATTACAAGCGACTGTTAAAGGAAGGAGCAAACGTCGTCGTCCTTGAGCCAGACGTGGCGAAGGCGTTCTGTGATTCGGCTGCAGTAAACGACGCGTTGCGCTCGCTCCTTGATCTCACTCGCTCAACACGGCGCCTTATAACGCGTTCGAGTGGACGCGTTGCAGAAAGGACGGCACGCCGCTCAACTTGAGCTTTCGTGCCGAACAGTATTGTTCCCGACCCTTTCTCTGCTCAGCGGGACTGGGCCTGCAACACGGCGAGCAGGCGGCTCGCCTGCGGTTCGCGGACGAACTCCACGTGGCCGTCGGCGTAGGCGAAGTTGGCCCCTTCGCCGCGGCGGATTTCGCGTTCGCCGGCCACCACCTCCGTCGCGGCGACGCCCTTGGGGATGTTCCTTCGGTAGACGTAGTAAGACTCGCGCTCGGCGTCGGCCAGCATGCGCGGTGCCGTGCCGTCGTAGGGGTTCCGCAGTGTCTCCAGGGAGATGTCACCGCTCTGCAGGAGTTCCGCCAACGACGCCGGCCACTGGCCTTTGTGCTCCCCGGAATAGACTCTTGCCGCACCGACGATGCCCTGGAGGTTCGCGGCTGAGGCCGCGCGCTTGGACAATTCGCGGGCGCGGGCCAGCGAGGCGCCGATCGACAGCCCAAAGGCCTTGCCGGCCAGAAGCCGGTTCTGTTCGCCGGCGGCCAACTCCAGCGCCAACTGCAAGCGGCCCGGAGCCGCTCCCAGGGTCAACCCCACGGCCGCGTCGCCCGCGGCCAACTGCCGGAGTCCTTCCATAAACTGCTCATCGACGCCCG
>JAZDKM010000454.1:0-2340 GCA_043803085.1 Planctomycetota bacterium
AAAACGCCGGTTCACGTCGAGGTAAGGCCGCCACCACTGCCGACGGAACTCCGGCGTGCGGATGGCGTCGTGGAACAGCGGCCAGAGCGTGGCGTTGGAGAAGCCGTGGTAGAAGCATTCTACTTCCTTAGCGCTCAGGGCGATCGGCTTGATGCGGACGCGGTCGTGGATGAAGGGCCGCGTAGCCGGGCCCGCGACGCCGGTCCAGCCCACCCAGATCCCACCATGGGCCTTGAGAATCGGGTCCATGGCCGTCACGAGTCCGCCGGCGGTCGGTTCCCACACTGATCTGCCGCCGCGGCGGGCACGGCGCACGGGCAAACGATTGGCGACAATCAGCAGGCGCCCCGACGGTTTCGCCTTTCGCAAACTCATGGAACGGAAGCCCTTTCGTCGCGCTCTTTCGGAACCGGCACCGCTTAACGGTGTCCGGTCAGAAGGTGATTCCCGAGCACGTTCGCCGTAACCCACACGGCAGCAGTCACGAGCAGCAGGATCGCGGTGTACCGCTTGCACTGCTCCAGCGTGGCCGGTTCGCCTGTGAGCGTCGTTGCCGTCCCGGATCGTTGTTCCACCCATCGCCCCAGAATCATCAAGCCCACGACCCCGCCGAAGGCCGCGTCGAGACCCGTAAACCAGCCGCCTCCGCGGGTCACAAGTTCCGCCGTGATTAACAGCAGTGCGAAAGGCCCGAGGATGACCCACGTCAGTCGGCCTCCGAGCACGGTGAGGCTCTTGATTTCGCCGGCCTTCTTCTCCTCTGTCGATCCAAGGTTCGTTTTCATGGCGGCCCCCTCCCGTGATCCGACCCGATCGTGCCGGAGACGGACACGTGGCGATCCAAGCCACGTCCCTCGCAACTGGTGGCACGAATTGGATTAAGAACACGGATGAGAAGCTACACAGATGGCGGCCCGACCATCCGAAATGCCTGCGAGTGCACGCGCGACTCGCACCCTTGCATCGAGCTTGTCGCTTTGATCTTAGCGCGGGTGCCCCCGCCTGTCAACGCCATTTCGAAACGTCAGCGGACCGCGCCAGGGAAACGCCTATCCCCCGGATCAGACCCCACCCAGCAGGTGGCCTAGCTTCTCTTTCTTGGTCCGCAAGTACTCGATGTTGTGCTCGTTGGGTTGCACCTCGATGGGGAGTTGCTCGACCACGGTAATCCCGTAAACCTCAAGGCGTCGGACCTTCTTGGGGTTATTCGTCAGCACGCGGAGCTTGGAAATCCCCAGATCGCGGCAAATCTGCGCCCCCACGCCATAGTCCCGCCGATCCACCGGTAACCCCAGGCGAACATTGGCCTCGACCGTATCGTAGCCGTCATCCTGCAAGGCATAGGCCCGCAGCTTGTTGTGCAGCCCGATGCCCCGTCCCTCCTGCCGCAGGTAGATGACGGCCCCCTTGCCGGCCTCCTGCACCAAGCGCATCGCCGCGTGGAGTTGCTCGCCGCAGTCACACCGCGACGAATAGAACACGTGCCCGGTCATGCATTCCGACTCGACGCGTACCAGCACCGGCTCGGGGTGTTCGACGGCATGGCCGTCCTCGTCAAACTCGCCCACCCCGCCGCAGCACAGGGCCAAATGGGGCTCGGCGTCCACCGGCGAACGGTAGTCGATCAGCGTGAATTCGCCGAAGGGAGTGGGGAACTTGACCGGCGCGCCACGCTCCACGAAGCGTTCGCGCTGCATGCGGTATTCGATGACGTCGGCCACGGTATACAGGTTCAACTCGTGCCGGGCGGCAAACTGGGTCAACTCCGGCACCCGGGCCATGCTGCCGTCCTCATTGAGGATTTCGATGAGCACTGCCTGGGGCTTGAGGCCCGCCAGGCGCATCAGATCCACCGAGCCTTCCGTCTGTCCCGCGCGGACCAGTACGCCGCCGTCGCGGGCCATCAGCGGACAGACGTGCCCCGGACGTACCAGGTCGCCCGGCGCGCAATCGTCGCGGCTGGCCACCATGATGGTCCTAGAGCGATCGTGCGCCGACACGCCGGTCGTGACCCCGAAGCGGCCGTGCGCGTCCACCGAAACGGTGAAAGCGGTCCCGAAGCGGGTCGTGTTATCCGAAGTCTGGAGGTGGAGGTTGAGTTCCTCGCAGCGCTGTTTGGTCATGGGCAGGCACAACACACCCCGCCCGTTCTTGAGCATGAAATTGATCGCCTCGGGGGTGACCTTCTCGGCGGCGATGACCAGGTCGCCTTCGTTCTCTCGGTCCTCGTCGTCCACGAGAATGATCATGCGCCCCGCGCGGAGATCCGCAAAAGCCTGCGGGATCGGTGAAAAAGGTGAATGACTCATAGCCACCGACTTTCCGTCATCGCCACCACGT
>JAZDKM010000455.1:0-8762 GCA_043803085.1 Planctomycetota bacterium
GCCAAGGCCCTCGTTCTCCCTTTCTCTTTCGGGGGAGACGAGGGCTTGGCGTCCCCGTGGTCAGATCGGGACGAACAGGAGCCAACCACCATGCTGAGAGACCAGAGACCGGAAAACGATGTCAGAGCCGGGAGCGGAAGCGACCGGAAACGTAGAGGGATCGGCACACTGCCCCGCGTGAAAACCGCGGTGAGCGCCCGCCTCCACTCCAGGCCGCGCAACGAGGGGCAGGAGTATCTCGAGCTGTGGACGCTGAAGCTGAACCGGGCCCGCTGGGCCCGGGCCCAGAAGCAGGCCCGAGAGCAAATGAAGGCGATCGACCAGGCGATCTCAAAGCTGAAGTTTCCGGAAGAGGAGGCGTTGCCCCAAGAGCCCAACGGGCCGCGCGTCAACCAGACGATTGACTTCAGGAATTGCGCGGTGCGAAGAGGAAGTTCATGAGCTGGGATTGGCAGAAGCTTCTGGACAAGGGCATGACGGGACAGTCTCTGACCAAGGGCGGACTCCCGCAGTTGCTGTACGGCGAGGAGCACCCGTGCGCGTTCTGTCGCGGGACAGGACAGGTGGGGGGTGCACATCAATGCCCCGTCTGCGGTGGCGCCGCGAAGGTGAGCATCACTCCACCCGTGGCACCGTGCGCGTTCTGCTACGGCGGCGGACACTGGCCGCTGCGGAGCGACGCTACCTGCCCCGCGTGCCGGGGCTTGGGAGTCATCGGGGTAAGGCCTCCGATTCAGGTCTGCACGAAGTGCCGGGGGCGCGGGAGGCAAACGGGTCACTCCCTGTACTGTGGCCGCTGCCGCGGCGCCGGCGTAGTGACTGTGTCCGAGTCAAACGACAGGAGAGCCTAATCATGTTGGCATCAACAGGCAGAAACTCACGAGTGAGGCATTCGACCGCCGAAGAGGGAGACCATGCCGGGCGGAGGAACCATTGCCGTCCCCGCCCGCGCTACTCAACAGGCAGGGTGGGCGCGGTCAACCACTTCACGGGCACGCCGTCCAACGTGAGACGGTCAGCCCTTGACATGTGGTGTCAAGGGTCCGCAAACAAGACTGAGGAATAGAAATATAAGGAAACGAAATATGTCCATGGACGGTGTGACCCCGATTGAGCTTGCCAAGGAACAGCCGGGGTTCGTCAAGACGCCGCTGGTGGAGAGTATCGTCGAGCGCTGCCTGGTTTATCTGGGCGCGGGCTTCCCGGTCCACCTGACGGGGGCGGCCGGGACGGGCAAGACGAGCCTGGCGCTCTACGTCGCCGCCCAGATCGGCAGGCCGGTGGTGGTGGTGCACGGCGACGAGGAGTTGGGGACCTCGGACCTGGTCGGCGGGAACTACGGATGGCGTCAGCGGAAGGTCGTGGACAACTTCATTCACTCGGTGAAGAAGCTGGATCACTCGATGGAGTCGAGGTGGGTGGACAACCGGCTGACGGTGGCGTGCAAGCACGGCTTGACGCTGGTGTACGACGAGTTCACGCGCAGCCGGGCCGAGGCCAACAACGCCCTGCTCTCCGTTCTGGAAGAGCGCGTCCTGGACATGCCGGCCGGGCGCGGCGACCAATCCTTCCTCCGCGTGAGCCCCGACTTTCACGCCATCTTCACCAGCAACCCGACGGAATACGCCGGCGTCCACCGGGCCGCCGACGCCCTCCAGGACCGGATGATCACCATCAAGCTCGGCCATTATGACCGGGAGACCGAGATCGCCATCGCCATGGCCAAGAGCGGCATCGACCGGGCGCAGGCCGAACGCATCGTGGATCTGGTCCGCGGGGTCCGCGAGCACCAGACCAAGGGCAAGAACGGTCATAACGGCGATGGAACCTGCCCCGCGACGATCCGAGCGTCGGTCATCATCGCCACCGTGCTGAAGGCCCATGACGGCAGACCCGTGGCCGCCGACAAGAGTTTCGTGTGTCTTTGCCATGACGTGCTGGATTCGTCGCGCTTGGGCGCCACGCCCAGCCGCGGCATCAAGGACGAGGTCAACAGACTGATCAAGGAATACGCGGCGTAACGGGGTAGGACAAGTGATTCTCCAGCGGGTGGCCTACCTTTTCAAAGGTGGGGGAGACGATGATCTCGTGAGGCTGCGGGGCGACCCGCATCATCGAATCCCCCACGTCTAAAGACGTGGGCCACCCGGACTGAAAGACCCAGGAGTCAGCGATGTCCACGGAATGCAACTATCTCTATGGGGTTATGCCGGCCGACAAGGCGAGTCCCGGCGCGGCGGGATTCGGTCCCATCGGCATCGACGGCGGCGAGGTCCGCGTGGTGACGCACGGCGTCATCGCCATGGTGACCAGTACGGCCGCGCGCATCGACTTTTCCCGGCTTCCCCCCGAGAAGGCGCTTCAATACCTCGCCGAACACCAGCGCGTCCTGGAGCGCGTGATGACCGACTCGGCAGTGATCCCCCTGAAGTTCGGCACGTTGGCCGACGATGACCGGCAGATTCTGGACATCCTACAGTCCGGCAGTCCGGGCGCGCCGGGATTTGCGCACGCCCTGGAGCAGTACGCCGGGAAGTTCGAGTGGGACCTGGTCGCGTGTTGGGCGGACCTCCAGGCCGTGCTGTCCGAGATCGCCGCCGAGCCGGCGGTGGCGTCCATGAAGGCCCAGATCTCCGCCCACAGGCCGGCAAGCCGGTCGGCCGGGCCGACCACGGAACAACGGATCCAACTGGGCCGGTTGGTGAGGAAGCTGTTGACCCGGCGGCGAGACCGCATCGCCGCCGAGGTGGTCGCCGCCTTGCGGGCCCAGTGGCCCGAGATCGTCGTCAATCCCACGAAGGATGACGCGATGATCCTCCATGTGGCCGTCCTGATCGGCCGAGATGAGGAGAGCCTTTTCGATCGGCTCATCGACCGGCTCAATCGCGATTACGAGGATCGACTCGACTTTCGCTGCGTGGGCCCGCTGCCGCCCTACAGTTTCGCGACCGCGGAGGTACGGGCCGTTGACGCCGAGGAGCTGGATGCCGCGCGGCAACTGCTCGGAGTGGGCGAACGCCTGAGCCCGGCGGAGATCAAGGCGGCCTATCGCCGCGTGCTGCCGGAGGTTCACCCGGACAGGAATCCCGGCGCCGATGCGGCTGAGCGCATGAAGGAACTGGTCGCTGCCCACCAGCTCCTGGAAGAATATGCCTTGAACTGCAATCAGACGCCTCCGGCCGACCTGCCTGCGCAGGCAGGCAAAGGCCGGCCGGTCATCGTCAAGATCAGAACCCTCCCCGAACTGCGCGCCCGGGCCGGCGTTTCCAGAAGTGCTCCGGATCGGTCGGCACGCTCGGAACCGTTGGTCGCCGGAGCAAGATAGAGGAGCATGATCGTGTCGCAGGCCACAGTAGCCGTAGGGCAGGTGCTCGCACCTGCCTCAGCCAGTGAGCCGCCCTCGGCGGGTTGTGCCACTGCTGTGTCAGCAGCGGCAAGGAGCACTGCTCAAAGAGCAGTGGCACACACCGCCGCGACGCGACGCTATATCTATTGCATCATCGACTGCCCTGAGCCAACCACCTTCGGTCCGATGGGCGTGGGGAACGATGCGGAGGTCTTCGCCCTGCCCTATGAGGGGATCGCCGCCGTGGTCAGCAGCACCGCGACCGAGAAATTCGAAATTTCACGCGAGAACACCCTGGCGCACCAGCGCGTGATGGAAGCGGTCATGCAGCGTGGACACACCGTCCTGCCGGTCCGGTTCGACACCATCGCCGAGGATAAGCCGGACGGCGCCGCCGACGCCGAAAGCCGCATTGTCAACCACGTGCTGGTCCAGCGGCGGGACGAGTTCAAGGGTCTGCTGGCGCTCTTCCGCGACCGCGTGGAGCTGGGCGTCAAAGGGTTGTGGGTGGACATGAACGCGGTGTTCGCTGAAATCGTCCGCCGGCATGACGATATCCGCCTGCTGCGCAAGAGGGCGCTCGACGGCGCGTCGCCCCGGTTGGCCGGCATGCGCTCCGGCGGCTTGCCCCTCACGGCCAGACTCGGCGAGCTGGTTAAGAACGCCCTGGAGGCAAAGAAGAGCGCCGCCGAAGCGGAGCTGCTGAACCATCTTGCGGGAACGATACTGGAGGCGTGCAAGAACAAGGCTTTCGGCGACCCGATGTTTGCGAACCTGGCCCTGCTCGTCAACAAGTCGCGCCAGGACGACTTGGGGGCTGCGCTGACAAAGTTCGAGGATGAGCAGGCGGGAAAGGTCCGATTGAAATACGTCGGCCCGGTACCGCCGTCCAATTTCATCGAACTGGTCATCACCTGGGACGATTGACCATGGCATTCCTCCTCGATGACATCCTCCTGGCGCCCTGCAAGCTGGTCCATTGGGTCAGCAAGACGTTGTACGAGAACGCCGAGGAACAGATGACGGATGACTCCGCCATCCGCCGGGAACTGCTGGAACTTCAAATACGCTTCGAGCTCGACGATATCAGTGAGGACGAGTGCCACAGGCAGGAGGCCGTCCTGATGCAGCGGCTTGATGCCGTCAGGACCTACAAAGAATCCAGAAGACCGGACTAATCAGAGCCGGAAGCGGCAGCGCCCGGATGAATCAGAGCCGTGAGCGGAAGAGCGGATGAAACGTGCGTGAACTGTGACCTCGATCGAACGCAATCGGGTCGCTCCCGCTCCCCGCTCTGATCCCTGACCCCTAACCCCTGATGAGGAGAACGCACATGGCAGAGGCAATGGTTCAAATGATTCAGAAGGCCCGAGAACAACTCGGCGACATGACGCACCTGGAGCTGGGCAGCACCCTGTCGGTCCGCAAGGACGACCGGGTCTGGCACGTCCAGGTGGAAGCCCTGGAGAAGAAGTCTCTGCCCGACTCCCAGGACATCCTGGCGACCTACGGGGTGACCCTGGACGAGGGCGGCAACGTGCTGGACTTCGCGCGGACCAGCATGCGGAAGCGTAGCGATACAGCGCTACCAGAGGGCGCGGAGCAATAGGCTGATGTCCGGTTTCCTGGACAACGCAAGCCGTCCGGTCGCTCCCGCTCCCGGCTCTGATTCTCATGAGCTGCGCCTGGTGATCTTCGGCGGCAAGGGGGGCGCCGGCAAGACGACCTCCGCGGCGGCGACGGCCGTCCACCTGGCGCGGCGCCGGCCAGCCGGTTCACCGGAGCCGGGGCGGAAGATCCTGCTGGTATCGACCGACCCCGCGCATTCCCTGGCCGACAGTCTGGATGTACGCGTCACGGACGCGCCCGCGGCCGTGCCGGGAGTGGACAACCTGTGGGTGCGCGAGTTGGATGCCCACCAGGCGGACCGGCGTTTCCATGAGCAGTATGACGCAGCCTTGAGGACGCTGTTCGAGCGCGGGACCTTTCTGGACGGCGAAGATGCCCGAAGCATCGTTGAGTTGCCGCTGCCCGGGCTGGATGAGGTGATCGCCGTCCGAGAGCTGGCCAACCTTCTCACGGAGCAGGTCAATCCGGTCGCTTCCGCTCGCGGCTCTGATAGATACGACCTCATCATCATGGATACCGCACCGACAGGACACACCCTCAGGTTGCTGGCGTTGCCCAGGGTCATGGAGCGCTGGGTGCACGCCTACTCCCTCATGCAGCGAAAACACAAGTACATGCAGCGCACGTTCGCGGGACGTTGCACTCTCGACACGGTGGACGATTTTCTCAAGACTTTCGAGGCCGACCTTCGCCGCGTACGGGAACTGCTGTACAACTCCGCCGCCACCGAATTCGTCCCCGTGGTCAATCCCGATCCGATCGGGATCGCCGAGACCAGGCGCCTGGTGGACGCCCTGGCGGGGATGGGGATTGCGGTGCGCAGTCTCATCGTCAACCGCGTTCCGCCGGACGGAGACTGCCCCCTCTGCCATGCCCGGCACGCCGGGGCGAAGTCATGGCTCACGCAGATCGAGCAGGACTTCGTCCCGATGTCATCGGGATTCAACCTCGTACGTGTGCCGCTGATGGCCGGCCAGGTCCGGGGCGTGGAAATGCTGGCGGGCTTTGGGGCGACGTTATTCGGCGCCGCTCCATCCGAACCCGGAGCGCGAGCGACGGGCCAAGACCCCGCGGCGAGAAGCGTTGACAAGCCGCTCAGGCATCGGCGCACGCCCTTGGGTGAACTGCTAGACGGAGCCTGCAAGTTCCTTCTGTTCGGCGGCAAGGGCGGCGTGGGGAAGACGTCGTTGGCCGCCGCGACGGCCTTGAGGATCGCCGAACAGCGTCCCACGGAGCGCATCTTGGTCCTCTCGATCGATCCGGCCCACTCCTTGTCCGATTGCCTCGCGTGCCCGGTAGGCGGCAGGGCCGTGCGTATCAGCGCCCCGGGTCTGCTTGAGGCCAAGGAATTGGACGCGGAAGAACTCTTTGAGGCCTATCGAGACCAGTACCGGCGGGACGTCGCTCACGCTTTCGACGTCGCCGGGAATGCGGAGTTGCGATTCGACCGGGAGGTCATGGACGAGCTCCTCTCGGTCTGGCCGGCGGGTCTGGACGAGATCATGGCCCTTGTTTCGGTGCTGGATCTGGCCGATGCCTATGACCTGGTCGTGCTCGACACCTCACCCACCGGGCATCTGCTTCGTTTCCTGGAGATGCCCGAGTTGGC
Organism: Planctomycetota bacterium; assembly: GCA_043803085.1. Lineage (GTDB taxonomy): Bacteria > Planctomycetota > Phycisphaerae > UBA1845 > UBA1845 > JAAEQG01. Next base: position 6,585 of record JAZDKM010000455.1, read on the forward strand.
CCGGCAATGGGTGAAGGCCGTCCTCAGAATCATCCTAAAGCACCAGGCGGTCATCGACCTCACCGACGCCGGCGAGAGACTGGTCCGTTTGTCACGCGATATTCGCCGCGTCCAGGAAATACTGACCAATCCCGATCAGACCAGGTTTGTCGCGGTGACCATCCCGGAGACCATGGCGATGGCTGAGACCCACAGACTGCTGGCGTCTCTAAAGCGCCTGGGCGTGGCCTGTCACGACCTGGTCGTCAACATGGTCACGCCCGGCCGGGCGTCGTGTCCATTCTGCCGCGCACGGCGGCGCGAAGAGCACGGTTGCATGCGCGAGATGTGGCACTGCTCTGGAGCAGTGGCACGCACCGACCTCGCCGTAACCGAAGTGCCGATGCTGGCGAACGAGCTCCGGGGCATCCAGGCGCTCAACGTCCTGGGCAGCGCCGCCTTTGGTCCGGCCGGATCCTGGATTCGGCGGTTCCTCGGCCGTGTGCCACTGCTGTTAAGCAGTGGTTTGGCGGGAGTTGCTCAGGTGGACCACTGCTCAAGAGCGGTGGCACCCACGGAACATGCGCTGGTCGGCAATGAAGCCGGGGAGGCAGCAAAGACGTGAAAAGCCAGGATGCCGCCGTCGTGCAGGGCCCCCACCCAGCAACCCTGGCGGATGTAATCGACCGTATCCTGGACAAGGGTCTGGTGATCAACGCCGACATCGCCGTTTCCCTGGTCGATGTCGAGTTGCTGAGCATCAAGATCAGAGCGGTCCTGTGCTCACTGGAGACGGCGGCCAGATATGGGCTGGAATTGCCCTCCGGAACAAACATGGAGACCGACGCCTGGAGAGAAGCGCAGATCCCCAGGGAAAACTGTCCGCAATGCGGCAAGCGGAGCGCCGTGGAGGAGCTCCTGGGGGAGGGCTGTGCGTGGTGCGGCTGGATGCCCGCGAAACTCGCAGCACCGGTTGAGGCTTGGTAGTCCCGGCGCGCCGGGATAGTCAACAATGGCCACAGAGAAACCGACCCAAGAGGAACTGGCTGAGCAAGTAAAGCGGCTCAAGAAGGAGGTCCGCGAAATTCGCGGGGCTTCCTCGGGACCCCCGACCCGGGCAGAAGGTGTGGCCGAAGGCGTCGTAGCCGACCTGGGAAGGATGATCCCCGGTTTGCAGACGCTGATCGACGCTGCGTCGCAGATGCCGGAGTTCCGCCGGCGGCTGGCATCGATCGATGAGGAGATCAAGAGCAAGTTCAAGGAAGAACCGCTGCGCCGAGTCTCCGGGGAGGTGACCAGGGCCATCGGCCGCCCGATGGGCATTCCGCCCGGCGTTCGCCGCGGGCGACTGGGACCGCCCGTTTCAGCAAGGACGGGGAAGGTGTGGTCCTCGAGCAAGCCCCGCGTATCCGAACCCAGAGCGCTAGCGACGGGCCGGTCCGGCCCGCCAGCGGTTCATATCAGCCCCCAAACGCCCGACCAGCTTCCCGTAGACGTATTCGACGAGGGCGACAGACTCGTGGTCCTGGCGGAGTACACCGGTCTGAAGCGGCGTGACATTGCGGTCTCCCTGGAGGGCGCCGCACTTGTGATTGCCATCGACCGCCCACAGGGAAAGAGCGTCCAGCGAGTCGAGCTGCCGTGCGAAGTCGCCGGCCGACCCAACGTATCCCTCGCCAAAGGGATATTGAAGATCCAGGTGAGGAAGAGGGACAAGACATGATCAAGATCGACGAAGGGAAACTCAAGGAGGGCGTGTTGGGTCTAGTGATGGCCGTCGTGGAGATCATCCGCGACGCCCTGCAAAGCCAGGCGACCCGCCGCATGGAGTCGGGCAAGCTGGCCGAGGAGGAGATCGAGCGCTTAGGCCGGGCCTTGGCGGACTTGGACGTCGCCATCGAGGACATCAAGCACGAGCAGGGGCTTGAGCAGGCCGTCCAGTCGGTACGCGACGGCTTGGATGACCTCGTTAATCTCGTTGTCCAACAGGTGGCCGGACCGGGCGATTGCGGCGTCAGAGCACCGGGCGCGAGCCCGGTGCCACATCCACGGGCTGGCGCCCTCACCCTTACCCATAACTTTTGGAGTTTCTGCGGTCCGGGGACCGAATAAAGAATGTCGCTGTTCGCGCGAACGAGCTGTGAAGGAGTTCTGAACAGGAGGTTCACCGATGACGGAGATTGTGCGCGCAGCGGATTG
>JAZDKM010000456.1:0-2190 GCA_043803085.1 Planctomycetota bacterium
GAAGCGAAGGGTAGGTGGGAGGATGTTGACGGTGGCAAATTACGAGTTGATTCGGCGGAAGTTCTTCGTGGACGGGCAGAGTGCCCGGGCGATAGCCAAGGAACTGGAGCACTCGCGGAAGACGGTGGCCAAGGCGATCGCGAACGCGGTTCCCCCGGGCTACCGGCTGAGCGAGCTGCGGGTGCGGCCGGCGATCGAGCGGTACCGGACGATTATCGATGCCTGGTTGGAAACGGACCAGGCGCGTCCGAGGAAACAGCGGCACACGGCGCAGCGGATCTATGAGCGGCTCCGCGACGAGCACGGATATAGCGGTTCCGCCAGCAGCGTGCGGCGGTACGTGGCGCGGCGGAAGACGGGGCAGGGCGAGGTCTTCCTGCCGCTTTACTTTGGGCCGGGGGAAGAGGCCCAGGTGGACTGGGGCGAGGCCACGGTGATCCACAATGGGGTCCAGCGGAAGGTGCAGTTGTTCTGCATGAAGTTCTGCCACAGCCACGTGGTCTTTGTGCGGGCCTACGAGCGGGCGAACCTGGAGTCGTTCCTGGACGGCCACGTGCGGGCCTTCGCGTTCTTCGGCGGAGTGCCCAAGCGAATCGCCTACGACAACCAGAAGTCGGCGGTGGCCTGGGTGGGCCGGGGGCGCGAGCGGCGGCTGAACCGGCGGTTCGTGGAGTTGCGGAGTTGGTATCTGTTCGACAGCCGCTTCTGCAACGTGGCCAAAGGGAACGAGAAAGGCCACGTGGAGAATCTCGTGAAGCGGTCGCAGCGGACCTTCCTGACACCGCTGCCGGAGATCCCGGACCTGGACACGCTCAACGCGAAACTCGCTCAGGACTGCCTGGCAGAACTGGACCGGACGGATTCCGAGGGCCAGAGCTACCGGACCTTGTGGGAGGTGGAGAAGCCCTGCCTCTTGACGCTTCCGGCGGAGGCGTTTCCGGCCTGCCAGGAGCGGTCGAGCATCGTCGACAAACAGTCGCTGGTGCAGTTCGACGGGCATCTCTATTCGGTGCCGGTGCGCTGGGCGTACCATCCCTGCGTGCTCAAGGGGTTTGTGGACCGCGTGGAGATCTTCTGCCAGCACCAGTGCGTGGCGGTGCATCGTCGGAGCTACGGCCCGGAGCGGTTCGTGCTGGAGCCGCGGCATTATCTGCCGCTGTTGGAGCGGAAACCGGGCTGTTTGGACCAGGCCCGACCGTTTCAAGGGAATCCTTGGGGCGAGGACTTCACCTTGTTGCGTCGGGAGTTGGAGTATCGCTTGGGCGACGAGGGAACGCGGCAGTTTATCCGGGTCCTGCTGCTGTTGACGGAGCATCCGGAAGAGGAGGTCCGCCAGGCCGTGGGCGTCTGCGTGCGGCGGCGGGCGTTTAGCGTCGAGGCGGTCGTGGCGGCGATGCGGAACGAACCGCTCTCCGCCCCGGTGCGGCGGCTGGATCTGGCTCATCGGCCCGAGTTGGCCGGCGTGGGCGAGGGCATCCGCCCGGCCAACCTGTACGATCAACTGGCCCAGGAGGGCGAGGAGGTGGCCGCATGAAGGAGAAACTCTTGCTGGCCAGCTACCTCAAAACGCTCAAGCTGCCGACGATGCTGGCCCAGTGTGCCGAGATCGCGCGGCAGTGCACCGAGGCCGAGGCTTCCTACGAGGAATTCCTGGAACGCCTGGCGGAACGGGAATTGGCCGCCCGACAGGCGAAGGCCACGGAGCGGCGACTGCGTCAGGCGGGCTTCCCCGCGGCCAAGGACCTGGCGGACTTCGACTTCACGGCCGTGCCCAAGCTGAACAAGAAGCGGAGGCTGGACCGGGCCCGCGGCGAGTTCATCGAGCAGCGGGCCAACATCGTCCTGGCCGGCGCGCCGGGCGTGGGGAAAAGCCATCTGGCGATTGCCTGGGGCCGCGAGGCCTGTCGCCGCGGCTACCGCGTGAAGTTCTTCACGGCCGCCGGACTGGTGAACACCTACCTGGAGGCCCGCGAACAACGCCAGGTGCTGCGTCTGGAAGCCCACATCGCCCGTTGCCAGTTGTTGGTGGTGGATGAGCTGGGCTACATCCCCCTGGACAAACTGGGGGCCGAACACCTCTTCGGCTTCTTCAGCCAGTGCTACGAGCGGACCAGCCTGATCGTCACCACGAACCTGCCGTTTGCGGAGTGGCCGCAGATCTTCGCGGGCGACGAACGTCTGGCGGGCGCG
>JAZDKM010000457.1:0-10598 GCA_043803085.1 Planctomycetota bacterium
GCCCGGGCATCCGCGCCGCCGGCTCCGCCGCCCGACAAGGAAGCCAGCAAGATCCAGCAGGTCAAGCTGGAAAGTGTCCTGCCCGGGGACACCCTCGTCGAGCTCCAGGACGTCGAGCAGGTGGCCCGGAGCATCGCGGCCCACGGCCTGCTCCAGCCCATCATGGTGGTGAGGACGCCCCAGGGCGACGGCTACGACTTGCTCGCCGGGCACCTGCGCCTGGCGGCCTGCAAGAAGCTCGGCTGGAAGACCATCCCGGCGGTGGTGATGGACTCGACCCGTGGGCCCGCCGACCGGGCGGCGCCGGCCGCTCCGGCCGCCAGGGGTTCACCGTAGGCCCGGGACCACGGGCCCGAGAGCCCTGCTGCTCGTGTAGCGGTCCATGGATGGACAGGGACCGCTTCGGAAGGCTTTAGAGCCTATCCGGATAGACTCTTACGTGCCGGACCCCGCGCTCAGCCGATCTCCCGACCGGCCGCCGGCGCGGAGAGGTGCCGGTCGCGGTACTGCTGGGGGGACAGGCCCACCTTGGCCTTGAACAGGCGCGAGAAGTAAAGCGCGTCGCTGAAGCCGAGCGCGGTGGCGATCTCCTTGACGCTGAGATTCGGCGAGAGCAACTGCTGGCGGGCGCGGTTGACCTTGGCGGCCAGATGGTACTGCTTGGGCCCGAGCCCGGTGGCCGCCTTGAAGCGCTTCCGGAAGCGCTCGTAGCTCATGCCCTGGGCGGCCGCGAAGCGCCAGAAATTGACCTCCGGGGCGCCCAGGTTGCGGCCGATCAGCTCCCGGGTCCGGTGGACCAGGTCGTTGAGATGCGGGAAGTCGATCTGCTCGACGGCCAGGAAAAATCCCATCAGGATTTTGTGCAGAAGGAACGAGGCATACTGGCCGTAGCCGCGGCTGCCGTAGAGCCAGACCTCGTAGAGCCGCTCGTAGGCCTCGACCAGCGTATCGTCCCGGCCGATTACGTGGATGGGACGCGAAGGGGCGGGCAGCAGATTCCCGAATCGGCGCTCGGCCTCGGCCCCGTCGAAGAGCACCCAGTACTCGGTCCAGACCGTGCCCGGGTCCGGGTCGAACCAGTGCCAGCGGCCGGGGTATAAGTAGAAGACCGTCCCGGGCGAGACCGCGCGGCGCGCCGCGCCCTCGTCCTGGAAGAATCCCCGCCCGGCCAGAATGTACATGACCGCGTGGTAGCGGAGCGTCCGGCCGCGGCTGGCCTCCATGATCGGCGGCTTGTCCGTCTCCAGCCCCACCGCGCCGACCGGGCTGCCCCGGGACATGTGCCGTTCAGCCTGCTCGTAGAAGCCCATGGACGCCTCCCGGGCGGGACCCGGCTTGCCGCCCAAAACGTCCATATATACAACCAAACCGTCCATTGACAAGCGCCATTCCGGGATGTACCAATAAGTGCAGGTGTGCGTTGGTCCCCCACGAAGGGGAAAGAGAGGAAGCGCGATGAGCTGCCGCACCGCTCTGCTCGGGATGCTGTCCTTGGCGGCGGGCATCACCGCCTGTCTGGCAGGAGAGCCGGAGATGAAGGCCGATTTCTTCGTGGCCGTGGATGGCAGCGACGGCAGCCCCGGCACAAAGGCGAAGCCCTTCGCCACGCTGACCAAGGCGCGGGACGCCGCGCGCCTGGCCGGCGCCGGGCAGGCCCGGAGGATCACCGTGCGCGGCGGGAAGTACTACGACGTTGCGCTCGCGCTCGGCCCGCAGGACTCCGGCTTGACCATCGGGGCCGCGCCCGGCGAGCAACCCATCCTCTACGGCGGCCGGCTGGTCAAGGGCTGGGAGCAGGACGGCGAGAAGTTCTACGCGGCCAAACTGCCCGGGGTGAAAGAAGGCACGTGGGATTTTCGGACACTAATCGTTGACGGAAAACTCCGGCCCCGCGCGCGCCTGCCAAAGACGGGTGCCTTCAAGCATTTGAATGATTCCAATGTTCAGTGGAATAGGGAGCGAGGATGCTTGTGGCCCGTACCGACCGAAGAACAGATGACCACGATGAACTACAAGGAAGGGGACTTGGGCGAATGGCTGGACGTTCGCAACGCGGAGATAACGGTCTATCATAACTGGGACGAGTCTTTCGTCGGCGTCAAGGCGCTGGACGCGAAAAAGCGCGTCGTCACCTTTGCCAATCGCTGCTCTATTCCGCCGGGGGCGTACGGCCATGCGCCCAAAGCCCACGATTATGTGGTGTGGAACGTTCGGGAAGGAATGCACGAACCGGGACAATGGTATCTGGACCGCACCGCGGGCCGGGTCGTCTATCGGCCGCGCCCCGACGAAGATATCAACAAACTGACAGTCATCGCGCCGATGGTTGAGTCCGTCATCCGCTTGGCCGGCGACAAAGACCATCCGGTTCACGACGTGACGATCAAGGGCTTGACGCTCAATGCGACAACTACCCCGCTTCGGTCGCCGGGTTGGGCTTGCCGTGCCTACCAAGGAGCGGTTGAAGCGGAGTGGATTCGCGCGTGTCGGTTTGTTGACCTGAACATCCAAGGCGCCGGTGGGCAGGGCCTTCGAATCCGCAACGGCGAACGGAATCTCATCGCCGGTTGCATAATCCGCGACACGGGCGCCGGTGGCATCTATCTGATTGACGGAGTGGAGGAGCAGGTGACCGACAACCGCGTCGGCGGGGTGGGCCGTGTGTACGCCAGCGCCGTCGGAATCGGGGTGGCGAGCCACTGCGACTACACGGCGTACCCGGCGATCCACGGCGACAAGTGGAAGCTTAGTCACGACAACGCAATTCTGCACAACGAAGTGTTCGACACGCCGTACTGCGGGATCGAATTCGGCGGCTTGCGGAATCGTATCGAGAAAAATCTAATCCGCGACGTAATGCAGGTGCTCAACGATGGCGCAGCCGTTTACGGGCAAGGGTCGGGACATGTCATTCGAGGCAACATCGCCCGTGGCATTCCCGGCGGCAAATTGGCCGCCGCCTACTATCCCGACGAACTCAACGATGACTGCGTCGTCGAGGAGAATCTGGCCGTGGACTGCGCCTGGCCGTCCCACAACCACAAGAGCAAGAACCTGACGATCCGCAACAACGTGTTCGTGAACGCCAAGGGCGACATCAAAATCACCACCCCGACGGCTCGTGGGGCGATTGTGCTGGAGAAGAACATCATCTACGCCGCCGGCGCAATCTCTATCGAAGGGGCAACATGGAAGGAGAATCTGGTCTTCAGCCAGAAGGGCGCCTATAAGGGTGTGCCAGGCGATGTCGTAAAGGAGGACCCGATGTTCGTGGACCCGGACAAGGGCGACTACCGCTTCAAGCCGGATTCCCCGGCCGCTAAACTCGGCATCAAGCCGCTCGACTTGAGCGATGTCGGCCCGCGCGCAGGGCGCAGGAAGGAGTTGACGCAATGATCCGTCACGGGATTGCTCTGGGTGCGCTGCTCCTGGCTGTGGGCTGCGCCTGTGGTCTGGCTGGAGAGACAGAGATGAAGACCGACTTCTGGGTGGCCCCGGACGGCAGCGACCAGAATGCGGGGACCAAAGAGAAGCCCTTCGCGACCCTGGAGCGCGCGCGCGACGCGGTGCGCGACTTGAAGAACCGCTCGGGGCTGCCCAAGGGTGGGATCACCGTCTGGCTGCGCGGCGGCGCCCACGAGCGCGCCAAGACCTTCGAGCTTGGCAAAGAGGACTCGGGCACGGCCGAGGCGCCGGTCGTTTACCGCGCGGTAGCGGGCGAGGAAGTGCGCATCTCCGGCGGCAGGAGGATCCCGGCGTCGGCCTTCAAGCCGGTGGATGATGCGGAAACGCTCCCGCGCCTGGACCCGGCCGCGCGCGGCAAGGTTCTCGCCGCCGACCTGAAGGCGCTGGGCCTTGCTGACTTCGGGCAGATGCAGGCCCGCGGCGGCACCAACCATGGGCTGGTGACTTCGGGCCTGGAGATTTTCTTCAACGACCGGCCCATGACCCTGGCCCGCTGGCCCAACCAGGGATTCGCCGTGACCGGCAAGATATTGGACAGTGGAATGCGGGTACTTGCCCCGGGCGATCCGTCCTATCTTCAGAGGGATGACCCCAGCAAGCACCGGGGCACATTTGCCTTTGCCGACGACCGGATCAAGCGCTGGGCCAAGGCCGAGGACATGTGGCTCCATGGGTACTATTGCTGGGACTGGTCCGACGAGTATCTGCCCGTCCAGTCCGTTGATGCGGAGAAACAGCAGATCACGTTGGGGCGCGCTCACCATTATGGCCTCAAAGAGGGGAAGCGGTTCTATGTCTTGAATCTCCTTGAGGAGCTGGACCAGACTGGAGAGTGGTATCTGGACCGGAAGGCGGGCATCCTGTACTTCTGGCCGCCGGAGCCCTTGGAGCGGGCCGGCATCGTGGTCTCCATACTGGCTGAGCCCATTATCCTTCTGAAAGAAGCCTCCCACTTGATCTTTCGCGGCCTCACTATCGAGGCCGGCCGCGCCTCGGGCGTGCGCATCCTCGGCGGCTCAGACAACCTGATAGCGGGCTGCGCCATACGCAACCTGGGCACGGTCGGGGTGCACATCGGCGAGGGTTTCAACTACGGCAACACCGTCCACGACACGAAGGGCGGTCTGCGGAACGGAGTGCAGAGCTGCGACATCTACAACACGGGCGAGGGCGGAATCATCCTGGCCGGCGGCGACCGCAAGACGCTCGCGCCGGCGGGCAACTTCGCGGTGAACAACAACATTCACGACTTCAGCCGCATCGCACGGACGAACCATGTGGCCGTTGATATGGCCGGGGTGGGCAACCGCGTGGCGCACAACTGGATTCACCACGGCCCCCACATCGGCGTGTTCTTCTGGGGCAACGACCACGTCATGGAATACAACGAGGTCTACAGCGTCTGCCAGGAGACCGCCGACGCCGGGGCCTTCTACATCGGTCGGGACTTCTCCATGCGCGGTAATGTGCTCCGGCACAACTTCATTCACGACATCGGCCGATTCGCGGGCGCAAAGGAATTCGGCGGCACCATGGCCGTGTACCTCGACGACTGGGCCAGCGGGACCACCGTGTATGGCAACGTCGTCGCCAATGTGCACATTGGGGTGATGATTGGCGGCGGGCACGACAACATCGTCGAGAACAACCTCTGGGTCAACTGCGGTCATACGGCTGTTCACGTGGACGCCCGAGGTCTCGGCTGGGCCAAGTCGAACTTTGACGGCCGGGACCCCACCCTTTTCGACCGTCTCAAGGCGGTGAATTACAAACAGCCTCCGTACAGCCAGCGTTACCCGGAACTGGCCAGGGTGCTGGACGGCAATCCGGCCGAGCCCAAGGGCAACCGGGTCGCCCGCAACGTCTGCTCCGGCGGCCGCTGGACGGACTTTCATGACGGTATGAACGAGCAGAAGGCCGGCGTTGCCGACAACCTGGTCCTGCCCGACGCCGGGTTCGTCAACGCGGCCAAGGGCGACTTCCAGCTCAAGGACGACTCCCCGGCGTACAAAATTCCGGGCTTCCAGAAGATCCCGTTCGAGGAGATCGGAATCTTCAAGGACGAATACCGTCCGGGACTGACCACGTCTGCTGAAGGCAAACAAGAAAAAACAACGCATCCTGACGCACAATGGTTTCCACAAGCGAAGATGGGGCTCTTTCTTCACTGGGGCATACACAGCGTGGCTGGAATTCAGCCATCTTGGGCCATGATCAAGGATTACCCGGCTGGGGGGGACAAGCACTTCCATCCTCCAGAGAAGTATTTCACGTTGGCAGAACAGTTCAACCCAAAGAACTACGATCCCGACAAGTGGCTTGCCGCAGCCGCCAAAGCGGGGTTTTCGTATGCGGTGCTCACCACGAAGCATCATGACGGTTACACGATGTGGCCGAGCCGGTTCGGCGACTTCGGGACTCAGCGATACATGGCGGGACGAGATCTCGTTCGGCCCTTCGTGGAAGCCTGTCGCAAGAATGGACTGAAGGTTGGAATCTATTTCTCGTTTGCAGATTGGCACTACCCGAGGTTCCCTATCACCGACGTTGGTTTTGACTTCAACAAACGCGACAAATTTTCGCCAATTTCAGCAGATGAGGATCAAAAAGAGTTCGAGAAATTCTATGCGTTCACACGCGGTCAGTTGCAGGAATTGCTAACCGGATACGGCAAGATTGATTTACTCTGGTTTGATGGTGTCGGGTGGCCTCACCGGAACGCCGAGCAGATGCAGACTGCCGAGATCATGGCGTGGATTCGATCGCTTCAGCCAGGCATCGTGATCAATGACCGGTGGATGAAAACCGGTGACTACACCACACCGGAATGCGATTTCCCGAAATCCCGTCCTGATGGCTGGTGGGAAGCCTGTTATTGTACGAACGGTCATTGGGGATACAACCCCGGTAAGCCACTGCCGGATGTCTCATGGTTCATTCAGATGCGGAACAAATGCAACCAATGGGGCGGGAATTTTCTTCCCAACATTGGTCCGAAACCGGACGGAACGATGCCCGATGACTTTTACGTGCTCTGCGACAAACTTGCCGCTGCAAAAGGAAAGTGAGTGACCCGCAAAATGACAGATGGAGATGGTGGTTTGTAGTCGCGCGAAGGTGAACCGATCCCCTTCGGGAAAATCAGACTGTACAAGGATGAGTACCGCACGAAACTAATCGGAACTGAAGGGAACAAACCATGAAGGCAATCATGACGACCGGGCTGTTTTTGATGGGTCTGGTTGTTTTGGCCAATCTGGCGGGAGGTGCGGAAATGACGGGTGATTTCTACGTGGCACCGGACGGCAACGATGCCAGTCCCGGCACGAAGGACAAGCCCTTTGCGACGCTGGAGCGCGCCCGCGACGCGGTGCGGACGCTCAAGAAGGACAAGCCCATCACCGTATTTGTTCGCGGGGGAACGTACTACCTCAAGCAGCCTCTCCTCTTCGGCCCGGAGGATTCGGGGACGGAGAAATTCTCCATCACCTATGCGGCCGCGCCCGGCGAGAAGCCGGTCTTGAGCGGTGGCCGACGGATCACCGGTTGGAAGAAGGGCGAAAACAATCTGTGGACAGTGGAACTGCCCGAGGTCAAGGCCGGCAAGTGGTATTTCCGCCAGCTCTTCGTGAACGGCCGGCGGGCGGTGCGGGCGCGGTCGCCCAACGACGGCTTCTTCCGTGTGGTCAAGGCGGGTCCCGACAACCGGACCAGCTTCACGTTCAAGAAGGGCGACCTGCGGGCATTCCGGAACATCGAGGACGCCGAGATCGTCTTCCTGCACGACTGGTCCGTCTCTCGCGTGCGCCTCAAGGCGGTGGACGAGACGACAAATACGCTGACGCTGGCCGATCCGATCGGCCACTCCGGCGCGGGGTACTACGCGATCGCCGGCTTCGGGCCCAACCCACGCTACGCCGTCGAGAACGCGCCGGAGTTGCTGGACTCGCCCGGGGAGTGGTATCTGGACCGCAAGGCCGGGGCCCTAAGCTACTGGCCGTTGGCCGGGGAGGACCCGGCCAGGGCCGAGGCCGTCGCGCCCGTCCTGGAACTGCTCTTGAGCGTCCGGGGCGAGGCGGCCAAGGGCCGGCGGGTCGAGGGGCTGCGCTTCGTCGGCCTGAGCTTTGCGCACTGCGAGTTCCCTCTGCCGGAGCACGGCTACGCCGAGGGCCAGGCCGGGTTCTACGAGGTCCGCCCGAACCCGGACAAGAGCCAGGGCTGGGGGCGGCTGCGCAACCCTGCGGCGGTGGTCCTGGAAAACGCCGCCGGCTGCGCGCTGGAGGACTGCGCGGTTTACGGCGCGGGCGGCTCGGGGATCAGCCTGCAGGGGGCCTGCGAGAACAACCGCGTGACCGGCTGCCGCGTGCACGACGTCGGCGGCAACGGCATCATGGTGGGCGAGACCGCGAACAAACCAGAACACCTCGCCAAGGACAATGCCGTATCTAATAACTACGTCCACCACTGCGCCGTTCTCGGCCACGGCTGCGTGGGCGTGTGGGCGGGGCTCACCGAGGGCACGGTCATCGCCCACAACGAAATCTGCGACCTGCCCTACACCGGCGTCTCGGTCGGCTGGCAGTGGGACGTGAAGCCCACCCAGTGCCAGGGGAACGTCGTGGAGTTCAACCACATCCACCGGGTGATGCAGATGCTCTCGGACGGCGGGGGCATTTACACGCTGGGGCGCCAGCCGGGGACGGTCCTGCGCGGGAACCTGATCCATGACATCCCGGTCAACGCCGGCTGCTCGGGGAGCAACGGGATGTTCCTGGATGAGGGCTCCTCCGAGTTCCTGGTCGAGGGCAACACCATCTACGGCGTGGCTAGGAGCAGCATCCGTTTCCACAAGGCGACCGGGCTGACCATCCGCAAGAATCACCTGTTCACGTCCAACAAAGGGCCGTTCAAGTTCAACTCTTGCCAGAAGGAGGCCATGACTTTCGAGGACAACGCCGTCCAAGCCATGCCCCGGCTTTCGGCGCGGGAGGAGGGTAAGGCCGGGGTTGGCTCGGAGCCCGATGCCATCGCCAAGGCCCGGGCCGCCGCCGGGCTGGAGCCCGCCTACAGGGAGAGGCTTCTTGGAGGCAGATAGGCCGGATCAACGATACGCGCCTGGTCTGTCCCGGGAACAAAGCCATAAAGTAAGATTGACATTTCGGGGCCCATGACATACAATGACAAGTGTGCTTTGGGGCTCTTTCGGGATTCGATTTGAAGGAGGATGGCCGATGATGACGTTCAAGCGGCCGGGCGGGATTGTGATGGGGCTTGCCGTGTTGGCTGCGGGGACCGTGGCCCACGCGCCGGCGACCGGCGCGGAGGCCGCGCCTGTGTCGGCATCCGGCGGGACCGTGATTTTGTGCAACGACAGCTACCTTCGCGGATTTCTGGTTTTCCGGACGCCCGTCCAGATCTCGAAGGACGGGCAAATCAGCACGGCCCCGGATCCGGCCGCCAAGGAACCCCGGCCTCTCACCGATTTCCAGTCGCCTCTGCCGCCGGCGGACTGGATGAAGCCGGAATTCGACGATTCCACCTGGGAGCGCCGGCGCGCGCCGGTGGAACTGGCGCCGGCGTGGCAAGGGGGTACCGCCTCCCTGCATTCGGTCACGGTCAACTCCATCATCTGCCTGCGCTGGAAGTTCGTCGTGGACGAGCCCGCCAAGGTCCAGGATCTCAAACTCTCCCTGGAATACGTCGGCGGCCTGGCGGTCTACGTCAACGGCCGGGAGATCAAGCGCGCCCACCTGCCGGAGGGCGATCTCACGCCCGATACCCTCGCCGAGAAATACCCGGACGACCTCTACTGCGAGCCGGGCAACAAATTCCTGAGTCAGCCCTGGCCGGGCCAGGCGATCAAGAAGGAACTCATGCCCAACTTCGAGCGCCGCTACCGGAAACTCGCCGACGTGGCCGCTCCATCGAATTGGTTGAAAAAGGGAACGAACGTCCTGGCCCTGGAAATTCACCGCGCGCCGATCAACGCGACCGTTCTTACGACCGAGCGATTCAAGGAAGGCGCGATGTCCACGCTATCGGGCATCTGGGCCTACGCGGGGCTGAAGGACTTGAGACTGACCGCCGCAACCGACTCGGCGCTGACGCCCAACGTCACCCGCCCCAAAGGGTTCCAGGTGTGGAATTGCGCGCCCTTCGATACGATCAATGCCTTCGATTCCGGCGACGGCGGGGATCCGTTGCCGGTTAATGTGTCCGCGCCGAAGAACGGGGTTTTCTCCGGGCGTCTTGTGGTCAGTTCGGACCAGACCATCAAGGGACTGAATGTCACGGTTTCGGATCTTGCCGCGACTGACGGCGGCGGGAAAATCCCCGGCTCGGCGGTGCGCGTGCGTTGCGCCGCGCCGGGGATGGCCATCCCTTATTCGCCATGGACGCCCCCGCACCGCTTTGACGGCCTGTTCGACGCCATCCCGGCGGAGATCCCGGTGATCAAGACATCGCCTCCCCGCGAGGACTACCTGAGCCAGCCGCTCTCCCGGCCGGGCATAACCAGCGGCGCTCTGGCGCCGCTCTGGCTGACGGTCCGGGTTCCCAGGGACGCCAAGCCCGGCACATACACGGGCACGGTCAGCGTCTCGGCCGACGGGCTCAAGCCCACCACCGTGCCGCTGCGCGTGACCGTCGCCGACTGGAGCATCCCGGACCCGAAGGATCTCCGGATACTGAACTTCGCCTACCTCTCGGAGGACGCGGTGGCCAAGCACTACGGCGTGCCGCTGTGGAGCGACAAGCACCTGGAGCTGGTGAGCCGGTCCATGGCGCTGATGGCCGAGGTCAACTCGCGGCAGGTGATCGTGAACATGGCCATCAATTTCTACGGCGGCAACAAGGGCGGGGCCGACTGCAGCAACGAGGAATCCATGGTCCGCTGGATCAAGCAGCCGGACGGCGCGTACACGTACGACTTCGCCATCTTCGACAAGTACCTGGACATGGTCGCCAAGACCATCGGCAAGCCCTCTCTGCTGCGGGTCAACTGCTGGGGCGAGGCGATGCTCAAGGACGGCAAACTGCTCCCGGGAGCGATGGGTAACGAACACAAGCTCCTGTCGGTGAGTCTGCTTGATCCGGCGACGGGCAAGATTGAGCCGATGGAACAACCCTGCCCG
>JAZDKM010000458.1:0-9417 GCA_043803085.1 Planctomycetota bacterium
GAAAGAGCGGTCTCACGCACATCGCCGCGCAAGACCGCGTGGCGAGCGGCCCGATACCCCGGGGGGGGGGGGGGGGGGCTGGCCGCGCCCTTGACACGTTGTGTCACGGGCGCGGCCACGTTGCGTGTATCGAGTGCACGCGGCGCTGGGAAGGCGCAACATGCCCGCGCTTCGCTCCACTACGTTCCGCTCCGCTTGGGCATGCCACCCCGCCGCCCGCACGCTATCAGTTCCCACACCTGTCCCCCTGCTCCGATTGGCCCGCCGGTCCGGCCCACAGCAGTCTGGTAGGGTCCGCTGGGCGGACCGTTCGATCCTGCGAGGACTGTCCATGTCATCCAATGGTCCGCGAGCGCGGACCCTACTCTTGTACTTCGGCGATGAAGTCGCGGATGACCGTGTCCGCGACAAGACGGCCGGCCCGGGTGAGTGCTACCCCTCGGTCTGTGAGCGTCAACCAGCCTTTTTCGGCGTAGGCTGCGATGGATTTCGCAAAGGCCGCACGTGCGTCAAGCCCGGTCCGGGTGAGGAAGTCCGTGAAGACCAGCCCTTCGTTGAGCCGCAGTTGCAGCATGGCCGTCTCGCCCGCCAGGGCCGCTCCGGTTAGCCGTTCGCTCTCCACGACGGCGTGGCCGTCCTGCTCGATCCGACGTACGTAACCCTCGATGCTCGACACGTTTTTGTAGCGGACGCCGTCAAGGTATCCGGCCGCCGACGGCCCGACGCCGATGTAAGGCTCATTCCGCCAGTAGATCAGGTTGTGCAGGCAGCGCTGGCCCGGTCGAGCGAAGTTGCTGATCTCATACTGCTCAAACCCAGCAGCTTCCAAGTCGTCGATCGCCGCCAGATACATCTCGGCTTCAAGCTCTTCTTCGCAGGGCACCACCCGTCCTGAGTCGCGCCTGGCCGTCAGGGTCGTCCCAGGTTCGTAGGTCAGCCCGTAGCACGCGATGTGCTCGACGCCCAGCTCTATCGTCCGCCGCAGGGATTCCCGCCAACTCGCCACAGTTTGCCCGGGGATGCCGAAGATCAGGTCCAGGTTGATCCGCCCGATCCCGTAGTCCCGACAACTTCGTACACTCCTGGGGACGTTCTCGGGCGTGTGAATCCGCTCCAGAACCTCCAGTTCCCGCCGATGAAAAGACTGCGCGCCCAGCGAAATCCGGTCCACGCCGGCCCCGGTCAGCACCGCGAGTTTGCCGTCGTCTATCGTGCCCGGGTTGGCCTCGACGGTGAACTCCGCGGGGCGGTCGCTGTCCACTGCCTCCTTCAGCGCCTTCATCAGCTCGGCCAGTTCTACAGGGTCGAGGACGGTCGGAGTGCCCCCCCCAACGAAGAGGGTCGTTACAGGGCCGGGGCGGTGGGCCAGGCGGTCTGCCAACTCCCCCACGATCGCCTCGACCAGTGGTAGTCTGGGGCGACTGGAGGCCGCGATGGAGTAAAAATCGCAGTATCCGCACTTAGTTTGGCAAAAGGGCACATGGACATAAAGCCCCAACAGACCCATGCCGATCCTCCGCATCTCGGGGGGAGGTGGTGGACGGGTACCAGGATAGCGGGGGGGGCGTCGGCCGGCCACCTCGGGTCGGCCGGGTTTGGGTTTGAACCTTGGCCCGGCTTGGGTTATGATTGGTAGGGGTGCTCGTCAGGACCCCGTGGGCGGGTGTCCCGAGGCTTGGGGATACAGGGCGAACGTCGAGGGGGCGCTTGCTGTTGCGGCGAAAACAGAGCGGACCTGACCTATGGACGTACGTTTGGTGATGTTTCGAGAGAACGGGAGCCGGGTGGAATTCCCCCTGGCCAAGCCCGTCACCACGATCGGTCGCAAAGATACGTGTGATATCCGCATTCCTTTGGCCGAAGTCTCCCGCAAGCACACCGAGGTGCATGTGGATGAGGTTAGCATTCGGGTCAAGGATGCGGGCAGCGCGAACGGGACTTACGTCAATAATCGGCGGGTGGTGGAGGAGAAGCTGGCTCCAGGCGATCATTTGATCATCGGCCCGGTGGTCTTCACGGTGCAAGTGGATGGTGACCCGAACGACATCCGCCCGGTGCGGACGAAGCTGAAGCGGCGTAGTGCCCAAGCGGCCCCGCAGAAAGCGGCGGCTCCGAGCCTGGCGGCGGCGCTTGACGACGAGCCGGATCCCATCAGCGCCCTGGAAGCTCTGGCCTCCAGTGCCGAGCAGACCGCCATCGATCCTCTCGACGACGATGATCTCCTGGGTTGAGTACCGGGGCCTCCAAGCACGGTTCGCCCTGGGGGGATTGTGACGCGATCGACCAGCGAACACATCACCGTGGGGGTAGCGGCGCATAGGGAGCGAGCCGCGCGGGCGCGTGCGCGGTTGCGCAGGGGAGTCCTTCTGCTCGCGTTGGCGGGGATAGCCTACGCCGCGGTCGCCGTCTGGCAACGCGATACCACCCACATGAAGAACGCCGTGGAGCGGCTCAAGCCATTCCAGCGGACCCTGCAGGCCGCGCTGGATGCTTCCGGTCGCCTGCCGCTTAAGCTGTCCGAAACGGACCCAAACGGGAAGGCGCTCCCCACCAAGGTTTTCACCTACCTCCCCATCGAGGACATTCGCACCCTGCGGCAGTTTGACGGGGACGTGCTCGTAGGCTACTCCGCGTCTGAGGGGCTTGCCCTCCGGTGCGACGGGAGAGCGGCGCTCCTCTGCGACAAGGGCCGATGCAGTATCCGATGGCTGACGAGCACGGAACTTACCGACTCGCTGAAGAAACAGCGGGCGTGGATCGAGGGTCGTCAGCGTGAACTGCGGGAACAAGGCCCGAAACTTCCGTAATGACGCCTTGTGGCACTACTTCAAAACGGGTAAGCGAGGGGACTCGAACCCCCGACCCCTAGGACCACAACCTAGTGGGCACAATTCACAACCCACGCAACCACAACGAGTTACAAAACCGGTCACGACCCGCAAGACCGAATACGTGACCGAATCGACCCCCGGAACACAACCGGCGGACCCGGACCTGGCGGCGGTGGTGAACGCATGGCCGGCACTTCCAGCGGCGGTCAAGGCGGGCATCGTGGCAATGATCCGGGCGACCGCGGGTGAGGGCGACTAATGGATTCTACGGACCCGCCGCGCTTGCCGAGACCCGACGAGGACGAGGGCGACGGTCTAACGGATCGCCACTATCCCCGAATGGCACCAGAAGGCGGGCACCCGCGCTCACACGGGGCGCCGCGCCAAGAAAAGGGGCTTGACCGAACGACAGGCCCGGTGATAATCGCCACCATGCCACCGAAACCGACGAAGGCAACGATGACCGAGCTACTGCGGGAAGCACTGACCGGTGCTAAGTCGCTGAACTCCGTTGCCGTTGCGACCGGCGTTGCGAAAGCTTCCCTGGTCCGGTTTGTGAGCGGGCCGCAATCGCTACGGCTCGACCTAGCCGACAGGCTCGCCGCTCACCTGGGGATTGAGTGCCGGCGTAGACAACCTCCAGTATCTTCGCGGGTAGGAGCAGCGCATGGACCCCGAGAACATTGACCTAGCTGGATTCGAGCAGTGGCAGCAGACGAGACGGCGACGAAAGCGCCGCCTGGTGTTCATAGCGTTTTCTTGTATCTTGCTGCCTTCGGTCGTGATTAGCGGTATACTCCTGAAACGGCACGAAGCGTCAAAAAGTGCAGCACATCACAGCTCCACTGGACCAGACGCCAGCGGAGAACCGCAAGCTCTATTGACACAACCGGAGCGCGACCAGCCACCCGCGATACAACCGCGCCTTGAACAACTGCCTACACCTGAGCTATCCATGATATTGGGCTGGGAAGCCCTGGGCGGTTCGAGCGAATGGTCTCTTTCTGTCCAGTTTCAGGACCAACATTATCCGCTGATGACTCCTGAAGTTGCCGTGAGCGCGCTACAGGGCTCACAGTTCGATAGCGAGCAGCAGGCTCGTGAGTTGGCTCCGTACACGCAGGCTATTACTGCGCTCATGTCCGACATGAAGTTGTTCGGCAAGTCACGTACGGGTTATCTTCCCCGTGGTGGCAAGGCACCCGTCCTGTACGGTGTTTGGCAAGGCAAGAGGTGCATTCTTCTTTCCAGACTGGCCTCTGATACGGTATACAACACACGGCAACTCACGTCGAAGCAACGCGCTGCGGCATTCCTTCAGTCTCATTTACTGCCCTGTTTGCCGGACCTTGATCGGCACCTCTTTGACACAACGGTACCATACTACGGAATTGCCGGCTTCTTCGGCTCAAAGGAATTTGGGGAAGAATATGCCTCCATAGACGCCGAGGGCGTGTGTATCATCGTTAGTCGGACGGATTGCCGGAGTTTTGTCCAGGGTCTTCTTACCCAAGACCAACTCGTGCGGCAATCCGCCGTTTTTATGACGAACAGAGATCATATCGGACAATTCGTGCGGGTCGAAGTCGTACTCGAATAGCGAAGAGGAGAGACGTGGGCACCCTGTACCGCGAAACCTTCACGAAGCCGTTGCCGCCGAGCGTCGAAGTGTTCCCGCAGGGCCGCCCGTCGAACGGAACCAAACCACGAGCGGGGTATTCAAGCCAACCGTGTACAAACCGCGGCCGGGCAGAAAGCGAATACGCCGACGCGCCGCGTCGCGACTTGGTGCTGTTATAGGTACTTCACTGGGCTTATGAACGGTGCGGTTGCAAAGTCTCGGGTTTCGCGCGATTTGGGAATGAGGATTTCAGGGTAGGTTGCGGCATGGGACGCCAGAGTAAAAGGCTCAGCCGGTTGGCCCTGGGCGCAGCTCTTGGGCTCAGCCGGGCAACGATTGACAAATACGCGAGTGATCCGCGTTGGCCCTTCGGCGGTTCGCCCTGGCCGGCGAACATCGTCCCGAGGGTGCGAGCATGGCGAGCCCGGACGTTAGACGCTAGTCGCCGGCGGAATGGCAGAGGTGACGTATCGGACCGCGAGCGTGAGGCCCGCGTCCACTTAATCGAGCAACGAACGGCCAAGCTCAAGCTTGAGCGGGCCATTCTGCGCCGTCAATACGTGCGGCGTGCCACGGCAGAGGCAGACAATGTGCGTAAGACTAACGCGGTACGTCAAGCGCTGATGGGGCTGCCGGACCAGCTTGGACCGGAACTGGTCGGGCGGGTGCTACCCGAAATTGTGGCCTCATTGCGTGAACGGTTGAAAGATGTCTGTGAAGGGTTTGCGTCTGGTTCAGACGGCGGCTTGCAAGCTTCCCCACACTATAGATAATGACCGCGGGTATGCGGGGTAGCGCCCCGCCGAATGTCGCCCGGTTTGCTTGCTCGGCACCACCGGCAAGCGGCCGGGCGGCGACCCGCAAGGTGGTGCACTATGTCAACGAAATCCAAAAGCCCACAGAGCTGCAAGCGTATCCTTCAACAGTTGAATGCGTGGCTCCTGGCCGGCAGAGGGCCGTGGCGCGGCCATGCTGGCCCCAAGGAAATCGGGGCGATGCCACTGTATAACCTGAGGGCCGCAGTAGAGGACATTCCCGACGGTGAGTTTGACGGAAGCCTGACCGCCTTGCGGCTGCGCGGCCTAATTGAGCGTGTAGCTCGGGGGGGCATCTTCGCTTACAGATTGACGGCTGAGGGAATCCGCTTCACTGCGGGCGCGGTCGATGCACCGAACGCACACAAGCGGCGACGGATGCCACGCGGTCAATTAAAGCGTTTGACCGAGAAGCAACAAGAAGCGTACACGGCTTATCAGCGGTGCAAAACGTACACCGCGACCGCCAAGGCATTAGACATATCCCGCCCAGCGGCGACCAAGCTGGTCAAGGCGGCGATGGGCAAGGTGGCGACGATGACCTCGGGGCGTTCGGTCCCGGCTCACAAGCTTCCGACCGACCGACGCGGACAAGTCGATATCGAGGGCTGACCGCAACCCAAACGCAACCGTTGACCGCAACCCGCCGCGAAAAATCTTTGTGAACATCGGCGCACACACAAGCTAGGTAAAGCACGGCAGTTACGCTTTCGCAACCCTGGCCCGCAACCCTTGCGCGCACGCCAAAAGGGGACAACCTCGTGCCATTTGGCACTAGGTCCGTCCCCGCAACCCTTGCGCGCACGCCAAAAGGTTGCGGTTCGGCCAAAGGTCATAGGGCTGCATAGTGTGGCCCGACCCTGAGACCTTTGGGGATTCTGCGATGGAATCGGTAAGACTTCTGAACGTGCGGCAAGTTGCCGCGGCGCTGGGGCTGAGTGCGAGGCAGATATACAAGCTGGTGGCGGCCGGCCGGTTTCCGGCGCCGATTCGGCTGGCGCGAAGCGTGCGCTGGTCCGAGGCCGTCATTGTGCGTTTCGTCGAGGCGGGCTGCCCGTCCGTCGAGGACTTTGACGCCGTGGCCGGCACGGTGCGAGCATGAGCGGGCGCGACGGGTGGTGCGAAGTCAAGCCGGACCGGCCCTGCGCCGTATGCCGCAAGGGCGACTGGTGCGCGACTTCGGCGGACGGTTGGACCCGGTGCGAGCGGGCACGCGAGGCCCCGGCCGGAATGGTGCTGATCAAGCCCGTCGGCGCGGCCGGTGGATTGTTCCGCCCAGTGGGCAACAGTAGCGGGCGACTGCATACACGCCCTCGAGCGGCCCCGACGCTGGCGCCCTCGGCGGTGGACTGGGCGAGCGAGGCCCAGCGCTTCACGTCGGCGTTGACGCCGGACCAGTTGACGGCCCTGGCGGCGGACTTGGGCGTTACGGCCGGGGCGCTCGAGGCCCTCGGCGTGGGCTGGGCTTCCGGCGACGACCTCTTACGTATGCGTGCCAGCGGCGCCGACTGGAAGGAATCCTACCCCGATGGCGCCTACAGCTTCCCCGAGCGGGACGGCGGCGGGCGTGCTGTGGGGCTTTCGCTTCGGGCGGTGGACGGGCGCAAGGGCTCGCCCTCGGGCAAGCTTGGCGCGAAACGCGGTCTCATTATTCCGGCGACGCTTCGGGACCGGCCCGACCCGGTGCTTATCGTCGAGGGCGCTTCCGACACGGCCGCGCTTGAGTGCCTCGGGCTTTCGGCGGTCGGGCGACCGTCCAATAGCGGCGGCGCCTATGACCTGGCCCGGCTGTTACGCGGTCGGGCGGTGCTCGTGATGGGCGAGCGTGACCAGAAACCGGACGGAAGCTGGCCCGGGCGCGACGGGGCGGCGGCCGTGGCGCAGAGGTTAGCCACGACTTGGGGCGAGGCCGTGGCGTGGGCACTTCCCCCCGAGGGCGTCAAAGATGTTCGGGCATGGCTGCAAGCCCGCGTTACGGCCGGGCTGGACCTGGCCGACCCCGAGGCGTGCCGGGCTGCCGGTGCCGAATTGCTGGCGGCGTTCAAATCGACGGCGACCGAGGAAAAGCCCGAACAACTTTCACAGGCTGAGAAGCTGGTGCGGTTGGCGTTGGAATTGTACCGCGTTGGGCTGGCCGACGGGGACGAACCTTTTGCAGTCGCCCACGACGGCCCGAATATCGCGCTTATGTTTCGGGGAAGTCGGGACGCGCTGCGGTCGGCCCTGGCCCGCGAATACAGGCGGAAATATGGCACGACGCCGAATGCTTCGGCCCTGGCGGACTGTCTGACCGCGCTTCAAGGCGAGGCGCACGAGAGAAGCCCCGAGGCGGTTTTCTTGCGGCTTGCCGAACATGGCGGCGGCGTGGTGCTGGACCTCGGCGGCGCGGACGGGCGGGCGGTCATTGTGCGCCCCGACGGCTGGGAAGTTGTGGACGTGTCGCCGGTGCTATTCAAACGGACGGCTTTGACCGGCACGCTACCGGAACCCGAGGCCGGCGGCAACCTCGGCGAGCTGCGCGGGCTGCTGAACGTCCGCGATGATTCATGGCCGCTTGTGGTCGGGTGGCTGGTCGCGGCGCTGTTGCCCGGGATCCCGCATCCGGTGCTTCTGCTCGGCGGTCAGCAAGGGGCGGGGAAAAGCACGGCAGCCCGGTTGCTGGTCGAACTATTCGACCCCTCGCCCGCGCTCTTGCGCTCGCAACCGCGCGAGCCTGAGGCGTGGGCGCTGGCCGCGGCTGGCTCGTGGTGCGTGTGCATCGACAACGTGGGTGGTATATCGGGCTGGTGGTCGGACGCCCTCTGTAGGTGCGTCACTGGTGATGGCTGGATACGGCGGCGACTTTACACCGACGGCGAGCTTTCGGTCGTAAGCTTCCGCCGCGTGGTGGTGCTCACGTCGATTGACGCCGGCGCCTTGCGTGGCGACCTGGGCGACCGACTCTTGCTCGTGGACCTGGACCCCATCGACGACGCCGAGCGGCGGACCGAGGCGGAAATCGACGCGGCCTACAACACGATGCGCCCGGCCCTACTCGGGGCGTTGCTGGACTTGCTGGCCGCGGTGCTCGCCAAGCTGCCAAGCATCGGCCCGGCGCCCTGCCGGATGGCAGACTTCGGCGCGGTGCTCACCGCGGTTGACCAGGTGTGCGGGACGGACGCCCTGGGGCTGTACTTGACCCAACGT
Source organism: Planctomycetota bacterium (assembly GCA_043803085.1). Classification (GTDB taxonomy): domain Bacteria; phylum Planctomycetota; class Phycisphaerae; order UBA1845; family UBA1845; genus JAAEQG01. The sequence continues at coordinate 8,454 of JAZDKM010000458.1, forward strand.
GGGCGGATTGCTGGTGACGTGCTCGAAGCGGACCCGGTGGGCGTGGCCGTGGTCGGGCTGGTGGACGCCGGCCCGTGGTCGGGGACGGCTTCCGAATTGGCGGCCCGCATCCGACCCGAGCGGCCCGGCCCGGACTGGCCCAAGAGCGCCCGCGGACTGGTCGGACGGTTGCGGCGGCTCATTCCGGCCCTGGCATCCGGCGGCGTGGCCGTGGGTTTCGAGCGAGCGGGCGACCGGAAGCGGCGCCGCATCATCCGACTAGAGAGAGGGGGGAATCTATCGTCCGAACCGTCCGCACCGTCCGCAACCGGCCCGGAAGCCGTCCAGCGCGGTCAAAAACCGTGGTCAGTTGCGGACGATGCGCCGGACGATGGCCCGGCCGTGGATTCGGTATCGTCCGACGCAACCCCGCCTTTTGAGGCCGAAAACACGGCTTTGGACGATGCGGACGATGCGGACGATGATTTACCCCTACCTTCGGCCGACCCCCCAGCGGCGCCGGACGGCTGGACCGCGGACCGGTGGGCGTGGAACCTACGGCGGATGGCGGGCGCTTGCGAGGCCCTACGCCCGGACCTGGCGGGCGACTATCGGCGACAGGCGGACCGGCTGGACCCCCCGGCGGCGGACCCCCCGGACACGTCGGACGCCGACGAACGCCGGGCAATCATGGAAGTTGAAGCCGAAGCCGAAGCCGCGGCGACCGGCTGCCCCGTGGGTGAGGCGGTCCCGGTTTCGTGCTACGAAGGAATTGCAGAAAGCGCTTGACGTGAATCAGGACTTTGATATCATTCTCGGCATGGCAACCGACTTAGAACAAAAACTTCGGGACGTGGCCCAGCGGTCCGGGCTTTCGATGAAAGCCCTCGCCGACCGGTCCGGGCTGCACTACGCGAGTATTCACGGCTTCCTGCGCAGCGGGTGCGGGCTTACGCTCGAATCCGCGGGCAAGTTGTGCGCGGCG
>JAZDKM010000459.1:0-15770 GCA_043803085.1 Planctomycetota bacterium
TGGCTGTTGGACCTGATCGTCCGGGCCGCGTCAACCTGTTCGGGCAGGAGGTCGGCCAGACTCCCGTGTTCGAGCAGGATGTCGGTGAAGCCCAGGATCGCCGTCATCGGCGTGCGGATCTCGTGGCTCATGTTGGCCAGGAACTCGCTCTTGATGCGGGTGGCGGTCTCGGCCTGCACAGCCATCTGTTCGGCCCGCTCGCTGACCTGTTGTAGTTGCCCGTTGGCTTGCTCCAAGTCGGCTTTCGACCGGCGCAGCGCGTCCTCCGCCGTGGCTTGCTGGACGACAAGCGCCACGGTGCTCCCGAGTCCGTCCAGCATGGCGTCTTCGTCGGCGGAGATCGGATGTTTGGCGAACAGGGCCAGAACGCCCAGGGTGTCTCCCTCGGGCGCTCGAAGCCGGTATCCCGCGAACGACACCAGTCCCAGTTCGCGGGCCCAGTCGTGATTGTGAACGTTCGGCTCATTCTGCGCGTCGTTGGTGAGAAACCTGGGCTCTTCGTCCGATGCGATGCGCCCGATTTTGTAACACCCGAACGGAACGCGGCGGTGGCCTAGGCCGTCCACGTGGGTGTACCGGCCGGAACTCGCCAGCAGATGCTGACACCGGTTACGGTACCGGCAGACGTGCGGCCCTTCGTGCACCTCGGCATAGATGCAGTCCCGTTCGCACATATCCCCGGGGCGTATCAGCCAGATGCGGCAGAAATCGGCATCGAACAGGCGGACGATGCCGTCGGTGATACTTCTGAGTTTGGCCTCGAGAGGGGCCGGCGCCAGAAGCAACTGTCGGAGGTGGCCAACGCCTTGCTGCCGCAGGAGCAGTTTCTCGCTTTGCTCCTCCGCCTGCTTGCGATCGGTGATGTCGCGGGCCGTTCCGACGAATGCAATGGGCTTGTGGTTCGCGTCCCGCAGCACGGTGCAGGACATCCAAGTGGGGAAAGTTGTACCGTCTTTGCGAATATGCCCCATCTCACCTTCGTTTGAACCGGTTTCCAGCGCTTGTTCGTTAAAGGGGATCACCTCCGCCCTTAACTGCTCGGCCGTGTGGAAGATGCTCAAGTTCCGGTCAATGAGTTCGTCGACGGAGTGGCCGTGCATCCTGGCCCAGGCTCCGTTCACGAAGCGGAGGTGCCCGTCCAGATCGGCGATAGCGATGCCGTCCACGCTCTGGTCCACGGCCCTCTTGAACTCCGCGAGCTTCTCTTCCGCCCGCTTGCGCTCGGTCTCGTCGCGCATGATGCCCACGGCGTGCCACGCGCCGTCCATCTGGACACTGGACAGGGACAACGCCACCGTGATTTCTCGGCCATCCTGGTGCAGGGCGTGCAGTTCCAGCGTCTGGCCGACTGCCTTGCCGCGTCCGGTCCGCTGGAACTCCGGGAACGCCTGGTCGTGTGCGCCGCGATAACGCTCCGGTGCCAGAAGCTCGTGCAGATTCTGCCCCAGCGCCTCGTCCGCCAGGTATCCCAGCAGGCGTTCGGCCGCCGGATTCCAGTAGGACACGCACCCCTGCGAATCCATCATCAGGATGGCGTCCTGGGCCGAGTCCGTGATGCCGCGCAAGAGGGCTTCCCTCTCCCACAGCGCCTCCTCGGCGTGTTTGCGTTCAGCGACCTCGCCTAGTAGTTCCTGGTTCGCGGCCGATAGTTCGGCCGTCCGGCAGGTAATGCGTTGCTCGACCCGCCGGTGCCGCGCCAGGGTGAGGAGTAGATAAGCGCTGAGCCAGGCCGTGAGCAGCACTCCGCCGGCCAATACCGTCCAGGCGGGCCAGGTTCCCACCGTGGCGCGATACCCCGGCCCGGGTGCGCCCTCCAGCAGCCAGGGGGTCTCGGCCTGGTCGCACCAGACGATGCGCCGGGCGCTGGCACGGATGGGCTGTCTAACCTGCTCGGTGGGGCGGACACTCGGGCCGCCGGCCTCCTGTGCGTACAGCAGGCGCCGTTTGTTTGCCGCGCCCCCGTCGAACAGGCGGACGTCGATGCCGTCCGTTTTCGAGTTTGCCAGGTAGCGTTCGACGCAGCGGTGGACATGAAACACGGCTACAACGACGCCGCTCAGCTCGCCAGGTTGTCTTTGGAAATCGGGCGGCACCCCATACCCGTAGACAGGCAGCACGACCCGCACCCCGCGTTCGCCGTCGACCCGGTGGACCGCGGTCGCGCGCGCCGTGGCAGTCGCTGCCCCGGTTTCGAGTGTCTTGTCGAGCACTGCCCGACAGGCCGGCTCAGAGCCGAGGTCGAAGCCTGGACCGCGCTCGTGCCCGGCGTTGGACGCGACCCAGAGCACGGGGAAATATTCCGGGCGTGGCGCGGCCCGCACCGGCCCGCTTGACCCAGCTTGTTCCGTGATTTCAAAGTCGCGGTGCCCCTGGCGCTGCGCGTACTGCTCGATGGCCGACCGCGCCGACGCAGGGACGCGCGGCGCCCACTCCAGGGATTCAATTTGCGGGTATTTCAGCAACAGCGGCTTGATGAAGGTCGCAAACTCATCTCGCTCCACCTCTTTGGAAGCGTCGTAAAACGCGGCGAGCGAATACGTGAGGTCGGCGACATTCCGGAGGTCGCCTTGCAGTCCCTGCGCCAAGGCCGCGACGCGTTCTTCGAATTCTCCCTGCGCACGGCCCTCCTCCCACGCCCGCACGTTGCGAAAGGCGTACAGCGACAGAGTAAGCCCCAAAGCTATCGCCAAGCCGAAGGGCAGGTAGCGGCGCAGACCCCCTGCCGACACCAGCTTGCTGCGAGCGCGAAGAGAAACGCGTGTCATTACGTCACCATGGAGACGCGCGGCCCTGGCCAACGTCCCGCGAGCCAGTCCTAAAACAATCGATTCGCGCAGTTTGGCCGCGATTCTGCGCAAGCCAAAGGCCGCCTGATCGTGTATCGTCTGCGTTTCGCCTTGTGTTAAGCACCTCGTGGCTTGGCGTGGTGTTCGGGGTTGGGAAACCTGGAGAACGGCTTATAAAAGTGCTCCTCGCGACTCACCGTGCCCATTGGGTCGCCCAAAGCGCCAGTCGTGCCGTCAGAACGTCCGCAATGCGTCAACGATGTCGCGACTCAGGCTCGCGGAGCCGGCGACGAGAAGTGCTAACCGTGTCCAGCTATTTCGATTCAGTTGGGAGGCTTCGAGCGCCGTCGAGACGACCAGGGCTTAGCGCCGTGCACGACGCGGACCTCACGGGGCCATCGCTTGCCGTAGCGCGTTCAGTTCACCCGGCCCACACAGTTCGCCCATGTGGATCCACAATCCGTCGAAGCGAATGTGGCGCAGGGCCTGGATTAGCAGCCCGTGGCAGAAGTTGTGGCACAGGCTTCCAGCCTGTGTTTCCGCGGGCGCTTGGATGCCCGTGTCACACCGCTCTTGGCCACTTTCACCCCGGACTATTAGGCTCCCGGCACCCACCGTCGGGAATGAGGCCGCCGCCCGCATACTGACCGCCGCTAAGCGGTGTTGCAGAGTGGCAATCCAGTCGGCCGGCTCGCCGACTTGGGCGCACGCGGCGTAGTCGAGCGCGGCGTCGATCCGCGGGGAGTTCAACCGATCGATCAACTCGCGAAACTCGGGCGGCGACAACAAGAACCGGTGGTAGCAGGGGATAAGCCCGGCCGCTACGCCGCAGCGTTCGAAATCCGCCCGCAAAGCTTCTATACCGAAGCAGGTGTAGTTCAGCGCATCCTGATAAGACGGGGCCTGCCCATCCCCAGTCGGACCCACCGCGCCCGGTATCCACCGCAACAGCGCCGCGCCCAGCCACCGGCACCGCTCGATACCCGCCCGGACCCGCTCGAGGTTTTGCGCGCGCTGCGCGTCATCCGCGATCCCTATACGCACCGCGGGATCGTCGGCCAGGAACACCGACCGGACGGGCGTCCCGCACCGGTCGGCCTCTTGCGCGAGCGTGCGATAGGCTTCCTCCGGCTCCGACCAGGCACAGGCATAACCGTCGCCGATGACGACCTCGACCCCATCGAAACCGGCTGCTCGTGCCTGGGCGAAGAGCTTAGGCCACTCCTCGCGCCGGTGCGGCTGATCCAGGTGTGCGATAATCAACATACGACCGCGCCCTCTACCTCGGATCATGCCCTGGCACCACAGGGCACGCGATTGCCTGCTCCGGCGCTGCCCATTATACTCGCGCCGGATGCCGAATGCGCACCTCCGCGCTGCTCGTGCCGGCGGGACCAAGGGGGCCCAGGGACGTCCATGAGCCGAATCCGCATGCTTCCCGACCTGTTGGTCAACAAGATCGCCGCCGGCGAGGTGGTGGAGCGCCCGGCCAGCGTGGTCAAGGAACTGGTCGAAAACGCCCTGGACGCCGGAGCCACCCGTGTGGCGGTGACCATCGAAGACGGCGGCAAGCAGCTCATTCGTGTCACCGACGACGGCGAGGGCATGACCGCTGAGGACCTGGGTCTGGCCGTCATGCCGCACGCCACGAGCAAACTGAGCAGCGAAGACGATTTGTACCGCATCGCGACCCTGGGCTTCCGCGGTGAAGCCCTGGCCAGCATCGGCGCCGTGTCCAACATGCGCATCGTTTCGCGTAAACGCGGCTCCGTCGAGGGGCATCAGATCATCGTCTCCGGCGAGAAGGTCCAACCCTCGGGGGCGGCGGGCGGACCCGAAGGGACCACCGTCGAGGTCCGCGATTTGTTCTTCAACGTCCCGGCCCGGCGGAAGTTCCTCCGCACCCACGCCACCGAAACCGGGCACATTCACGAGCAGTTCGCCCGCCTGGCCTTGGGCTTTCCCGAGGTGGGGTTCGACCTGACCAGCAACGGTCGCCTCGCCCACCAACTCCCCGCCGACCAGCGCATCCGCGACCGGATCGCCAGCCTGTACGGCCCGGAATTGGCCGACGAACTGATCCCCATCACGCGCGATGAGCGAGGCATCGTCATCGAGGCCTATGCCGCGCCGCCGATCCGCTCACGCTCGACCACCTCGTGGCAGTCCGTTTTCGTGAACGGTCGCTACATCCGTGACCGTTTCGTGCAGCACGCGGTGCGCGAGGCCTACCGCGGGCTGATGGAGCACGATCGCCAGCCGGTCTACCTGCTTTTTGTGACCGTCGATCCCGAGACGGTGGACGTCAACGTACACCCGACGAAGATCGAAGTCCGCTGGCGCGATTCCAACTTGATCCACTCGCAGGTGCTCAGTGCTTTCCGGGAGACGTTCTTCCGGACCGACCTGACGCCGGCGCTGCGGACCGGGCCGGGCCGCGGACTTCCATCCGCGCGATTCCCGGCCCCCGAGGACCCGGACGCCGTCCGCCGTCAGATGGTCGACGCACTTCGTTCCGCCAAACCGATCGTGGGCGAATCCGCCCCGGCGGCGTTCCGGAACCCTACCCCTCCGCAGAGTCCATCAGACTCAACACTCAGCACTCGGCGCTCGACCCCCAGTACTCATGACGCAGCGGAGTTATGGCGCTCCGCCTACGCCGGGCCCGCCCCGATGGACCGGGCCGGGGGCTTCAGCCCGCCCGGTCCGGCAGCGATCGACGTGGTGCGTCCGCGCCGGGCCCTCCAGTTGCACAACACCTACCTGGTGGTCGAATCGGACGAAGGCATGCTCATTATCGACCAGCACGCCTTGCACGAGCGCATCCTCTATAACCAGCTTTGCGAGCGCCTCACCTCCGGGCCGCTGGAGGGGCAGCGCCTGCTCCTCCCCGAAACCTTAACCGTCACGCCCAAGCAGATGACCCTGCTGCAGGAGAATGAGGCGTTGCTGCACCAGATCGGCATCGAGGTGACCTCCTTCGGGCACGATGCGGTGGCGGTGCAGTCCTTTCCCGCGTTGCTCAAGGACGCCGACGCCGCTCCGTTTCTGCGCGACCTGCTGGACAAGCTCGAAGAGAAAGAGGAGCAGGGCCGGACCACACACCCCGAAACGCTGGTCCATGAACTGCTGGACATGATGGCCTGCAAGGCGGCGGTGAAGGCCGGCGACCCGCTCACTCCCGACGAGATTGACGCCTTGGTGGCCCAAAAGGACCTGGTCGAGAAATCGAGCAGTTGCCCACACGGCCGGCCGACCACGCTCCGGTTGACCGTTAAGGACCTCGAAAAGCAATTCAAGCGGACCTAGTGCTCCGTCAACCGTATTCTTACGGGTTGCGTCACCGCGGGAGGGCGAGCCTCCTGGCGAGCCGCTCGTCCGACAGCCGATCCCGTACCCGGCTCGGCCGGAGCCTCGCCCTCCCATCGAACCCGCAGATTCAGCATTGACGGAGCACTAGTCGTCCGTGGCGGTCGGCGTAGCAAATTCGCAAGGCAATCCGTACCCAGCGACATGATTGTACCCTGCTAGCTGGGTCGCCCGTTTCAAGCTGGCCAGTTGCCCAAATCAGGACACGACACACGACCCGCTTTGAATGCGGCACTTGACGCGCGCGGGGCGCCTGCTAGACTACCGCCCCCTCGGCGGAGGAGGGGGAAGCCGTAGTGGGGTGCCCATGCGGGACAAACCTCCCAAACGGGTGTCGTCGTGGATGCGTTACGCCGGCGTGGGTATTGACTGTGCCGCCGCGATGGCGGGATTCGCCCTCATTGGATACTGGATCGACCGGCACTACCAGACGAAGCCCTGGGGCCTGGTCATCGGGGCCGTTCTCGGTCTGGTCGGCGGGACGTACAATCTGATTCGCGTGTCTCTCGCGGCGTTCAGACGTTTGGACGACGAGGCCCAAGAGCAGCGGCGCGAAGACGAGTCGGACTAACGGGATGAATCGGTGAGGACCTTTGCCCTGACCTACCTGCGACTCATCACCGTCAGTCTCGCGGTGGCCGTGGCCCTCTTCCTGTTAGGCTACTACCCGACGTTGCGAATCGCCGGTCCGTCCGCGATCGGCGCGATGGTCGCGGGCATCGGCACGAGTCTGGCTGCGGGGTGCATCGGTTCGTTGCCGATCGGCCTGGCCGGTGCGGACAAGGCGGACAGAGCGGTATCGTCCATCTTGCTGGCCACTTTGCTGCGCTTCCTCGTGGCGCTGACGATCGCCGGTTCGTTGCTGCTCTCCGGGTGGTTCAACCGGGCGGTACTCGGCTTGTGGATAGGCTTGTCGTATCTGGCCATGCTGGTGGTGGACGCAACGTTTGCAGTCCAGGTGATGGGTCGAGTGCGGGAGAAGCATTCATCATGAGCGTGGCGCTCCTCGCCTCCTCGAATGTGTTGGATCACGTGGTGCAATGGGTGTACCTGGACACCGGCGCAGGGGTGTGGTCTCCGATCATCCTGTCCAATCAGATCGCGATGCAGATCCTGGCCGCCTTGCTGCTGATGCTGCTCTTGCCGAAGTTTTCCCGCCTCAAGACGACAGGCGACGTGGTGCACGATCTCACCCCCTCGGGCTTCATGAACTTCTTCGAGACCATCTGTAACTATCTGCGTCAGGAGGTGGCCCGACCTGCGCTGGGTGAGCACACCGACCGCTTCATCAAGTACGTCTGGTCGGCGTTCTTCTACGTGTTGTTCTGCAACCTCCTGGGGCTCTTGCCGTTGGAACCGCTCACCCGCCCGATCATTCGAGCGATCTTTCCCGACGCCCATCACGGGATCGGGGGATCCGCCACCGGCAACGTCTGGGTGACCGGCACGTTGGCGGGCTGTACGCTGATGATGATCGTAGTCAACGGCCTGCGGATTGGGGGGGTGCACTACATCGCCCATTTTTGCCCCGGACCGCTGTGGTTGGCCCCGCTGTTGGTTCCCGTCGAGATCATTGGTCTGCTCGCCAAGATCTTCGCCTTGACCGTTCGTCTTTTTGCGAACATGGTCGCCGGGCACGTGCTCCTGGCCGTGCTCCTGAGCTTCATCTTCGTGGTCGGGGCGAAGAATGCGGCAGCCGGCCTGGGTGTCGGCGTACTCGTGGTGGCATTCAGCGTGCTGTTCAACCTGCTGGAGATCTTCGTAGCGTTTCTGCAGGCGTTTATCTTTACGTTCCTGACCGCCCTGTTTATCGGGCAGGCCATTACTTCCGAACCTGGCGGCCATGACCCGAAGTATGGCCCGGTCGAGGCGGCCCCCGGCTAGAAAAAGTCGCCATGCCCGGAGTGGTGGGGCAAACGGGCCGTGAGGCGTGACGGCGATGGCGAGGATTACGCTGCTCGCCCCCAACGAGTGGCAAGATGTCAGAAAGGATCGCTACATGAAATCGATGAGAGGAATGGTGGGGTTGTTGATCATCGCCGTTGGGTTAGCACTGATGACCACGGTGCCGGCGCAGGCCCAAGAGAAGCACGGGACCGACGAACCGGTGGTTGCGGCAGGCGGTCACAACCTCTTGGACAGCGTGGGGGCCAAGGCCTTAGGCGGCGGAATTGGTGCCGGCCTGGTCGTCATGGGCGGGGCTGCGGGCATTGGCCGGATCGGCGGGAGTGCGGTTGAGTCGATGGCTCGGCAGCCCGAAGTGGCCGGGAAGATCTCCACGGCCATGATTATCACCGCTGCGATGATCGAAGGGGCCACCCTGTTTGCCGTTCTGGGTTGCTTTATCGCTGCCGTGGCTTGACGATACGGAACAGGATACAGCGGGGACTGCCCTCGGATGGGCACCCGTTGGGCCAAGCTTGGATGGACACGATGAGCGGCAGATGGCTACGCTCGGCTCGGTGGTCGACGTGCGGGTGGGTGCTGGTTCTGCATGACGTTGCGGTCGCCGCGGAGCATGAATCCTCACCGGGCCTCTTCACCGGAGACCTCGGGAACATCATTTGGACGCTGCTGACGTTCGCGGCGGTAGTCGTCGTCCTGGGCAAATACGCCTGGGGTCCCATCCTTCAGGGGTTGCGGACCCGTGAGGAGTTCATCCGGGTGTCGCTGGACCAGGCGAAAAAAGACCACGAAAAGGCCGAGGCCCGCCTCAAGGAGTACGTCGCCCAACTCGACCGGGCCCGCGACGAGACGGAAGCTATCGTCGCCGAGGGTCGGCGGGACGCCGAAGTGGTCCGGCTCAAAATCAAAGAGCAGGCCCAGAACGAGGCCGACGCCATCCTGGAGCGGGCCAAACGCGAGATCGCCATCGCCCGCAACACGGCGATCAAAGAAATCTATGAGGTGGGTGCCCAATTGGCCACCGGCGCGGCGGCCAAAATCCTCGGCCGCGAACTGAACACCCGCGACCACGAACGACTGATCACCGAGTCCATCGAGGAGTTGGCCAGCCAGAGGAACTAGTGCACCGACGCACCCAAACTTTCGGGTGTGCCACTGCTCTGTGAGCAGTGCTTTGGGCGAGTGGCCTCCTGCGCTCGGCACTGCCGGAACGGCAGTGGCACACCGGCGCCATCTGTAGCGGCCTGCGTCTCGCAGGCCACCGGCCGGCGGGGACGCCGGCCGCTACAAACGACCTGTGGGATGGGAACCGGCGGGACTTCATGGCGACGGTCGATCAGAGAGCCCTAGCGATCGCGGACGAGTACACCCAGGCGGCCCTGGCGCTCGCCGAGGCCCAAGGCGTGGCGGACACCTTCCTATCCGAGCTCGGCGAATTCGCCGCCTTCATGATGGCGGACGAAACTTTCACGAACTTCATGGAAAGCCCGGTCCTCGACGCCGACACCCGTGACGGCGTGCTCGAGCGCACCTGCCGCGGCAAGATGAACGACCTGTTGCTGGACACGCTTCTGGTGCTCAATCGCAGAGGCCGGGCCGAGCTGGTCCCCTTGTTCCACGAGCGGTTCCGGCGCGCTTTGGAACGGAAGCGCAACGAGGTGGAGGTGTTGGTGACGACGGCCCATCCGCTGACCGCCGAACTCCGCGAACGTCTGATCCCGGTGCTCGCGCGCCACACCGGACGGACCCCGCGTCTGGTCGAAACGGTAGACCCGGCGGTCATTGCCGGGGTGCGCGTCCAGATCGAGGACGAGTTGCTGGACAACACCGCGGCGAGTCACTTGCGGCGCCTACGCGGGGCGCTGCTCGAACGCGCGTCCCGCGATCTCCATGAAGGGAAGCTGCCCGTCAAGGAAAAGTGAGCGGCAAGAGGTAGGCGAAGATGAAATTCAAAGTCGATGAGATTGCTTCCGTCATCCGGCAGGAGATCGAACACTACCGTGCTCAGTTCGACGTGGCGGAAGTCGGCCGGGTGCTCGAGGTGGGCGACGGGGTGGCCAGGCTCTACGGCCTGAAGAACGCGATGGCCAGCGAAATGCTGGAGTTCGAGAACGGCGCCATCGGCCAGGTGTTCAACCTCGAAGAGAACTCGGTCGGCGCGGTCATCCTGGGCGAATATCTGGGCATCAAGGCCGGTGATACGGTCAAACGCACCGGGCAGTTGCTCAGCGTGCCGTGCGGCGAGGCCCTGCTGGGGAGGGTGGTCAATCCGCTCGGCCAGCCGCTCGACGGCCTGGGCACCATCGAAACGCCTCACCGGCGACCGCTGGAGTCGCGGGCCCTGGGTATTGCCGAGCGCCAGCCGGTCAATCAGCCGCTCCAGACCGGTATCAAAGCCATCGACAGCATGATCCCCATCGGACGCGGGCAGCGCGAACTGATCATCGGTGACCGCAAGACCGGCAAGACGGCCATCTGCGTCGATACGATCATCAACCAAAAGAACAACGGCGTCATCTGCGTTTACGTCGCCGTCGGCCAGAAGGAGTCCACCGTAGCCGCGGCAGTCGAAACGCTGCGTGAGCACCACGCGATGGACTATACCATCGTGGTCAACGCCAGCAGCTCCAACGCCGCGCCCCTGCAATACATCGCCCCGTACGCCGGATGCGCCATGGCCGAGTACTTCATGTATGAGCAGGGCCGGCACACCGTGGTCATCTACGACGATCTCACCAAGCAGGCCGCCTCGTACCGTCAGCTCTCGTTGCTGCTCCGCCGTCCGCCCGGACGGGAGGCCTATCCCGGCGACGTGTTCTACCTGCACAGCCGTCTGCTGGAGCGGGCGAGCAAGATGGCCGAGCGCCGCTTCATGGTGAAGAGGGGCGCCCCCCCCGATACCACCCAGGGCGTCAATGGCAAGGTTTATATCGGCGTGCCCGGCCTCCATCAGATCAAGGAAGATTTGCAGAAGCTCGGACCCGCGGATCACGAAATCCGCATGGACCCCAAGTCGGGCGGCAGCCTGACCGCCCTGCCGGTGATTGAGACGCTGGAGGGCGAAGTGTCGGCCTACATTCCGACGAACGTGATCTCGATCACCGACGGGCAGATTTATCTGGAACCGGACTTGTTCTTTGCGGGGGTGCGACCGGCCATCAACGTCGGCATCAGCGTATCGCGGGTGGGAGGCAACGCCCAGATCAAGGCCATGAAGAAGGTGGCCGGCACGCTGCGCCTGGACCTGGCCGCCTACCGCGAACTGGAGGCTTTCGCCCAGTTGGGTACGGAACTCGACGCCGCCACGCAACGACAGCTCGACCGCGGCGAGGCCATGGTCGAGTTGCTCAAACAGGGACAGTACGCCCCGTATGACGTGGCCGACCAGGTGATCAGCATCTTTGCCGGAACCAGCGGACTCCTGGACGATGTCCCGCGGCCACGCATCCGGGAATTCGAGCATCGGCTGCTGGCGCACATCCGGGATGAATTCCCGGAGGTGCGCGACGAACTGACCGCCAAGGGTGATCTCCCGGCGGAACTTGCCGAGAAGCTCAAGAAGCTGTACGCGAATTTCAAGGCCCGCTTTGTGCAAGGCTAGCAAGATGGCCAACAGGAGAGTCCTGGTCAAACGCCGCAAATCGGTCCGCAATATCCGCAAGATCACCCGGACCATGCAGTTGATCGCCACCGCGCGGTTCCAGGCGGCGTTCCACCGCGCCACCGCGACCAGGCCGTATACCGAGAAAATCACCGAGCTGGTCGCCGAACTCAGCCGGCACGCCGGCGATGTCGAGCACCCGCTCCTGCGGATCAACGCGGGGGCCGGCCGATCAGCCCTTCTGGTGCTGACCTCGAACCGCGGTTTGTGCGGCGGCTACAACGCCAACATCCTGCGGACGGCGCTGGACCACCTCGACGCCCGCAAGCAAGCGGGTGAGACGATCGACCTGCACGTGATCGGCAAGAAGGGGGCGGCCTACTTCAAGTTTCTCCGCCTGCCTTTGGCCTCCACCCGACTGAGCATGGACAACCGCCCCCACTTCGAGGAAGTGGACCGGATCGCCCAAGGGTTCATCGGGCAATACGGTCGGCGGGAAGTGGATTCGGTGCACGTGGCCTACATGCGGTTTCACTCGGTCGGGCGGCAGCGTCCCGAGGTGCTGCGGCTGCTGCCCTTGCTGCGCGAGGAGCCGCCGACCGGTGAAACAGCAGGGCGGGCCGAGGAAGGCGTCGAATATGATTTCTCGCCGGAACCGGCGGCGTTGCTGGGCGAGCTTCTGCCTACTTCGGTGAAGGTGCGGCTGTTCCAGTGTTTCACCGACGCCGCGGTGAGCGAACAGGTGGCCCGCATGGTGGCGATGAAGGCCGCCACCGATGCCGCCGGCGATATGATTAAGTTACTGACCCGGCAGTACAACCGGGCCCGCCAGACCCGGATCACCACGGAGTTGCTGGATATCGTGGGCGGAGCGGAGGCCCTCAAATAAAAAATGGAGAATTGAGAATGGAGAATGAAGAGTCGAGAACGAGGCTCTGCGGGCGAAGAATGGGTTTGGAACCGATCCAGAATAGAGGCTCGCGTTCGGTGGGGTTGTGCGTGCGCCGTTCTTCTTTCTCCATTCTCCATTCTCCATTCTCCATTTTGTGACAGGGAGTTCACCGCAATGTCGGAAGGTAACGGCAAGAATGTGGGTCGCGTCATCCAGGTCATCGGCTCAACGCTCGACGCCGAGTTCGCCGAGGACCAGCTCCCGTCGCTTTACAACGCGCTGACCGTCGAGGTGGAGCGGAAAGTGCTGGGCCGTAGCGAGCAGGCCACCTTGTGGTGCGAAGTGGCCGCCCACCTGGGTGGTGGCAAGGTCCGCGCCGTGGCCCTGGGCAACACCGATGGTCTCGTGCGCGGCGCGCCCATCCTCGACACCGGCTCCCCCGTGACCGTGCCCGTCGGCCCGGAAACGCTCGGGCGCGTGTTCAACCTGCTGGGCGAACCGATCGACGGTCTTGGCCCGGTCCACGTCACAGAGCGGCGCTCGATCCACCACCTTCCGGCGGCTTTCGATGAGATCATACCCAAGACCGAGATGTTCGAGACCGGTGTCAAGGTGATTGATCTGCTCTGTCCGCTGGTCCGAGGCGGGAAGGCCGGGCTGTTCGGGGGCGCTGGCGTAGGCAAGACGGTCATCATTCAGGAGCTGATCGCCCGCCTGGCCCGCTTCCACAGCGGGTACTCCTGCTTCGCCGGCGTGGGCGAACGCACCCGCGAGGGGAACGACCTCTGGCTGGAGATGCAGGAAGCCAAGATCGGCGACACCGGCAAGCGCGTCATCGACCAAACCGTGATGGTCTTCGGGCAGATGAACGAGCCGCCCGGCGCCCGGCTCCGCGTAGCCCTCTCCGCCCTCACCATGGCGGAGTACTTCCGCGATCAGACCGGCGCCGACACGCTGCTGTTCATCGACAACATTTTCCGCTTCTCCCAGGCCGGCTCGGAGGTCTCGGCCCTGCTGGGACGGATGCCCTCCGCGGTAGGCTATCAGCCGACCCTGGGCACCGAGATGGGCGAGTTGCAGGAGCGCATCACCAGTACGCGGCGCGGGGCGGTGACCAGTATCCAGGCCATTTACGTGCCGGCCGACGATTACACCGACCCGGCCCCGGCCGCCGCCTTCACCCACTTGGACAGCACGGTCAATCTCGAGCGCAGCATCACAGAGAAGGGCATCTATCCCGCGGTCGACCCGCTGGCCTCCTCCAGCCGGATCATCGATCCGCACTACATCGGCGAAGACCACTACCGCGTCGCCCGGCGGGTGCAGCAGATCGTGCAACGTTACAAGGACCTGCAGGACATCATCGCCATCCTCGGCGTGGACGAGTTGAGCGAGGAGGACAAGCTCACCGTGGCCCGGGCCCGCAAGATCGAGCGCTTTCTGTCGCAGGCCTTCTTTGTGGCCGAACAGTTTACCGGCCTGCCGGGCTGTTACACCCCCTGTGCCGATACCATCCGCAGTTTCGACGAGGTGTGCGCGGGCAAGTGGGACCACCTTCCCGAGCAGGCATTCATGTACGTGGGCAGCATCGAGGATGCCGCCGCCAAAGCCGAGAAACTCGCGGCCGCCACGTGAGCGCCCTGGAGGCTTTGACGTTGAGAATCACGGAAACAGCAAGAAGAGGAATCACGAAAGCCCGAAAGAACGAAAACACGAAAAGCTTTGCGTATGAAGGAGAATCAGTGAGAACGCCCTTGCAGAGGATGGGTCTTGCCCACGGTGCGAGAGTTGAGATAGGCGTGGAGGCGGCGGTGAATCCCTTCTCCACCTTTTCTTCTTTCGTGCTTTCGTCTTTTCGTGTTTTCGTGATTACCGTCTTCCGAACGCGAGCGTCCAGCGGATGGATCGCCATGGTCCACCCTAAGCGTCCGGTGAAGGGATAGAGTCGGATGCCGATCGACGTTTCATTTCGGTGTACCGTCATCACGCCCGAGCGGCAGGTGCTCGACGCGGAGGGCACCTTCCTGGCCTTTCCGGCGCACGACGGCGAGATCGGTATTCTGCGTGACCGCGCCCCCTTGCTGTGCAAGCTGGGCACGGGGGTGCTGCGGCTGGAGACGGCCGCCAGGTCCGAACGGCTCTTCATCGACGGCGGCTTCGCCCAGGTGCTCAAGAACCAGGTCACCATCCTGACCGAGCAGGCCCTGCGCCCGGAGGAGATCGACGTCCCGCAAACCCGGGCCGCCCTCGCTGAGGCCCGCGCCCGCCATGCGACCACGCCGCAAGAGTTGGAAACCCGCCGTCGCGAGATCGCCCGTCAATCCGCCAAGCTGCATGCCGCCCAGGTCCAGGGCTGAAGAAGAAGGGTCATCTTTAGGATGGTTGCGAGATGAGCACGCCAAATAGGACTCATAGGACCGATAAGACCTATAACGCCGACCCGTCGGCGCTCATTCCGGCTCACGGCGGCTACCGTCAGCTCAAGTCCTACCAGATGGCCGAGATCGTCTTCGATGCCACGGGGGCGTTCTGCCGCCGGTTCATCGACCCGCGCTCGCGCACGCACGACCAGATGGTCCAGGCGGCGCGCAGCGGCAAGCAGAACATCGCCGAGGGAAGCCAGGCCTCCGGCACCACGAAGAAGACCGAGCTCAAACTGGTGGGCGTCGCCCGCGCCAGCCTGGAGGAACTGCTCCTGGACTATCAGGATTTTCTCCGCCAGCGGACCTTGCCGCTCTGGGACAAGGACCATTCCCAGGCCCAGGCCGTCCGCAAGCTCGCTTGGGTGCCGGATAGGTCCTATTCGACCTATAGGACCTATGTGGAGGCTTCGCCTCCAGAAGTCGCCGCCAACACCGTTATCTGCGTGATCCACCAGGCCAACTACCTGCTCGATCAGCAACTGCGCCAACTTGAGAAGCAGTTCCTTGCCGAGGGCGGTTTCACCGAACGGCTCTACCGCATGCGCTCCGAAACCCGCCGCAGGCCTCACGGCCCCCAATAAGACCCGTCGCAGACCTCACGGCCTCCCGTAGAGCCCGCCGCCCTCGTCCGTCCCACCCTTGCATGGCCGCCGACGCCCCCGATGCGTCTTCTCCCTCCTGTCCGCCCGATGCCCGTGCCGCGTCCTATCCGTCCTATTTGTCTTATCTGTCCTATCCACTCTTCTTTCCTCGCAGATTCTCTTCGCCAGCGGAAAGGTCCCGCCCCCGCGGCG
>JAZDKM010000460.1:0-5982 GCA_043803085.1 Planctomycetota bacterium
GGCGTCGGTGAGCGCCGCTTGGGACGTTCGGACGGTAAGGGATCCGGTTCCGTCGTCCGTCACCGAGTCGACCCGGCGCAGGTAGCCTCCATTCTCTGTCCCAAGCAGAATCTCCCCCTGGGCGATTCCCGCAGACGCTCCGTCTGAGGTGAACCGCATAGTGTCAGCGTCAGTCGATTCCAGCCTCAAAGCCCCTTCGGGCTTGACCGCTGTGATATTGTTTGCCAACCTTACGTTTTCAGGAGTGCCCCTTGGAAAGAACGGAGAGGATGGGAATCTACCCTTTTTTGCCCAGCGCACGCTGGCGCTGGAAGAACGCCTGCAACACCAAGCTGCACTCGTCTTTCAACACCCCGCGCGTGACCGCGACCTGATGGTTTGAACGCGGATTGGTGGCGATGCTATAGAGCGATCCGCACGCGCCCGCTTTGGGATCGTCCGCGCCGAAAACCAACCGGTCGATGCGGGCCAGCACGATGGCCCCGGCACACATCGCGCACGGCTCTAAGGTCACATAGAGCGTGCAGCCGGTGAGCCGCCAGTCCCCGAGACTGCCGGATGCGGCAGTGATGGCGATCATTTCGGCGTGCGCAGTAGGGTCGGCCAAGCGCTGCCGCTGATTGTGCCCGCGCCCGATGACGCGCCCCTCACAGACCACGACCGCCCCGACGGGCACCTCCTCCGCGTCGTCAGCCGCGCGGGCTTCCTTGAGGGCTTCGCGCATAAAGCGGGCGTCATCGTCTTCCGACATGACGCCGCTCTTAAGCCCCACAAGGTCAAGGGTCAAGTTCTGCGGTCCACCAAGCCTCCGGCTAGCGCCGGTGCCGGCCGCCGCCCGAGTGGGATCCCCTCTCCGGGCCGCGGGAGTAGCCATGGACCGGGCCGGGCCGGGCATAGCCGCGAGAGTACGCCGGATAGTGCCCCGCACGCACGACCGGAGCGTGCCGTACGGCCACCTCTCGATGCACAACTTGGCGCGACCGATAAACTTCGCGGTGATACCCGAACGAGAAACCGAACCAGCTTCTCGGCCGAATGACGACGGGGGCCGGGGAAACGTAGACGGGCTCATAGTAGGCCCTTTGGACGTACGTCGGTTGGACGTAGACCGGCTCCCGATAGACTGCCCCGTAAGCCGCCGGCGCGACCACAGGGTAGGCGAAGTTCGCCGGGTAATTCGCCGGAACGTAATCATTTCTCGGATAGTATCTTACGTCGTTATCGGCGTAGCTCACGTTGTTGTTGGTGATGTAGTAGGCGGCGTCGCCATAGTTGTTGTACACCGTCGGACTGCACCCACCCCCATACGCGAGTGCCGCTGCGGGGGTTGCCCCCAGCCACGCCCCGCCGACTAAGAGGATAACCGTGATGATGCGTGTCATTTGACTATCTCCTTTGCTCTTCCAAGCCTTCGGCGTCGAGACGTTTCCGCCCCCTCGACCATACTCGGGAGGCAGCCGCGCGACGCATTCGGCCTGGCAGAATTATAGACCATATCACTTGGAAATAGTTAGCAAAAAATAATAAATCTGACTTGAGAAATATGGCCCGCTCGTAACTACCGTACAGCCAGACGCTTAGCGATGCTCTCCCGCATAAGCCGCAGGAGGCGCATGAACTCCTCGCGGTCTTCCGGGGTGAGCTCGCGGAGGATTTCCAAGGTGAATCCCAAGCGGGCTTGCCGGTAGGCTTCATAAGCCCTTTGCCCGGCGGGCGTCAGAGCGACGTTGATCCGGCGGCGGTCGTCAGGGTTGATTTCGCAGTGGACGAGGGCCTCCCCCTCCTTGTCTTCGAGCGACCGTACAATGCGCGACATTTGCGCGGGGAGCACGCCAACGGCCTTCTGGATTTCGCCGACGGTTTGGGGCGACCGCTTGGCCAGCGCGTCCAAGGCAAGAAATTCAGTCTCGGTGAGCTGACCACTTGCCATGGCCGCCTTTGAACGGGAGCGGGCCGCTGAACTCATGGTCGTAAGATCGAAGACCTCTTGGGCGAGATCCGCGAGCGTTTGTCGAGTCTTAGCGTCCGGCAATGTGTCATCCTCTTGGCTGAGCTTACCGCTCCAGCTGTATCGGCTGCGTTGTGCAACCACCGCAAAAGATTTCCCTCATCCAATTTTTAACGTACCGAGACTATTGTGTCCAGGGTAATTCAGGCCCGGTGTGGCGTCAAGCGGCAATCCCGCCCCAGCGCCTCGAATATGGGACATCCTGCTGTAGTTGGTCGGGATTGATGCACCTCTGACGGCCCGAGTTGGCCGCGATCGTAAGGGAGCGGATTCTCTCGGCCCGCTCCCTCACGGTCGCGGTTCGGAGCAGATGCGAACGACACGGCTCACTACACAAGAGCGTTGCGATTAGCACGGTCATCCGCCAAAATCGGCGTATGGCTCGCCACAAGCGGTCGCATTTGCACGGAAGGGGAGATCCAGCAGAGCCTCGTCGCGAGCACGACCGGGGCATGGCTACACGCGGTGGACGAACTCTCCTGCCGACACCGCCGCGAACTGCACCCGCCGTCACGATGGTCTGCCTCGCGACGGTAGTCTTGGCCACGGCCCTGTCCTTCGTTCCCGCTCTCCATAACGAGTTTCTTTACTGGGACGATGAGAACAACCTGATGTTCAACACGCACATCCGCGGTTTCTCGACGGAGAACCTCAAATGGATGTGGACGTCCTCGCTGCTGGGTGTGTGGCAGCCGCTCACGTGGATGATCGCCACCGTCGAGTATAAGCTTCTCGACGGCGCGGACCTGGTCAAGTTCAGCCGTGGGATGCACCTCGCCAGCATCGTACTCCACAGCGTGGCCGCCATATTCGTCTATTTCGTCGTCCGCCGTCTGATCGCGCTCGGCGTCCCAGAGACCGCCGCCCGCTCGCCGCTCGGGCTGGGTCTCGGCGCGGCAGTGGGCGCCCTGCTCTTTGCCGTCCATCCGCTGCGTTGCGAGATCGTCGCTTGGGCCTCGGGGCAGCCTTACATCCTCGCGCTAATACCGGCCCTTGCGGCGGTGTGGTGTTACCTGCGGGCGCAGCAGACCGGTCGCTGGTACTGGCATGGAGCGGCGCTGGGTTGCCTTGCCGTCTCGCTGCTCTGCAAGGCAACGGCCGTTCCGCTCGTCGCCGTCCTGCTCGTGCTGGACTACTACCCGCTGCGTCGCTTCGGCGGGGCCGCCGGATGGAACTTCGGCATGTTGCTTCGGGTCCTGCTTGAAAAGGTACCGTACGCCGCGCTGACGCTGGTGGCGGTGGGCCTGACCGTATGGGCGACGTGGGCGACCAAGACGTACAAGCCCGAGCCGGTCTCCACGAAATTGCTGGTCGCGGCGTTCTGCATGTTGTTCTACGTGAGCATGACGTTCGTCCCCTTCCGGCTCGCGCCGTACTACATGCGGCCCACGCCGTTCGATAGCAGCGACCCCTGGTTCGGCGGGGCGGCTCTGGCGTTCGTGGCGGTGACCGTGGTGTTTGTGCTGATCCGCCGTCGGCGGTCGTGGCTGCTGGCGACCTGGGGCGCGTATGTGCTCGTGCTGCTGCCGGTGGTGGGTCTGGTCAAGCATGGCGGTCAGATGGCGGCCGACCGTTACAGCTACCTTTCGTGCATCGGTTGGGCGGCGTTGGTCGGGGCGGCCATGCTGCGTACTTGGGCCGGGGCCGCTTCTCCAGCGCGCACGGCCCGCCGGGTGGTTTCGCTGGCGGTCGCCGGAGGGCTCGTCGTCGGGTTGGCGATAATGAGCCGCTCCTACAGTCGCGTGTGGAAGGATTCCGTATCGATCTGGTCGGCGATGGTACAACGCAATCCGAAGTTCTGGATGGGCTATTACAACTTGGCCAAAGCGTATAAACGACCCGGCGATGAACTCTGGCAACAGGCCGGACAGAAAGCCCGCACGGGCGACCCACAAGCGGCGGAGGCCCTGTACCGCGAAGCCGCGCCATGGCTCGGACTTGCGGAGGCAAACTACCGCAAAGCCATCGAGCTCTATCCGACGTACCCGGAAGCAAACGTGGATCTGGGCAACATGATCAAAGACGGAAAAGTTCCCGGCGGTGCTGCCACCGCTATGAAACACTATGAAACCGCCTTACAGGGCCAACCCAGCTTCCACATGGCCCATTTCAACCTTGGAGTGTTGCTGATGCAGTTGGAGCGCTATGACGAAGCGGTGAAACACCTTGAGCTGGCCGAGGCTGATGCCGAACGCGCCGGCGAGAAGAAGCGCTTGCCCGCCATACGGAGTGCACTGGAGAGCGCACGCAAGAAAGCGAACCGGCCGTAGTTGGACTTTTTCTCCGTTGACACGCCGGGGTCTGCCCCTACGCTACCAGGGTTTCTTGGAGAGCAAGACCATGCCGGATCAACCTGCCACGATTTCCTTCGAGGACTTTGCCAAGATCAGGATGCGCGTGGGCAAGATCGTCGAGGCCGGCGACCATCCCAAGGCGGACAAGTTATTGGTGCTCAAAGTTGATTTGGGCGACGAACAGCGCCAACTCTGCGCCGGTCTCAAAGGCCACTACCGCCCCGAAGACCTCGTAGGGACGAACATCATCGTGGTCACCAATCTCGCCCCGCGGACCATGCGCGGCGTGGAGAGCCAGGGGATGCTGCTGGCGGCAACTAACGCGGACCAATCGCAAGTGATTTTGCTTACGACCCGCGAACCGATCGCGCCGGGAAGCGCGGTCAGTTGACGTTGTCCCAGTAGAGGCCGCTTCTCTGAGGATTCCGCTCACGCTCGTGGCTTTTCATGTCGATCACGCGCCATGTACTTATTGCAACGTCAACGCTAATCCTGCGGGTGGTCGTGACCGCTGCTGTGTGCCACTGCTCTTGAGCAGTGGCATCGAAAAACCACGGCTCAAGAGCAGTGGCACACCCGCAAGTTTAGGCGTGACAGAGCACTTATGGCGGGGATTCCGCGCACCTGGGGGACCGGCTTTCCCGCCGGTCAGCGACAGGCTGGAAAGCCTGTCCCACAGCGAGGGTGTCGGGTCTGATGACCCGACCTACATTGGCTGTCCCACGGGTTCATTCTGTTAGAAGCTCTCAGTCTATGCGGAGCGGTTCGCCGGCAAGGGTGATGAACAGCAGACGCTCGGGGAGGGGATCGCGCAGCGGTGCGGGGAGGTTCTTTTGCTCCCGCTGCCAAGCGCGGTCGGTCAAGCTGGAGTAGACCACGCGGACGAACAGCGGCTCGCCCGGCTGGAGACCGGCGGCTCGGCGAAGGTGAGCCAACGGCATGCGGCCGAGCTCTAAGGCTGCGGCGGGTACCACCTCGATGAGCTTTTCGCGGGCGAAGTCCGGCCGCGCCGTCGGCGGGTGCGGCGGGGCACAGTCCCGCCAATCGTGGTCAGCATATACCACCCACCGAAGCGAGGCGAAAGGCGGCCCCGCGAGGCCGAAGTTCAGGTTCACCCAGATGGAAACGTCCTGGTGGTTTTCCAGGCGGGCCACGACGGCCTCCTGCTCCTGAACGAGCACCGCCTGCAGTGCAGCGCCCGGGCCGCTCACTCCTGCGTGGGCGCCCCGAGTGACCACGACCTTGACCGTATTACTCCGCAGTGCCCCGACGCCAGCGCGGGTGAACTCTTCATCGTCCCACTCAGGCGTGTAGGCCAGGGTCAGACAATAGGTCCCTTCGTGAAGGAGCGGATAGCGGGCCCAGCCGCGATTGAGGTTCGAGGCGCGGTGTTGCAGGCTGCGGCCCGGTTCCAAACGGCTGGACGGCGGGGAGTCAGCGCGATTCCGAATGATAGTTTCCATCGCCGGATCGGCACCCGGCGGATCGACGTGGAAACGGACAGGACACCCGTCGGGGCCGAGGACTTCGAGAAAATCAGCCAAGTCGAGCAGGGCAGCCACTTGCTCGGCGTCCGGGCTGGACGGCGGCGGAGGGGTTTCGGCAGCCAACGGCACCGTGGCCGGGAGCGAGGACCGGTTGCGGACGGTCATGGACAGATCGAGGGCCTCGTTCCAGGCG
>JAZDKM010000461.1:0-3174 GCA_043803085.1 Planctomycetota bacterium
GCCCGTCGACGGGAAGGGGGGATGAACGAGCCCGTTCCCGCAGATCGAAAGGAGTCGGTATGGTTATCTCCAACATCGGTTTGGCGACGAGTGAAGTCCAGTTATTTCCCGCGACGTTCTGTGGGCGCGTTGGGCCGCCAGGCGGATGGTGCGGGCGACGAAGGACGGGTCGAGTTTCAGCCGGCGGGCGAGGCCGGAGTTCGATGCTACCTCCCCAGACTCGACCATCTCCTGCCAGCGGAAGGCGCGGCCCAGAGCCAGCCCCAGCGGGCTTGGCGGCGCGGGGGGCCAACGCAGGCGGTATTCGTCTTGGCATCTCTGAACGGTGTCTGTGCCTCTTGCCTCGACGCGGGGCGACTTCATGTTTCACCCTACTGGCCCGTTTTGGCAGCCTGCGCTGCCCGTCGGAGATAGTCGGCTTGAAGTGGTCTGACATTTCATGGGAGCCGAAGCGGGAGCGGTTTACGGTGCACGCGGTCAAGACTGAGCACTATGCCGACGCCGGAATCCGGGTGGTGCCGCTCTTCCCTGAGTTGGCCGCGCTATTCCGTGAAGCCTTGAGACTGTAGCGACGTTACAGAGTGATTCTATCCTGTTTCGCGGCGTAGTTGGTGAAGGGCGGCGGTGGTCTGGTGGCGGGGGGGAGCTTGCAGGTCGCGTTGCATGTCCAGGGCGATGCGGCGGCTGATCGAAAGACGGGTGCGGACTCGATAGACGGTCTTCTGCATCTTGCGGTGTCGGCGGTTGCCGCGCTCCACCGCGTTGGAAGTGGCCGGCAGCAGCGAATCGTCCAGGAACGTCAGGGCCTTCTCCAGTGTGGGCGAGAAGAGTTTCTTGAGCGTCTGGCGCAGGCCCTTGAATCGAGCCACGCGCCGCCTGAGTCGGGCCAGCTTGGCCAGGGCAGTCTCGGTGCGGCAGCGACGGTCAAAGAGGCGATAGGCTTGATCCATGATCTGCCGCAGGGTCCGCAGGGCTGGCAGGCCGCGGGTGATCCGCCGGAGGGTCTTGTGCTCGGCGGCGGTCAGGTGGTGTTGGACGAACCTGTGGCGATGGTCGAACAGAGCGGTGATTTTGCGTTCGATCCGCTTCTTGCGGGCGGCCGTCTTGCGGTTGACCCGCGAGGGCCGGCCCCGGCCGATCTTCGGCAAGGCGGCCTTCAGTTGTCGGCGAACCCTGGCCACGGCGTGCAGAACGGCCTTGGTCAGTTCCGCGAGGATGTGGAACTGGCAGACCTGGTGAGGGACCGGGCCGAAAACCTCGGCAATGGCGGGCGGGTACAGCGGCGAGCCGTCGGTGGTAATGCCCCGGAGCTTCAGGCCCCGGACCTTCAAGGCCTCCTGGAACCGCTGGAAGAACGCGATGATATCCTCGGTCGTCGGGTTGTGGTCGAGGACCTCGTAGATGAGGCGCTTGAACCGATGGTTGTCGACGATCGACAGGACGCAATACGGCCCGTCATACAGTTCATCAGCGGCGATGTAGCCGGAGAAGTCGGCCAGGCAGGAGTCCAGGTACTCAGTGCCGATGTGTTCTTCGGCTCTTTTTTCCCCCCGCCTCCACCCAGTTCTGGATGGTGGCAAACGGGACGAAGACGCGGTGGTCGCGCCACAGGTGCCAACTGGCGGTCCGATAGGGCAGGCCGTCTTCGACCACCAGCCGCACCGCCGTGAGCATCACGCGGAGAGTGTAATGGGCGTTGGGCAAGGCCAGATCAAGCATGTCGGCGTTGAAATAGCACCCGCAGGCGGGACAGCGATGTTGCGAGTAGGTCACGTCAATCTTTCGCGGCCGCCCGGACATCGGATCACCCAGATCGTGCAGCGTCCGACGGGCCGTCCGAAGCCGATAGGCCCGGCCTCCGCACCGGGGACAGGGGCGTCGCCGGTAAATCCGCGACCGTTTAACAATCTGGGGCGGGGGAAGATCTTCGACGCGAGTGATGCCTTCGGTGGGGTCGGCAACATAGCTTCCAGGGCCATCCATGACCGTGCCTCCGTGAAATCCTTCTCGCGGAGATATCGGCCAACCCCGGGCCCCAAGGCGAGAAAATCATCTGTAACAGTGCTACAGTCTCAATCCGCAATGGGTCTACACGTCGCAGATCGCCACCGCCTGCCGGAGGCTCGTGAGCGGGTCGCGCTTCGGCACGAACTCGTGGGCCACGTAGCCGTCGTACTTCGAGTCGGCGATGGCCCGCATGATGGCCGGGTGATACAGTTCCTGCGTGTCGTCGATCTCGTTGCGGCCCGGCACGCCGCCGGTGTGGATGTGGCCGATGTACTGGATGCTCTGCCGGATCGTGGCGATGATGTCGCCCTCCATGATCTGCATATGATAGATATCATAGAGGAGCTTGACGCGCGGGCTGCCGACCTTCTTGCACACGTCCACACCCCAGGCCGTGTGGTCGCACTGGTAGTCCTTGTGGTCGCGCTTCGAGTTCAGGAGCTCCATGACCACCGTGACCTTCTTCTCCTCGGCCAGGCCCGCGATGGCTTTGAGGCCCTCGACGCAGTTCTTCGCGCCTTCCTCGTCCGACAGGCCCTCGCGGTTGCCCGACATGGCGATGACGTTGGGGAAGCCGGCCTCGGCGGTCTGCTCGATCGCCTTGCGCATGGCCGCCAGGCACGACTCGTGGTTCTCCTTGCGGTTCAGGCCCTTGCCGATGCCGATGCTGGGCGTGCACGTGCCGACGAGGCCGAACTCCTTCATCACCGGCCAGTCGCCGGGGCCGACGAGGTCGATCCCCTTGAGGCCCATGGCCGCGCAGGCCTGGCAGAACTCCTTCATGGGGATCTTGCCGTAACACCACCTGGAGACCGACTGCTTGATGCGGCCTTTCAGTTTCGCGGCTTCCATTTTTTCCTCCGCTCGTGCGGCCGTGCCCGCCAGGCCCATCGCCGCCATGGCGGCCGCGCCGCCCGCGACGCCCTTCAGCAGTTCGCGCCGGCTCACGCCGCCGCGGCCTTCCGCCTCCGAGTCGCCCATGCGCGTACCTTCCTTTCGCTGATGGCGTTGGCCTTCCAACTTCCTCCCACCATCGCACAGTATAGCGGTGCGGCCTTCGCGTCAAGCGTTCGTTGGCCGAGAGGGTCGAGCGCGGCGGGAAAGACTGCCCGCCGCACAACGCTTGCTCAACCCTCCTGCACCCACTGGATGAACAGGGCCGAGGCT
>JAZDKM010000462.1:0-6664 GCA_043803085.1 Planctomycetota bacterium
GGAAAAACAAGACCTCAGCGACGAAGGTGAGCTATGCGCGGTGCGGGCATAGGCTTCAGCTTCATCCCGCCGGTTCTCTGCGGCCTGCTAGCGGGATCGCCGTTCACCCTTCAGGCCCGGGCGGAAGCCGAGACGACCACGAAAGCTGGGGCCGAATCGGCCCAGGCGAAGTACTTCACCCTCGACCGCCTGGACGCCTATCTCGAGCTGGAAGGGGACTACGATCACAGCAAAGTCCGCCAGACCTACCGCCGCTCTGACGGCCTGTTCAAACGCACGCAGACCAACCGTGACTACCTTTTCCAGGAGCGCATCGGTTTCGGCCTGACCGGCACGGTGGTCGACCCCAGCTTCATCACCTTCGACGGCGACGTCAGTTTCGCCCTCACCCAGAGTCACCATGAGGAACGCGGCTGGTATCTGGACGAGAACGACACCGACACCGGCCACTTGCTCCAGTACGACCTGCGGGTCAATTTTTTCACCGGCAAAAAGCTGTCCGGCACGGTCTATGCCCTCAGCAGGGACGATCGCATCAGCCGCCGGTTTCAACCGACGCTCGATGAGACCCGGACCGGCTTCGGGACGCGTTGGGACTTCGCCGACGAAAAGTTCCCGATGAGCCTGAGCTATGACTACCTGGAGACGGACCGGACCGGCAACTGGGACGAGCGCGACGACGAGCACTTCACGGAAAGCACGCTGCACTACAACGCCGATTGGAACATCACCGATTATCACCGCTTCAAGCTCTCCTACGAGCACGCCGAGACCAAGCAAGAATACCAGGGTCTGCAACAGGGGTTCGACACCACACGCGACCTGTTCACCCTCGAACACGAGTTGGAGTTCGGCAGCAGCCACCAGCATTCCTTCCGCACCCTGGCCCACTGGCAGGAGGAGAGCGGCGACTTCGCCCGCGACTTCTTCGAGATCGGGCCGCAACTGACCCTCCGCCACAGCGACAGCCTGGAAACGCTGTACAAATATCAGTTCAACCGCGAACGTTACGCCGGCCTGGACATCGAAACCCAGCGTGCCGACTTCCAGTTGGTCCACCAGCTTTATAAAAATCTGACCACCACGGTGGACGCATTCACGTTGTACGAAGACGTGGAGGACGATCTGCGGACGACGCAGTACGGCGGCTTTGTGGACTGGCAGTACAACCGCAAGAACCCCTACGGGCACTTCAACGCGAATCTGGCCGTCGCCTATGACACCGAGCACGTCAGCGGCGACAACGACGTGCGGGTGGTGCTCAACGAGTCGGCGGCCTTCAGCGACCCGCTCAACATCACCTTGCGCAACCGCAACGTCATCCCGTACAGCATCGTCGTCACCGACCTGAGCAACCGGCGTTATTACCTCTCCGGCCGGGACTATCTGGTCATCCGCCGCGGCGACGTTACCCAGTTGGCCCGCATGCTCACCGGCCGCATCGCCGACGGCGACACCGTGCTCATCGACTATCAGTACCGCACTCCGGCCAGCGGGCAGATCGACACGGTGCGCGTGGACACCGGGCTTGAGCAGCGCTTTGACAACGGCGTGACGCCTTACTACCGCTTCTCCTATCGCAACCAGGAGGCGGACACTTCCACCGGCTTCGACCGCTACGCCGACCGCACCGACCACCATCGCCTGGGCGTGAAATATGAGCAGAAGCGTTATGCCGCCGGCGCCGAGTACGAAATCTTCGACGACACCGTTGAGCCGTACGACGCGGTTCACTTCGACGGCCTGCTCCATATCCTCCAGAAGGCGGACCATACCCTGGACGCCTCAACCCGGCTGTCGCGGTTCTTTTTTGAAGGCGGCCTCGACCGCCGTAACGTGACCCTCCTCGACGTGGATCTCGATCACCGCTGGCAACTGCGCGAGAACTTCTCCACCTTCGAGCGCCTGGGCTATCGCTGGGAGGACGATTCGGTGGACGGCATCACCCGCGGCTGGGACGTGGCCGCCGGGCTGGACTATGTGATGGGGGACCTGACGGCAGAGCTGACCTTCGAGTACGACCGGCTCGATCTGCCCGAGTCCGTGCAGGATGATTTCGGCCTTTACTTCCGGGTTCGCAGGGATATCCCCAATGTATTGGGCAGGCAGTAGAGCTACGAGCCCCGGAGGGGCGAAAGAAGCCAAGGGTTTCAGACGTCATTCTGCCGCCCCTCCGGGGCTAGATACTCCGGCGCGATCTTTGCCCAGGGCTCACGCCCTGGGCTACCCACTGTCGCCCCTGACGGGGCTGGGGAGTTCACGCGTTGTGACGCCGAATACGAATGTGCACGAACGATGGGGAGCGTTCATACTCGCTGGCCTCCTGACTGGTTGCGCCGTGCCCCAAGGGGAACTCTTCCTGCTTACGGACCCGCCGATCGTGTGGCCGCCGGCGCCGGAGACGCCGCGGATCAAGCTGGTGGGCGTGCTGACCGGCAGTGCGGACCTCAAAGCCGCCAAGTCCGGCGGCGAGACCTTTGAGGATGCGCTACGCGGCCCGCGCCCGGTGATCCACTTTTCGGGCCCGCATGCGGTCGCGGTGCGTGCGAGACACCTGCTCGCCGTTGCCGACGGAGGCGCCGGCGCCGTGCACGTGCTCGATCTCGACGCACGCTCGCATCTGGTAGTCAGCGGTTGGAATAACGAGCGCTTCGGAGTGCCCGTCGGCGCGACCTGGGCCGGCGAACGGCTCTTTGTCACCGACGCGGAGCGTCATGAAGTGATCGAACTGTCCGCCAACGGAACGTACCACCGGCGCTTCGGGGCCGATCTGCTCAAACGTCCGGTCGGCATCGTCTACGTCGCGTCGCGCGATCGGCTCTACGTGGTCGATGGCGGGGCGCACGGGATCGTAGTTTTCGACCTTTCCGGGCAGGCGCTGACCACCCTCGGGCAAAACGGTGCGGCCCCGGGCGAGTTCAACTACCCGTCCCACATCGCCTGGGATGGTGCGGGCCGGTTGGCGGTCGCCGACGCCGGCAACTTCCGCGTCCAGTTGTTGGACCTCGATGGGGCTTGCTTGCGGGTGATCGGCCAGAAGGGCGACGGTGCGGGCGATTTCTCCCTGCCCAAGGGGGTAGCCTTTGACCGCGAAGGCCACCTCTACGTCGTTGACGCCCATTTTGAGAATGTTCAAATATTCGACGCCGAGGGTCGCCTGTTGCTGTCATTTGGACAAGAGGGGACGGCGCGGGGCGAGTTCGCCTTGCCCGCCGGTTTAGCCATCGACCAGGATGACCGCATCTGGGTGGCGGATTCGGCTAACCATCGCGTCCAGGTCTTTGCCTATGTGAGGAACGCCCGATGAGGCGGACGTTGATTCCACTAATCAGCCCCGGAGGGGCGAAAGTAGCCAGTGCTCCAACGCAGCTTAAGTTTCGGGTGTGCCACTGCTCTGTGAGCAGTGCTTTCCAGGAAGAGTCCTGCGACCGGCACGGCCGAGACGGCGGTGGCACACGAGTGGGCTCGACTCCGAACCCGCAGGTTGAGGTGCGTCGGAGCACTGACCCAGGGCGTAAGCCCTGGGGGTGCTGTCGAAATACCCGCGATTCTGGATCGTCATGTAGCGGCCTGCGTCCCCGCGGACCGTTTCTTGGTCGCACCAGGGCCGCTTCGGCCGGCGAGGACGCCGGCCGCTACGGGTGTTCCGACAGTCTCTGGCGCCTTGGGATATATTCCGTCGCCCCTGCCAGAGCTGAGAAACGATTCTCGGCACAGCAGATTACCGCCGAGCCGCGGCCTTCAGGCCGCGTGGTCCCTGTACAACGCTGGGCCGCGTGGATAGTCGCAGTGCTGGCCGCGGTTGCCTCGGCGGACGAATCGGTCGTCAACTCCAAGCATGATCTGTCGGCCCGCGGTCCGGGGCCTATCCGGGCCGTCACTGAAAACGAGGTCTGCATCTTCTGTCACACACCGCACAACGCGGCTCCGCAGACCCCGCTCTGGAACCGCGAGAATCCACGGGTGCACTACCGCATCTACGAGAGTTCGACCACCGACGCCCGTATCGACCAACCTTCGGGACCCTCCAAGATGTGCCTGAGCTGTCACGATGGTTCAATGGCCTTGGGCAACGTGCTCTCCCGCCCGCAAACCCACCCCATCGTGATGACTGCGCGGACTATCCCGCCCGGCACGACTGACCTGACCAACGACCTGTCCGACGACCATCCCATCGGCTTCCGCTACGACCGGGCTCTCTCCAACGCGGACCGCCAAGTCCGCCCTCCCGAGGTAGTGACCCGCGAGATGCCGCTTGGGGTACACAACGAGGTGCACTGCACCACCTGCCACGACCCGCACAACAACGAACTGGGCGATTTCCTACGCATGTCCGACCAGATGTCCGCCATCTGCGTGACCTGCCACGACCTGAACGGCTGGCCGCTCAGTTCGCACGCGACCAGCGCAAAGCGGACCACCGAACGGAGCGTCGATCCGCGCGAAAGGCTCAAGTACGGCTCGGTGGCCGACAACGCCTGCTCCAACTGCCATAAGATTCACTCCGCCCCGCAGCGTGAGCGCTTGCTCCGCTTCACTCGTGAAGAGGACAACTGTCTGAATTGTCACAGCGGCGCGGTGGCCAGCTTCAACATCGCCGCCGACATCGGCAAACGCTCGGGGCACAACGTCAAGGTCCGCACCGGCCTGCACGATCCCACCGAGGTCCCCTTCGCCATGCGGCGGCACGTGGAGTGCGTCGACTGCCACAACCCGCACGCGGTCCAGCACGACCCCTTCGGCACGGTGCGAGGGACGCGCGGACAACTCGTCGAGGGGCCCAACCTGTACGTCTCCGGAGTCGGCATCACCGGCATCCAACTCGGCCAGGCCCGGTTTGCTTACGAGGTCTGCTTCAAGTGTCACGGGGACAGCGCGTTTCGTCCGCGGTTGATCACTTCACGCCAAGTCAGCCAAACCAATGTGCGGCTGGAGTTCCAGACGAGCAATCCCTCGTTCCATCCCGTGGCCGGCCCCAGGCGGAACTCCGACGTGGTCAGCCTGCTCCCGCCGCTCCGCGTGGGCAGCATCATCACCTGCACCGACTGCCACAACAGCGATAACTCCCGTTCCGCAGGCGGCTCGGGGCCCGACGGACCGCACGGCTCGCGGTTCGAGCCGTTGCTCGTCCGCAACTATGATCGTGAGGACTTCACCACCGAGAGCGCCGAGGCCTACGCCCTATGCTATGGCTGTCATAGCCGCGAGAGCATTCTGAACAGCGAAAGCTTCTCGCGGCACCGCCGGCACATCGTGGATATCCGCACGCCGTGCGGCGTGTGCCACGATGCCCACGGCGTCTATCGCGGCCAGGGCAACAGCCGCAACCATAGCCACTTGCTCAATTTCGATCTTGCGGTGGTAAGTCCCGTGCCCGGACAGGGCATCGAGTACGTGGACACCGGGCGCCTCTCGGGGACTTGCACGCTGGTCTGCCACGGGTTCACCCACGTTGAGTTCCCCTACTCTCAGGCATCCGCCAGAACGGCCGATGGGATTGGGCCGATTTCGCGAGGAGCCAGCCGATGAGACGCACCAGGATGAAACGGATCGTGGCTGTTAGCGTCGCGTTGGTCGTGGTGATGGGTACGGTTGCCAGTTGGGCCTCTGCCGGCCTCAAAGGCTCCAAGCACGATTTCACTACGCCCGCCTGGCCCGGTTTCGACCCGTGCGGCGCCTGCCACACACCGGCGAGCGAAAAGCCGCCCACCGAGCCGCCGTTGTGGGACACGCGCGCCGATTTGACCAAGCGCTTCGGTCGCTCTCTGTTGCAGCCCTCGGCCTTGGGTACGGGGACGGTGACTTCCCTGGGACGCTTCAGGCGCACTGCGCTTGCGGATTCCGATCCCCGCATGGGCACGCTGAGCTGTCTCCGTTGTCATGACGGGACGATTGCCCAAGACGCCACCGGGGCGGCCATGAACCGAGAGCGCTTCGTCCACAAGCAACACCCCGGGCTGTTCACTACCGGCCATGGCCGCACCGACCATCCCGTCGGCGTGGAATATCCGAAAATCGCCAAAGGCTATCGCCCCTTGACCTCCGTGCTCTCCGGCTGGAAGGTGACCCTGCCGGGCGGCCGGGTCGAGTGCAGCTCGTGTCACGACCCGCACAACCAGTCCGGCGAAAAGCACATGCTGGTAATGAGCAACGCCCGCAGCGCCCTGTGCCTCAAATGTCACAAGAAGTAGGGTGCGCGTTCGCGCACCGGTACAAAACTGGTCCGCGAGCGCGGACCCTACCACTGTGCCTCAAATGTCACGAAAAATACGAAGGGAGACTCGAGATTGGAGAATGAGGAATGGGCAGTAAACACTCACGAGACCTTTTCTTTTTTCTCCATTCTCCATTCTCCATTCTCCATTTTGGGCGGTGGTTCCTTACGGCAGTGCTGGTGCTCGCGGCGAGTGGCTGTGCCTCCGGCCCAACGAGGGTCGAGCCCGTTTATTTTCCACCGCCGCCCGGCGCGCCGCACGTCGTTCACCTCAAGTCGTTCAACAGTCTCGATGCCCTGATGCCGGTACGGCGGAGCTGGGTAGAGCTCTTTCGCGGGGCGGCGCCCAGCCCGCACGTGCGGACACCGGCCGGCCTCGCGTTTCGCGACGGTCGCCTCTACATCTGCGATACCGGTTTCAACGTCGTCCACCGCTGGGACATCCAGACC
>JAZDKM010000463.1:0-5345 GCA_043803085.1 Planctomycetota bacterium
CACCTCTTCCATGGTCAGGCCGGCTTCCAACAGTGCGACCGCCCGCAGCCGTCGCTGCTCCAGTGTCTTGGCAGATCCGTGTGGTCTCATGCACCATAGATCGGCGTTTTCCTTACATTACTTTTGCGAAACTCAATAATCGCGCCATCGAAGACGGTGTCCAGCCGCAAGCGGACTTCCCAGTCCGGGCCTTCCAAGAGCGATTGCAGCGTGCCCTGCGCCAGGTCTGGCGTCCCTGTAGGTGTGACCAGGCGTAGACCGCCAGTGTACCCACCGTCACTAAGAGACCGTGTGAAATCGACGGCGAGCGCCATGTCACCGGACTCGCTGAGAATCGCCACCTCGCAGTAGGGCAGGGCGTCGCGCCACCGGGTCGAATCACCGTTGACCTGGAGTGCCGCCAGTCCGAGCGCGCGGATACGCTGGGCAACCGCCTCGGTCGGGCAGACGTGTAACCGGGACGTAACCGGCCTGTCTGTCGCGTCCGATGGCACCGGCGCGGCCGTGGGTGGCGAATCGCACGGGACCGGAGATGCCGTACCTACGGAAACGCCGTCCAGCCGCCTGCGGGCTGTGTCCGCCGCCTTGGCGTCACAGTCGCAACCCCAGAAGCGCCGTCCGAGCCTCTTGGCCGCCGCCAGGGTGGTCCCGCTCCCGATGCACGGATCGACCACAAGGCCGCCAGGTGGACATAGCGCCGCGATGAAATGCGCGGCTTCCCCTTCCGCTTGTTGCCACTTGTGGAGGCTCTTTTCCTTCCCGCCCGAGATGGTATCGCGGAGAGGGTTCCACCATGCCCTGATAGGTGGCTTGCCGCAGAGAATGACCGGCTTCCAGCCAACGTCAAGGTTCAAGTTACGAAAACGGCTATCGCCTCCGGTGTGTAGAATGGCGCACTGCCATAGGTACTTAAGCTTTGACGCCAGGCCGTCGGTCGCTTCCCGCACGTAAAACTGGCCAGCATACGCCATGCACAAGCCGCCAGGTTTCAACACCACTGAAGCGAACGCGGACAGATCGGCATAGATGCCCGCGCGGACGTGCTCTCCGAGATATGGCGGGTCGCAAAAAACCAAATCGACGGAGCCGGGTGCCAGTTCCTTAACCAAGTCCTGGAACTTGCCGGTCAGAATGGCGCCGCCGCCGATCACTTCGCGGCCTCCACGATACTCCGGGAGAAGCGGACGCGCACGCCCAGCCGCCTCAGCTCACGCTCTGCTTCGGCGGCCCGTCGAAAATCATTGTCCCGGCGTGCGCGCTCCAGGACGGCGAACCACGCCGTTGGAGAGTCGCGGTAGGTCTGATCGCGTTTGTCGCTCTGAGATTGCCTCACCATCGGCCGCGCTCCAGGGATCAAGCTTCCCGAAGAAGGGCCGAGGTCGGGTGAGTGTCGGGTAAGATTTTCCGTAAGTCCCGCCGTCTGGCAGGGTTACGATTTTGAAGTGTCGGCCAAAGTGTCGGGTCCGTTCATCGCGCACGTTCCTGTGCTCGTATGGCTTTGACGGTTTCGCTCTTGCGAATGCACTTCTTGCCATCCGTAGTGTACTGGCCCTCTCCGAACCGCAGCATAGCACGTGCGCCCTTGAACTTCTCCCAGGTGTACAACGTGGTCCTATTCACTCCGGTGGCTTTGGCAATCTTCTTGTCCGTCCAGGTCGGATGCGCCACGAGCAAGCCCAATGCCTTGGCTTCGCCTGTCAATTCAGGCGTTTCTCCGTCACCAGACACCGGCGCAGTTGTGGCCAACTCCAGCGCAGTCGTGGGCGACTCTAGCGCGTTCAGTACATCGGCTTCGGTTGCGGTGTCCAGCTTCTCGGGGGGCCAGTGGCATCGACGGCATAGGTGATCGGCAAGGGCGCGACAGTCCAGGTCGGCATCCCGCCCGCCCCAGCTCGCTCGGTGCTGTTGTTCCAGCCACGCTCGCACTGCGGGCTGGCATTGGGGCGACAGTGTAAGAGGGGGTCGCGGCCGCTCGGTCGGGATGATGTTCAGCAACCGGGCTTTGTCGTGGACCAGATTGGTCAGCAGCCGGCGCGGGAGTGAATGAGTCGCCATTGTCATGTATCCAGTACCGCGACCCAACGGCGCGGAGCTGGATACGCCTCCGCGCCGCCAGGTCTGCCGGTGTTCTCATTATCCCACTGTCTGAAGCGGTTGCAAGGCCGTGGCGTGACGATCTTCTTCGAGTTGGTGTTCCGGTACCCGCCTGCGCGCCGCGGGCCTCTTGCGGGTCCGGCCTATGGCACAGGACACGCCGTACCGTGGGAATCGTACCCTGCGCGGTCTGGCGTGAGGTTTGCGTGTCAGAGGGACAGGTTACGGGCGTGGTTACGCGGAAACGCGGCGGGCCGATGCCAGGGAGGAGTTGCCCGACACCAGCCCGCGAGCTTCGCATACAAGATCGGTATCAGTCGCGCGGCTTGCCGTTGCGGCGCCGGGACGGCTTGGCGTCGGCTTCAACGAGCTTCTCTGAGAGGAGCATCGCCTCTTCAAACAGTTCCGGGTTGCCCAGGAACACCCGATCACACTGAGCCTGCCGTTCGGCGCGTTCGTCATCGCGGGTGTCGTGAATGTCCACCGCCTGCGTTGGCCGGCCCAGCGTCCGGTTGAGAAGTTCAGCAACCGCCCACGGCTCGCCGGATTTCGCGGCCGTGAGAAGCACCCGCAGCACGGCTCGCACGTCGGCGGGTGAGATGCTGGCGACAAGTGCCGCTCTCCAAGAGGCGACGGCCTTGGCATAGGGATTCCCTACTGCGAAGCGATGGCCCGCCAGAAAGCGGCCGGTTTGCGCATCCCGGCCGTCGCCATTATCCCCCAGTGGTGATGGTTCGCGCTTTGCGTTCATCGTGCTCCCTCACTCCCACGGGCCGTGCCCGGCGCGCCAGGGAGACTGACGCACCGGGCCGGGTTCCCGCAGAGTTTGCAAGATCATTCTACGGCGTCGATGCCCAGGCTTTCCAGGGTTCGTTTCGCCGCCGTGAGCTGGCCTCGCTTGTTGCCAACCAGTTGCGTTGCCGCGTCCACCGCATACGTCTTCTCAATCAGTCGTTGCCGAGTCCAGCTTATGTCTCCGCCGCTCTCGCCAACCTTGTCCATTGCCTCTTTCGCCTTGGACTGTGCGGCCATTGCCTCTTCGTATCGCCGCTCGGCCACCGGGACGGCCGCCGCCGCTTCCTTGACTGCCTCCACTGCGGTGCGATGGCCCGCGTGAATCACAAACGGATCGGGTGCCGTCACGCCGCAGTTGCACCGCGGACACCGCATCGGCACTTTCGACGCGAAGAGTATCTGACACAGCTCTACACCGCGGCCAAGCTCTCCCTCACTCGGGCTCGGCCGCCTCAGAATCTCAGCGTATTCGCTTTGCAACGTGCCACCCGTTGTCGGCTCGGCGGGTTCGGCTTTCTTCTTCGATTTCGGTTTCTCAACAGTCGCCATTGTCACGGTAGAAACTCCTCATAAGGATTTTCGGTTTGTTCGTCATCGGCCTTGGCGGGTTTCTCCGCCGGAAGTCCCGGCATTACGTCGAGCCAGGACTGCGGGATTTTGTATTCCCGCGGCTTGTCGTCCCACAATTCCGCCGCCGTCTGTACCGGCCTGCTCGCCGGACGTTGCAGACGCGGGCCGCCCTGTCGCCGGGTTGTGCGGCTCAGACACCGCCGGACTTCATCCGGCCAGTCAATGTCCCAGCCCGTCACCGGCTTTCCATTCATCGTCATCATTCTCATTTTCTCCTGATACAAGGGCGACCGGGCCGGATGATGCCCGACCCGGCCGCCAGGTTACACTCCAGTAACGCGACAACGCGCTTGCATTTCCGTTGCGTGGGACTACACTCGTTGCGTACCGTGTGGCGTTTTCGATGGCGAGACCGCGATAGTGAAGTGCTGGAATGGTTTACTGTGGGATTCAAAATCCCGTGACCGCAAGGTCGTGTGGGTTCGATTCCCTCCTCCGGCACTAACTCTCTCGCTCCGGGGAGACCACTCGGTCTCGGAGAACATCACCGGCAAACCAGAATGCGCGGAGGTGACCTATGAGGCGATTCGCTTTCGGATGTGCGGCGGTGTTGATGGCGGCTGCACTGGTGGGTGCCGCTGAGAAAGGCATGGAGAGGGAAAAAAAGAGCAGTGAAGCCGCCGCCGGCCTGGACAAGCTCAAGA
The DNA here is from genome assembly GCA_043803085.1 of Planctomycetota bacterium. Lineage (GTDB taxonomy): Bacteria > Planctomycetota > Phycisphaerae > UBA1845 > UBA1845 > JAAEQG01. Next base: position 4,164 of record JAZDKM010000463.1, read on the forward strand.
CGCTGCTCGGCGAGTGGGAGGCCAAGCTCGACGACGGCAGTACGGCCCGGGCGTCCTACAAGGTCGTGTCGGCCGGCTCGTGCGTGCTGGAGACGCTCAACCCGCACGGGGCGGACGACGTGGACATGGTCACCGTCTACCACCTCGACGGCGATCGGGTGATGCTGACCCACTTCTGCGCAGCCAACAACCAGCCGCGAATGCGGGCCGAACCGCCGCCGGGCGACATCAAGAAGCTGAGCTTCGAGTTCGTGGACGCGACCAACCTGTCCAGCCCGAACGAAGGCCACATGCACAGTCTGGTGCTCACCTTTGTGGACGACCAGCACTTCACCCAAGACTGGACGTACTACGAAAACGGCAAACCGACGGACACGGCCACCTTCCGCTTCCATCGCAAATAGGGCAGGTCGGGAAGGACGATCCAACCTCCGCCGAAAGAAGGGGGTCAGGCTTACTTATTGACGCCGATCGGGGGCGCTGTTCGAGAAGAACCAGGACTACACCGCCTTCGGGGAGATCGTCGCCGAGGCTTATCAAAAGGTTCCCAGGCGTGCTTACGCGCTCCCTGGCGCCCCAGCAAACCAAGCAAGGCTGATGAGTAAGCCTGACCACCTTTTCGGCAATGGAGCAAGCCACGGCGAAGACGATGACGTGTGCAGCGAGACAGATGTTCATCCGGCAACTCCTTCTCTACGCACTCGCGCCCTCGGCCACGAACGACGCCGGGCGGCGTGGTAAAGTGTGACTGGACAATGGGTTTGTTTGGTAATTTCCACCAGCTCGCTCCGGTGCGTTCCTCTTCGCCCTTTGTCCCTATACTGTCATCCGGCAGAATCTTCGCACCCCGAGAAGCTTCTTATGGCGCCGCGAAGTCTCGGGAGCGCGGGATAGCCCTCACGCCGGTCCTCCACCAGCGCCGGAATAAACCCGGCGGCTCGCTCGTCTGGTCAATGGGTTTGTTTGGAAATCCTGCATTCTTGGGTCTGCCAAGCCGGATTCGGGGGCCCGTGACCGTTTCTCCGGTCCGCGCGCAGGACCCCCGTGGCCGGGCCGCGGCCGGTAAGCATCCTGGAAGAGAACTTGGCGCGCGCTCAGGTTTGGGTGCAGCCGGGTGGGCGCTGAAGGAGAGGATCGCGCGGGGGCCCAACGGCGTGGCAAGGGCGAAGTCGGAGGATGGAC
>JAZDKM010000464.1:0-4098 GCA_043803085.1 Planctomycetota bacterium
GCCCGCCTCTTGCCTATTGCCTCTTGCCTTTTGCCTCTCGCCTCTTGCCTCCTGCCTCTTGCCTCTCTTCAGATTTACAAACGAACCCATTTTGTCCGATCGTGGGACATGACCGCAAGAATCGCAAAATATTGTGAAAGCTATACTTACGCTCATGATCAGACGGAAAACCGGTGAGCGCCCCCTTCCAGAACGAACCCATTCCCGACCTTCCGCCGTTTCGACGTTTCGGCGTTTCGACGTTTCGACGTTTCGACGTTTCGACGTTTCGGCGTTTCGACGTTTCGGCGTTTCGACGTTTCGGCGTTTCGACGTTTCGGCGTTTCGACGTTTCGACGTTTCGACGTTTCGGCGTTTCGCCGTTTCGAGTTTCGACGTTTCGACGTTTCGAGGTTTCGACGTTTCGACGTTTCGACGTTTCTTTGTAAGACTTGCCCTCCATGTCCTAATACTCGATAGGCCCGGGCAGGGTCGCCTTCCGGCCCTCCGGCCGGCGGGAGGAGCTTATTCGGAGAAATACGCATGAAACGTTGTGTGGGAGCGGCGGGTCCGGGAATCTGGATATTGATCGGCCTGTTGGTCATGCTGCCGGCTGGTCCGGTCAGAACGGTGGATGCTGAAACCGGCCAGGAAACTGTGGAAATACGGGGCGAAAGGCCTCCCGGGGGGATCTGGCCCAACGCCGAGCTACGCGAACGCGGGTTTGACGTGCCCGACATCCCCCGGAACGAGAACGCCGCCTGGGTCTACATCGAAGCCGCGAATCGTTACCTGGACCTTCCCGAGGAGCTCAATAATGCCTTCGGCTACGTCTCCGGGAAAGCCTGGCTGGACAATCAACCGGAACTCAGAGATTGGCTGACCAGCAAAGAGAACCGCGAAGCCCTCGACCTGGCCCGCAAAGCCTCCCGGATGGAGCGCTGCCAAATGCCCTACTTCGGTGACCCGGACGGCAGTGCCCTGGCCGTTCTCTTGCCGAGCCTGAGGCATTACCGCACGCTCGCGAAGATAGCCGTCGCTGACGGTCGGCGGCTGGCCGCCCAGAAAGATTATCGCGGGGCCATGGACGACTTCACCATCGTTCTACGCTTGGGGCATCACGTGAGCCAAGGGATAACCCTGATCGAGTCCTTGGTGGGGCTAGCCTGTTGGAACATCGCGAGCACGGCGACCCGGGACATGGTCCTGCGGAACGACTTTTCCCGCGAGGAACTCGCGGCCATCTGCGAGGAATGGAAAAAGCTCAAACCCCTCGTGCCCACCGTCCGGCGCGGCTTTGAGTATGAGCGGCTCTTCGGCCCGCTGCTGGTCGATGAAGTAGTTTCAAGGCCGACGCAACTGCTCCGCAACCTCAACGAATTGCGCTCGAATGGGCTGTCCTCGGGCTATGTGAAATCGAAGGACGGCTGGGACCGACTGGAGGCCCGTATCGGCCGCGTGTTCCTGCCGGATCGCACCATCAAGCGACACATGCTCGAATACTACGACCCGCTCGTAGAAACCGTTCACGTGCCGTACTACGACCCACGGGTCCGGGATTTCGAGGAAGAGAAAGCCATCCTGAGCATCCCCCAATGGGACGTGCTCAGCCGCTTTCTGCTTCCTTCGCTGTCTCGGGCCCGGCTCCTGGGCGCGCGCCTCCAGACGGACACGCAGGCCACGACCCTGGTGCTGGCGCTGCGCCGGCATGCCCGGGAGAACCAGGGAAAGTACCCGGCGACCTTGGCCGACCTGAGCATCGAGTTGGAGCCCGACGACCTGATCGACCCGTTCAGCGGTGTCGAGTTCAAGTACACGCGGACGGCGGACGGCTGGACGCTTTACAGCGTGGGATCGGACGGCACGGACAACGGCGGCAAGTCCGGCGAGCGCTGGGACACCGCCGACACGGACATGGTTTATGTCTTTCCACCCGAACCGCTTGAACCCTTTGAGGAGTAGGGTGGGCTGCACCCGCCGGAACGGAGCATCGTAGGGCGGGCTCCGCCCGCCGGAACAGAGTGTCGGGCAAAGCCCGACCTACGGCTTTGAGGAGTAGGGCGGGCATCGCCCGCCGAAACAGAGCGTCGGGCAAAGAGGAGTAGGGTGGGCAGTGCCCACCCGGCCAGAAAGAGACCGAAACATGTACACGTACCGAACCATCATCTGCTCCTTGCTATCGACCGTCGCGGCCGCCGCAGCGGAGCAACCGAGCGATTTGTCCACTCTCTTGGCGGATGCACCGGCCGACGCGCTGGCCGTGGTCTACCTCCAGCGGCCGGCGGACCTGCTGACCCACCCGCTCTGGTTGGAGCCGTTCAAGGATGACGTGCCGCCGCCTGCGCTCGAGGCCCTGCAAGTGCTGGCTGCCCTGTTCGACGGGCCAACGGCCGTAGTCGTGACCGGCTCGCCCCTGCGCCCGGACCTGCTGGCGGTGACCCTGACCGCCAAGGTCTCGATGGACCGGGAGGCTTTCTTCAAAGCGCTCGATCAGCAATTGTTGGCGGCGCTCAATCGGGTCAAGGCCCTTCCGGGGGCGGGCGCGATTGGGTTCGACCGTACCGGCGACCTGGCTATCGTCCGTGTCCCGACGGCGCTGCCGGTGCACCTCACCTTTGCTCTGCGCGACGGGTACGTGCGGGCCGGCTCCAACCGCGCGCTGGTCGACGCCTGGCTCACGCCGCCGCCCGACGCGGCGGGAGAGAAGCCGAAGACCTTCCCCGATTCCGATGATTTCAAGCGCCTGGTCCCGAACGCCTCTCAGCCGCCCGACCTGTTGCTTTACGTCAATTGCCGTTCGCTCATTCCCATGGCCCAACTGGCCCTGCGCGAGTTTCCGCAGGCGTTCGATTTACTGGGTTTGCAGCAGGTGGAAGCCGCAGGGCTGACCGCCGCGTGGTCGGAGGGGCGAACGACGGCCGACCTGACGGTCTGCCTTGCGGACGCTCCGAGCGGCGTGATGCAACTGTTCCAGTCCGCCGACCGCCCGGTCAACGTCGCCAGGCTCTTTTTGCCGGACACGGTGTTCATGGTGGGCGGCAAGTTCGAAAGCGGGGCCGCGTTGACCGAGCGGGTGAACGAATTCCTCAACCTGGTCGACCCGGAAATCGTTCAGGAATATGAGCAGGAGCGCAGCGAGTTTCTGGGCGAGTTCGGTTTTGACATCCAGGCCGACTTCCTGGGCAACTTCGTGGACGAATGGGCCGTCGCGGTCCGTCCTACGGAGGGCAGGCTGCCGGAGCCGACCCTGGCGGTGCGGCTGGGCGACCCCGCCGTCTTCGATGCTCACCTCCGTGCCTTGGCCGGTGCCTTCGACCTTAAGTTCGACGTAACTGCCTACCGCGAGGTGAATGTCTTCAAACCGCTCAGCGCCCGGATCACGGCGGCCTACGGGGTGGTCGGCGATTATCTGGTTGTGGGTCCGGACGTGGCCGCCGTCTGCCGTATGGTCGATGCGTGGCACGACCATAAGTCCCTAAACGAGTTTGCGGCTTACCGGACCATGGCGGAGCGCTGGGTCGGCGGGGCCTCCCTCTTCGGGTATGTGAATGTCTCCAAACTGATGGGGCTGGCCCTGCAAAACGACGAGCTGCAGCTCGATTCCGCGGCGGGCGTCGATGAGCAGTTTGTGGAAGGACTCCGGCAGTTGGCCGCGGGCGACGCGGCTGTGGGGTTGACCCTGGGAGCGGCTCCGGGCCGCTTGAAGTTGGCGCTGGAGTTGGCCGCCGGCGAACAGAACCGGCTCTTGGCCAGCAAGGCCTTTGGGCTGTCGATCGGCGCCTCGCTGGCCCGCGCCCGCGAATTGTCCAAGCGTACGGCCTCGGTCGCGAACCTCGCGGGCATCGCCAATGCGGCGAAAATCCATGCCGGCGAGCACAAAGGCGAGTGGCCGGCGTCCTTGGCGGAACTCCTGCAGAGCGGTGCCATCTCCCTGGAGGCGCTGCGGAACCCCTACGACGGCACTGCACCGCGCACGCTCGCCGACGCCGACCGCGAGTCTTACTACCTGTGCCGCAAGAACATCCCCAAGGGCGTCGCCGCGACGGAGGTGGTGGCCGGCGAACGCGAAATCCGCCGCGGCGAAGGGGCCAACTTCGCCTACGCCGACGGCCACGTGGA
>JAZDKM010000465.1:0-10058 GCA_043803085.1 Planctomycetota bacterium
TCCCGGATCAGAACTTGCCCGGCAGCCGTCGGCCCCGTGATGTTCTCATCAAACGTCAGCTTGATGCAGTTCTTTTGCGTCCGCCACAGCGTGCCGTCATGCGGCGGGCCCGCGGCGGTCACCTCGGCCGGAGCCGTGGTGAACGACCACACCGGTCCGGTAGTACTGCCGGCCACGTTGGTGGCCAGCACATACCAGTAATACGTAGTCCCCGCGAACAACGCCCCCGGATCGCAGGTGGTCTCAGAGGTGTCGTCGCAGAGCAGCGTCGGCGGCGGATTGGTCGCCCCGAAGTAGACATCGTAGGTCGTCGGACAACCGGACGGGAAGAATGATGAAATAATGTTTATCCACAGTTCCACGCCATCGCGCACGCCGTCGCTATCGCGGTCCGCATCGTTTTGGCCGTCCATGAAGCCGCGGAAGACCGTGCCTCCGCCGTTGGCGATAACCAGCGCCGCTTCGTTGGCGGCCGGGGCGGCCGTATAGCCGGCAACCGCCTCCCCAACGCCGACGAGACCTACGCGCTGCCCGTATATGGTGTAGCGACCGCTCATGAGTTGCGTGAACTCCAGCACCGACTCCGGCGAATTGAAGAACGGATGCCCATCCGCCCACCAGTAGACCGGATCCGGTGGGTCGTAGTCGTTGGAGACATAGGCCACGCCCAAATCCGCCCATAGGGCATGTGCTGAGAAACTGCTCATGCGCCAGGACTGGCCCACCAGCCGCCCGCCGCCCGCCACATAGGCGGACAGCGCATCCAGCAGGCCGGTCGTTAGTCCAGCAAAGTACTCGTGCCCGAAGATGACCAGGTTCCACGGCCCGCCGCCGGTCAACGACGCCTGGAACCCCGCGAAGTCGCTATTGTAATGGGCGGTATACGCCAGGCCCAGCCCTTGCAGGGCCTGGTCGATATACGTGTTGGGTGACGCATGATAGTAGTCATCCGCGTAGATGAGGATGCCCAGCGCCCGCGCCGTACGTTCCGCCGGTGCCCAGGATGTGGCCCACGGCGCATGCACGGCAGCCCCGGGGGCATTGGACGTCTCGGTGCTCAGGTCCGGGGTCAACTCCGCCGGCGGCGTCGGGACCGACCTGGTGCTCGGCGCGTTCGCTGAGCTGCCACCTTCGAGCGGATGCTCGTTGTACCACTCTTGGAGCGGTGAAACCGCTCCCCGCGACAGTGCCGGCGGGCCAACCACCACGTCGTCAAAGAAATGGGTGCCCACCACGGACGGCGAGGTGTAGCCCAACAGCCCGATCCGGCCGCTGACCAGATCGCCGTCCGTCAGGCTCTGGACCAGCACGCCATTGATATAGAAGTCCAGCACCGGCCCTTGGGCCACCACCTTCAGCGTGTTCCACTCGGTGGGTGGGTTGATCGCGGGCGACGAGGTCCAAGTTTGCAGATAGGTCATGGTGCCCGAGACAACCTTGAAGATGAAGTATTCGTTGCCATCCAAGCCGAAGGCGTAGCCGGAGCCGGCCGGCGTCGGCTCGCCTTCAAAACTCGCCGTCGCCCGCACGAGCAGATAGCGCGCATAAGCCAACGGCTCCGCCCGGCGGAACTTGGCCTCATAGGTGAAGTTGTCGAAGGTCTGCCCGCCGTAGGTGGCGACCATGGCGTTCGAGGCCGCGGGAGCCGCCTGGTAGGCCCGGTATTCGTTGCTCACCACCGTCCAGTCGGCATCCACATCTTCCTGCCATCCCTGGGCCTGGCCGTCATCGAAGTCTTCCCGGTATTGCGCGTTCCACATCAGGTCCGCGTCCAGGTCCACACCGGTCGCCCCCTGGGCCGGCGAGGGGAAGCTCGGCGCCGCCGGGGTCGAACACGCCCGACGATAGGCCAGGTTGTAGCTCATGGCATCGTTGTTAATGTACTCCGAGACCTTCAGATAGTAGTAGCCGTCCGCGTGCGGGGACCAGCCTTCATAAACCGTGCCCAGGGTGGTCGCATCAAAGTAGTCGCAGGTATAGGAGCCGTCGATGTACCACCGTTGCGCGCCGGCGGAATTGTACATGGTCAGGTCGCCGTCGCCGGTTGTGTCCGTCCAGCCACCTACCCCGTCATCGACGCAGAGGCTGAAGTCATAGCTGCGGGCGGCCTGCAGGTACATGCGATAGACGTGACAGCCGCCGGCGGCGAAGTCTTGCTCCCCGGCCGTTTCCCAGGTGGGCGAGGGGGTGATCTCAAAGTCGTAATCCGGCGGCGTGGTGCAGACCCCGCGATACGCCAGAATGTAGGTCACCGCGTAATTTTCATAATAGTCTGAGATTGTGAGGTAATAATAGCCGTCCGCCGGAGGCGACCAACCTTCGTAGGTACTCCCCAGGGTAGTTGCGGCGTACCCGCAACTCAACGGGCCGTCGATATACCACAGTGGTGCCCCGGCAGCATCGAACATGGTGAAATCGCTGTCACCCGAGGAAGCCGTCGATCCGCCCACCCCGTCGTTCACGCACAGGCTGAAATCATAGCTGCGGTTGGCCTCCAGATACATGCGATAAACATGACAGTCGGCGGCAGCGAAGCTTTGCTCCCCCGTCGCTTTCCAGCTAGGCGAAGGGATGATCTCGAGGTCGTAAACCGGCGGTGTGCTGCATACCCCCCGATACGCCAGGACGTAGGTGGCCGCGGCGGACCAGAACTCGGAGATCTTCAGATAATAGTAACCATCCGCCGCAGGCGACCAACCGTTCGGGTAGACCGGCAGGGTCGACGCGTCGAAGCCGCAACTGGGCTGGCCGTTGATCCACCAGAGTGGGGTCCCGGCGGAATCGTACATACGGAAATCGCCGTCGCCTGGGTCGCACGTCCCGCCCACCCCGTCGTTGACGCACACGCTGAAGTCATAGCTCCGGCCGGCGCGTAGAAACATGCGGTAAACGTGACACTCCGTCGCGGCGAAGCTTCTCGACGAGGTGAGCAGCCAAGTGGGCCTCGGGGCAATGGTGTAGTCATAGGCCGGAGGCGTGGCGCACCCGACGACACGCTCACCCGTATCCTCGTCGCTGGACTCGCTGATGCGGCCGTCCGCACTCTCGGCCATGCCTGCCTCGTGGGATGGGGTCCCCACTGCGGCGCTGTCCTCACTCGCCGCTCGAGGCGAAACCGGAGGAGCGGCCAGCGCGTTCCCCACGGTCATCAGACCCAAGGAGATACAACCCACTGCCAACAACCATCGCTTTGTCACATCCCATTCTCGAAACATCTCATTCCTCCCATCGCGCTGAACACTGTAACCCTGGGCCGGTCTTCTATGCCCCTCCGTACGATTTCCCTCGGAAGACGAAGATAGACTGATGGCCTTCCCGCCCGAACCGTTCGCCGGGAGTCCCAAGTAACCACCATTCGCCCAATCCAAACGGCATGTACGCGCCGTAGGACATGTATCCCCCCGCCTTCGTTCCCCGCCTCAGTTCCCACGGCGGCGACTCGGCGTAAGCTTATCAGACGGCGCGACCTCTTATCAAGCGTAATCCAGCCCCTTTCCGGAGTGTGGCCGAAGATTGTGGCAAGCCAGGCCTGAACTCCTTGATCGTGCTCGTCGGCTGTCCTGCCGATCACGCGCCAAGTACTTCCATGAGGGATGCCGCGCGCCGGTGGAGTCCAAGATGGGGGGTATTGGTGGGGGCCCGCCGTGGGACCGGCGGGCCGAAGCGTCCCGGAGGGTCGGAGAAATCGTTCCTGAAGACATGAAATTACCAAACGAACCCATTTCGGCCGGGCCTCGCCCCGTCCGACCCGAAGCGCAAGATCATCGGTCTACGGTAGTTACGGCAGATGGTTACTTCAGGCTTTGAGGTTTGGACCTTGGCTCGCCCCCTCCGCTCACGTGCTTTCGGGCGAGACCGGTACGCGGTTCGCACGGGTTCGGTTGCGGTGCTTGGCCTGGCGGAGCCGGGCGCGATGGATGTTGCGGGAGATCCTCAGCACGCGGCGGCGCTGCCGGTATTCGGTCACGCCCCAGCGGATTACGAAGTAAGTGATCAGGCCCCCGGCGGCCCCGACCACCAGACATCCGACCCACAACTCCACGCCCAAATCGAGCATCATCCTGAGCAACTGCGTCCAAAACTCGGCCTCGAAGAGACGGGACCAGATACCCTGGTCGACGTGTCCGGTCACTCGGGTCAAGACGCGGGCGGGGTGTCCGCCATTGCCCGCCACAGGCGACATGGTCAGGGCCTGGCCAACTTTCCAGCACAATCCGTAGAGCGGCACGATGGTCACCGGATTCACCACCCACACGACAGGGACGCAGATGGCCTTGTTGGCCCCGAACACGGCGGCCAGGGTGATCGCCAGCACCGTATGGAAGGGGATAGTCGGCGTCATGGCCACGAACACGGCGATCGCGGCGCCGAGGGCCAGACGGTGCGGCGTGTCGTCCGCGTGCAGGATGTGCGTCACCACGAAAAGGCGTGTTTTCTTCCAGAGGTTTCTCAAGGCGGCGATACCCTGTATTCCATGCGGCCGGGATACCGCCAACAGGCGGGCGGCATCATTCTGACTGGGCCCACACGGGCCCACCCCCGGGCTCACCCCCACCGCTCAGGCCGATTCGACGCTGCTCACAGAACGCTCATCGGTCTCTGCCGGGGTATTCTGGAGCACCGCAGCCGCCGCCCGGGTCACCGCGGTAGCGGTAATCTCCTGCATACACGTGTGGTGGAACCGGCACTGCGACAATTTCCGAAGGTAACACGGGGAGCAAGGCAGGTCCACCCGCAGAATGGTGGCCGCGGCTCCGTAAGGTCCCGTCCGCTCCGGGCTGGTGGGGCCGAGCAGACAGACCAGCGGTCTCTGCTGGGCGGCAGCCAGGTGCATCGGGGCCGAATCGTGGCACAGCACCACGGCGGCCAGACCCAGAAGCGCGGTCATCTCGCGCAGCCCGGTCTGACCGGCCAGGTTGACTGGGTGGGATCGGCACCGGGCGGCGACCGCGGCGCACACCTCGCGCTCGTCCGCCGCGCCCATCAACACACCCGGCAGACCGCACTCGGCCGCCAGCCGATCGAGGACCTCCGCGAAACGCTCCGGGTACCAGCGCTTGGTCTCCCAACGCGCACCGGGCAGGACGGCGGCGAACCGCTCGCCCCGAGGCAGGCCGGAGGCCGCCAGCAGCTCCACGGCCTTGTGACGCTCCTCGTCACGCACCGCAAGGTCGAACGCCATCGGTTCGTTACCGAAACCGAGGACGCGCGCCACGGCGTAATTTTTTTCCGCGGCATGGATCGCGCTCGGCCGAGCGCGGAGCCGATGCGTATAAAAAATCCACGCCGCCTCCCGCGCGTTGGAGAACCCCAGACGCACCTCCGCTCCCGACGCCAGGGCCAAAAACCCCGAGCGAAACAGCCCTTGCAGATCGATGACCAGATCGTAGCGCCGCTCCCGCAGCGACTTCAGAAAGCGACAGAACTCCACGCTGGCGGACCAGTTCCGGCCCAGCCGGCCGAAACGCTTGCGCTCGAAGATGATCGCGTCGTCGAGGTCGGGATGTCCGGCCAGCAGGCCCGCGCATGATCGGGCCACCAGCCAGTCGATGCGCGCCTCAGGGTAGCGTCGACGCAGACCACGCAAGACCGGCAGCGCGTGGACGATATCCCCGAGCGAGCTGGGTTTGATGAGCAGAATGTGCCCAAAGGCCCGGCGGGCGAGCGCACCGTCAAAATTTGCCCCTTCAATCCGCAAGGCCTCATCCGCAATCCGTAGCGCGGGGCCCGACCTACACAACTTCGCCGGACACCGTAGCTAGTAGGGTCCGCGCTCGCGGACCACGCCAGCTACACGACTCACGTAAGCGTCACCCAATCTCGGCAATCCCGCAGCATCTCGCACGGCCGATACCGGGCCTTGTAGGCCATGACGCGGGCAGCGCCCACGTAGAACCCCAGGTAATAGTACGGCAGGCCCGCGCGGCGACAATGTTCGATTTCCCACAGGATGGAGAACGTACCCAAGCTCCGCTGGTGGTCGTGGGGATCGAAGAACATATACACGGAGCTGAGCGCGCACGGTCCGGCGTCGAGGAGGCTGACGCCGACCAGACGCTTCCCCAGGGAATACCTGACCTCCAGCGTGGATACCGGCGACGCGTACAAGAAACCGTGGAACTCCTCCGCCGAGCCGGTCATCGTCCCGTCGTGACGGCCTTCCAGGTAGCGGCGAAAGAGTTGCAGTTTCTCCAGGGTCGGCTCCGGCGGGCCGATCTCCACCGCAAGGTCCTGATTGCGCCGCCACACGCGCCGCATCGACTTGGAGGCCTTGAACTCGGCCACCGGCACGCGAATCTGTCGGCATTCCCGGCACTTCTCACAGACCGGACGGTAAACGATGAAACCGTTCCGGCGGAAGCCGCGGTTCATCAGCGCTTCATAGACCGCCGGACTCAGTTCCTCGACGTAGAAAAACTCGACCCAGTCGTCCCGGTCCGGCAGATAGGGACATGGGCTCGGTGGCGACACCTGCAGCTCCGCCTCCGCGAGGAACACATCGACCCACTTTTGGATGGTGATGGTCTTGGGATCACCCATCGCTCAGCGCCCCTTCGGTGACTGATGAGTGAGGGTGGCGGCCGGCGTCCTCGCCGGCCGAGGACAAGACGGCTGGCGAGGACGCCGGCCGCTACAACTTACCCCGTGGCAGCCTGCGCCATGAGGAGCCCCGGCTTAACAACTCTGGCGATCCAGACCACCAGAGGCGGGACGAACAGCCCCGGCAGCAGGTTGGTCACCGGGATGCGTTTGATGTCCAGCAACAGCAAGGCCGTGGCCACCAGCATCACGCCTCCGGTGACGTTCATCAGTTGCACCGACAAATCCGGCAGCCCCCCGGCGAACCAGTACGCAACCAGCGAAAGCCCGCCTTGGAAGCCCAGGATGGTTATTATACTAAAGGACACCCCCCAGCCCAGCGCGCTGGTCAGGGCCAGCGCGCAGAATCCGTCCAGCACCGCTTTGATGTACAGGTAGCTGGGGTCGCCCGTGGTCCCGTTCTTGAGACAGCCCAGCAGCGTCAGCGGCCCCACGCAGAAAATCACGCTCGCCGTGAGAAAGCCCCCCACGAAGGAACGGGCGTCCCCCTCGGCGCCGAACCGCCGGTGGATCGCCGCGCCCAAGCCTTCCAGCCGCTCGTGGAGCCGCAGCGCCGTGCCCAGCAAGGCCCCGACCACCAACGAACCCACCACCACCATGCCGATCACGGCACCGTACCTGTCCCCGGCCGACGACAGCGGTCCGTAGCGCCGGACGATGGCGGCCTGGATGTTCACTGCGGCGTCCACCCCCAGGGTGATGGTGATCAGCCCCAGCACGTTCACGATGATCTGCTGGTAGCGTTCGGGGATGCGCGACGCGAACCGGACCCCGAGGGCCGTACCCAGCGCCACGGTCAGCGCGTTGACGATCGTACCGTTAAGAATATGCCACACGCTACGCGGGCTCCGTCTGCTATTCCCCTCGGGTCTGCCGGGGTGCCCCAATGAGCGTAATTCGCCGATGACCGGCGGTCAAACCTAGCAGCGTGGCAGAAGTTGTGGCACAGGATTCCAGCCTGTGTTTCCGCGGGCGCTTGGATGCCCGTGCTGCACCGCTCTTGGCCGCTTTCACCATGGGCCGCGATCCTTGGGACCGGACTTGCGGATGCATGACGGCTTGTCGCTTCCCCCGCGGCGGCTTACAATGGTTAGGCTTCGGGGCGTAGCTCAGCCTGGCTAGAGCGCCTGCTTTGGGAGCAGGAGGCCGCTGGTTCGAATCCAGTCGCCCCGATTGCCGCGGAGCGGCAATAGAGCAGGTGGGCACGGGAGCAGGTGATCAGGCGAGAAGAGAAGGCCACAGTCGCCATCGCATGCTCCCGGGCTAGAGGATCCGCTCACCTGCGGTCTCCTGCTCAACTGTTCACCTGATCTCTGATAAGCAGGTCAGGCTTACTTATTGGTGCGGATACCGCTTCCGGTAGGATGCGCACATGCCCAGACGCCTTCGGATGGATAGTGGCGGGATCGTCTATCATGCGCTGAACCGGCGAGTGGGCCGGATGCGCCTCTTCGAGAAGAACGAGGACTACGCCGCGTTCGAGAAGGTCCTCGGCGAGCCTCGAGTTCGTGTTCGAGGGTCGCCATTCGGGCGCGCATGCCCGCCAACTCGTCGGAGCCATTTCCCACAGACGCTTCAGAGTGAGTCATGCGGTTCTCAGGATCGACCCGAGTCTTGACTGAAGCGACAGTGGCGACGGCCTCCGACAACCGGGGCTGAACATATCCGCCGACCGGGGCGGTTTCAAGCCACCGGTCGGGAAAACCCTCGAAGGGCGGCGTGCCTCGGCCGTATGCGTTATAATCCTGCCAGGTTGTGCCGTGGAGGAGTGCATCGTGGCGTACCCTGATTTGCGGTCATTCGTGGCGGCCATCGAGCAAGCCGGGCAACTCAAACGCATCGGGATCCCGGTCGATCCGGTGCTGGAGATCGCCGAGATCACCGACCGGGTCAGCAAGTCGCCCGCCGCGGGCAACGCACCCCCGCCGCCCACCGATCCGGTCCACGGTCGCTGGGGCGGTCACGGGCTGCTCTTCGAGAACGTCAAAGGTTCGAGCCTACCGTTGGCCATCAACCTCTATGGCAGCTACCAGCGGATGCGGATGGCCTTGGGCTGCGAAAGCTTCGAGGCCCTCGCCGACCGCGTGCAACAGCTCATCAAGCCGGAAATGCCGGCCACGCTGCTCGAGAAAATCAAGAAGCTGCCCGACTTGGTGAAGATGGCCGGCTTCAGCCCCAAGTCGGTCAAGACCGGCATCTGCCAGCAGGTGGTGCACACCGACGACGCCAATTTGCTGGACCTGCCCATCATGCAATGCTGGCCGGAGGACGGCGGGCGGTACATTACTTTCGCGGGCGTCTACACGGTGGCCCCGGACACCGGCGTTAAGAACGTCGGCGTGTATCGCGTGCAGTTATTCGGGCCGAAGCTGATGGCCGTCCACTGGCATATCCACCACGATGGGGCCGCCAACTTCCGCAAGTGGTCCGCCCGCGGCGAGCCGATGCCGCTGGCCATCGTGTTCGGCGGCGAGTCGGTGCTGCCCTACGCCGGGACTTGCCCATTGCCACCCGACGTCAGCGAGCTGCTCTTCGCCGGGTTCCTCCAGGGCAGCGGCATCGAGCTGGTCAAGTGCAGAACCATCGACCTGGAAGTGCCGGCCAACGCCGAGATCGTGATCGAGGGGCTGGTCGATCCCCGGGAGAAGCTGCTTGAGGGGCCGTTCGGGGACCACACCGGGTTCTACTCGTTGGCCGACCACTATCCGGCCTTCCGCGTGACGGCCATCACGCATCGGCGCGATCCCATCTACCTGAGCACCATTGTGGGCAAGCCGCCGCAGGAGGATTACTACCTGGGCAAGGCCACCGAGCGCATCTTCCTGCCGCTGTTGCGGATGATCGTGCCGGACGTGATCGACTATTCGCTGCCCATGTATGGGACGTTCCACAATTGCGCGTTCGTGAAGATTCGCAAAGAGTACCCCATGCAGGCCCGCAAGGTGATGTCGGCCATCTGGGGGGCCGGGCAGATGATGTTCACCAAGCTCATCATCGTGGTCGATGAGCATGTGAACGTGCACGACGAGCACGACGTGCTTTTCCACGTGGGGGCCAACTGGGATCCGCGGCGGGACAGCATGATCGTGGACGGCCCGATCGACATCCTCGACCATGCCGCGCCCTACTATGGCAGCGGCTCGAAGATGGGCATCGACGCCACGCGCAAGATCCCCGGCGAAGGCCCCATCCGCGAATGGCCCGCGGAAATCGAGATGACCGGCGACATCAAGGAACTGGTCACCCGGCGCTGGGGCGAGTACGGCATGTAAGGACAATCAAGGGCAGTTCGTGATTTCGCGACCCAGGCGATCTACACCGATATTTCCCATTTATCAGACCTTAAGCGGCCATCGTACCCGGGTGAGCCACCCGATTCAAGCAAAAACGGCCTATCTTGCCACGGTTCCTGCCCATCTGGCCGACCTCCCGGCGCGCCGGGACGCCGATCTCATCGC
>JAZDKM010000466.1:0-21316 GCA_043803085.1 Planctomycetota bacterium
ACAGCGCGAAGCCCTGGATGCCAGCCACAAGGAGCAGGACGATGAGGATGGCCACGACGAGCAGGCCACCGATGAGGCCGGCGAGGATCAGGCTGGTGACGTGGGCACGGTTGGTCATCGGGACAGTTTTCTCTGCAGGTGGCGACTTGGTGTCACGACGGGTGCAAGCCAGAGGCTTGCGCTACGAAGAGGCCCGCGTCCTTCCTGGATGATCTCTTTCCACGGTCTGTTGGTTCCGCCAGGAAGGACGCGGGTCGGGTGCTATAGTGGGCGAGGAAAGGGAGTCGCAAGTGTCTTGGGTTACCGCCCACTGGTTGCTGGGTTAGTTGGCGACGAAGGCGATTTCTAGCCAGTTCGTGCCGTCGCTGAGCAGGAACAGGGAATCGTACTGGGTGACGGCTCGGGTGGCGCCTAGCATGATGACGCCGGTGTCGGTGATGGTGATGGTGTTGGCCGAGGTGTTGGTGAGTACTAGCAGATCACCCGCCGTGCCGGCCACGATGCCCAGGGGGCTGCACGCTGCAGCCGCCGTGATGGGTTGGTAGGTGCCCGTGGGTGTGAGGTTTGTGGTGACGGCACAGGTGAGGGCTCCGGCTGCGGTGACTCGGACTAGCGTGCCGATGCTGAGGAAGCCTGCCGCGGTGACGTTGCCCCCGCCACTGACTTGGAGCACTGGCGTGGCGTTCTTGCGGAAGCTGGCGATGTTGCTGACGCCGGCGGTGTCCACGAGCAGGGCGGGTGTGGCGGTGCCCACGGCGGTGGGAGCACTGACCACGGCGGCGTTGTTGAAGGTCTGGATGCCGCTCCATGTGCCAAGTCCGGCCGCGCTGATCTGGACCACTGGCGTGGAGGCTTGGCGCAGACTGAGCAGGTTGCCCAGTGCACCAGCACTGTTGACCATGAGCGCGGGTGTGGCGGTGGCCAGGCTGGTGGGCACGGCGATGTAGACGCCGCCAGTGATGTTGGTGTTGCCCAGCTTGCTGACGCTTACGACTGGCGTCTCGCTGTAGCGCACCTCGAACACGTTACTCAGGCCACCGGCCGAGTCTACGAAGAAGGCGGGTGTGGCGGTGGCGACGTCGGTGGGAGCACGGAAGGCGCCAGCCTGGGTTTGCAAGCCGCCGATGCTGGTGATGCCGCTGTAGGTGATGTTGCCGGAGGCGTTGACCTGGAAGACTGGCGTCTCGTTCTTGTTGCGTACTTCGATGGCGTTGCCGACGTTCCTGGCGGACACGAGGAAGGCTGGCGTGGCGGTGGGCAGTGCGGTCGGGACGGCGATCTCCAGCACAGAGAGGTGCGTGGCGATGCCAGACCCGGCGACTTCGGCGCGTGGCTGGGCACCCTGGGCAATGAGCAGGTCCGAGACCTTGGCCATGGCGGCGGTGTTGGCCTCGACCTTCTGCACGATGATCACCTTGGCTGGATCGAGCACGGTGACGGTGTAGCCGGCCAGGCTGATTAGGATCAGGACGATGGTGAGCGCGGCGTTGATCAGGCGCTGCGTGGTTTCGGTCGTGAGTTTCATGGTGTGTGTCTCCTTGGATCAATCGTTGTGGTCAGTTGACCAATTGAGATGGTCGGGATAGGAACATGGACGGACACGGACAGGGACACGGACGGGAAAGAGGCAGGTACGAAACCTGCCCTACGGTTTGGTGGGTGGCGCCTTCTTCTTGGGTGTGGCGCTGGTTGTTGGTTTGGTGAGTGCGGCGGGTTGCTGCACGAGTTGTTCGAGTTCAGCCACACGACGGGTCAGGGCCGCGAGTTCATCGCGTAGGCGTTGGAGTTCGGATGATCCGGGCATGTTGTCTACTCCTTGGTCTCGCATCTCATCGGTGCGTTGACGCTGTTCAGGTTCTTGCACTCTTCCCAATGTGAACACCTTTCGTTGCACAGGATGTAGGGTTTGCGTTCGGCGTGTGCGTTGCGTTGGTTCGGGTGGCTTTCGATGCACTGGACCAGTGACGTTGCCAGTTGCGGCTGATGCTGCACGATGGTGTCGCGAGTGTCATACTTCAGTCCCAGTGTCTTGCGTGCGAACATGCTTTTGAGTGTGTGCACGCTGATGCCCAGGGCCCGAGCTGCTTCTTTGTGAGTGCAGTAGTTGGCTGCAAAGGCACGGAGCACGGTCCATGCTGGTGGTTGATCCGTCATTGGTCATCCACCCGCGCATCGAGCATCCACCCGCGCATCCACCCGCGCATCGAGCATCCTGCCGCGCATCGAGCATCCTCCCGCGCATCGCGCATCCTACCCTACCCCACCGGTCTATCCTACCCGGCAAACACCCCCACCCTATCTCTGGAGCGCAGGCCAGAGGTTGATTTCTCGGCGATTTGTTGGTGGGGCACCCGGTCGGGCGGGGGTGCCGACCCGACCGGGTGCCCCATGTGCGGGTAAGTCTCTTGGTTTCGGCGGCACCGCTTCTTATTATGGGCTTCGCGGTCTTCGGTGCCGCCGTTTCTTCGGCCGACGGGCGCCAGGCGTTTTCATGGGCTTCGTGTCTTCGCCTCGGCGCCTTCGGCCGTCTTGGCTGTCGTACAGTCGGTGTGTGGTCGCGGGACCCTCGCCGGTTGTTAGGCGACGTTGGACTTGTAGAGGCCGCGATGGTCGGCGACGCCCACAGCGACGAAGAAGCGGGCCTTGAAGCGGATCTCGTCGTTGGTGAAGAGGGCGCCGATCTCGGGCTGGTCGGCGACAAACATCTCGGGGGCACGGCCGAAGCGATAGCCGATGCAGACGCAAGGGCAGTCGTTCGGGTCGGCCACAGCCGCCCAGTTGTTGGTGTTGGTCCAGTTGGGCACGGGGATCACGGTGGCCGTGTTGAACAGTGGGTTGACGTCGTTGTCGGCCGTGCCGGGCGTCCCTGCCGACTTGAAGATCTGCAGGGCAGTCGTCTCCAGCTCGATCGGCACCAGGCAGTACCGTGGCCGGACGCCAATTTTGTAGGTGGCGCTGGCGTCGGTCTGGTTCCACATGGCCTGGATGGCGGTGTTCCAGGTGGTCCACGACAGGGCTGTGGTGGCCAGGTTGGCGTGGTAGGTGGCGTCGAACACGTTGTAGGTGTCGACCATAGCCGGCCCGGTGCCCGTGTTGTCGGTGAAGAGCGCAGACACGAGGGCCGAGAGGGCCCGTGAGGCGGCCATGCCCATCTCGACGGGGATGCGGCGGAGAGCGTTGACGTCGTCGCGGTCGATGGCCTCCAGGGTCAGGCCGACGTAGCCACCCTTCTTCAGGAAGGTGGACGTTTCCTCGATGTCCACGCCGGTGAGCTCGGTGTAGGCCTGCTGCTCGGCCACGGTCGGCAGGGTGAGGATGCTGGAGGTCTTGATCCAGGTGATGCCGTTGAGGGACTCGAAGTCTTCCTCGTGGGCGATGGGTTGCCACCACTTGTACCGGGTGTCGTAGGCGGCGAGCAGCACCTTGTTGAGGGCGTTCTTGCACACGCTGGTGAAGGTGGTGGTCATGACCATGGAGGTGGTCTCGCGCAGGTCGGCCTGGATGCCGTCGGGGTTGAAGCGGCCGATCAGGTTGTGGTCACCGGTGAGGGTGGTGTACAGCTCACGGATGCCGCGCAGGCGGGGGGCCTTGGAGCCGTCGGCACCGGGTACGCGGAGCAGGTAGTCGGCGGCCAGCTGGATGCGCTGGAGTGGGTCCATGGTGATGACGGCGGCGGCGCCGTGGCCACGGACGGGGTTGGAGAGCTGGCCCACGAGGGTGCGCATGTTGGCGAGAGCCTGGTCGAGCTCGGCGGGTTGGTAGGTCCGGCCGGCGAACTGGGTGCGGATCTGATCACGCGCGGCGGGTGGGAGATCCGAGTTGGTGTCGAGACGGGCACGGAGCACGTCTTGGGCCAGGCTGAGGCGCAGGGCCTCGACCTGGGGGTCGGGGACGGCGGCAGGCGGCGGAAGGCAGGCGGCAGTCGGATCGGACGAAGCGGACGTGTCGGACGTGGGATCTTGCGACATTTCTGTCTCCTTTTTTCTCCGGAACAAATCAGGGTAGAGGGACAAAGCGGCGTTGAGGGCGTGGTGGATGGCACCTCCTGCGGCGGGGCCGAAGACGATGTCGGCGGAGTGGACGATCAGGATGCGGTTGACGATCTTCTCTTTGACTTGCGCCGTCAGGTCGGCGCTGATGCCGATGTTGGGCACGGGACGGCCTTCGGCGCGGGTGGTGACGAAAGCGCCGAGCAGGGCAGCGGCGTGGTCGTCGATGAGGGTGAGGTCGGCTTCGATGGCCTGATCAGGCTCGGACCATACGGCGTTGGCGTAGGCGCCGGCGACGTCGCGCACGGAGCGCGAGCCGCGCCAGAAGTCTTCCCCTGAGGCGTGGTCCAGGAAGGCGGTGGCGCCGTCGAAGAGTGGCGCGGCGTCACGGATCACGTCGGGCGGGTAGGTGTAGCCGTTGAGGGAGTTGCCGGCGCGCATGACGCGCACGCGGAAGGTGCGCGGGCCGGTGGAGAGCTGGACGGCTTGTTCGGTGACTTGGAGAAGACGCAAGCCGGAGGCTTGCGCTACGGTGTCGGCGGTGGTGGGTTCGGTCATGGTGTAGTCTCCTTGTCCGAGTCTTCGGCGCCAGGCGTTATTATGGGCTTCGCGGTCTTCGCCTCGGCGCCGTCTTCCGCTTCTGAGCGGTCTTTCTGGGTTTCGGCAGCGCCGCTTCTTATTATGGGCTTCGCGTCTTCGACGCTGCCGTTGGTCTCGTCGAGTGGCGCGCGTCTCTCTGCGTGGCCCTGGCTGTCGTACCAGGCGGCCGCACTATAGCGGGCGTGGTGGCCTTGGCGGCCGCGCGGTGGGTGGAGATGTTTCATGGTGTGAACTCGTAGGCGCCGATGTCGGGTGTGGCGTCTCTTAACACCTCGCCATAGTCCGCCAGCACGCCCAGGTCCGTCGCCCCGGCGTTCTTGCACGGCGAGGTGGTCTGGAGGTGCAGGTCGGTATAGTTGGTCACGAACACCGGGTCGGCGTTTACGCCATGCGGGTCCACTGCGGCTCCATACGCCTGCCATTCGGCCATCGTCTTTCCTGTGCCGGCGACGTTGGCAACACAGCCACCAGTGCCACCCGTGAATACGTAGCAGTTGTTGTCCCAGGTGTTGCCGGTGATGTTGGCTGCACTGGCACACCGTACAGGCTGATTCTTCAGATTGCCCACCACCGCCGCATCTTGGACAATCAGGCAGTTCTTGAAGATATTATTCAGACAATCCGCGTTGTTTAGAACTAGCCCGTACTCGCCATCCCCATTGCCATTATTAACCAGGGTGTTGTGGAAGAAACTCGCGTACGTCGTGCCCGTATCCAGCGAAATCCCGTGTGCGGTATTCAGATAGAGCAGATTATTGGACACGACGACGTTAGACCCAGCGACGAATGGTCCCATCAGTACGCCGTACAGGTTGCCATAGCCCCTGTTGCCATTCACCAGAACATTCAATACGTCTGTACGAACCTTGATGCCAGCGCCAAACGTATTGGAATAGCAGACATTGCCGACCACCGTAGCATTACAAACTCGCGTTAGATAGATGCCATGGTCGGAATTTACCGTATCACCGTTGTTGTAGACTGTACAACCTCGGATCAGGATGTTCGTGGGTCCCGGGGCAGCGGATGCCCCAATTTCGATGCCACCATTCCCGGCCACTGCCCCATGCACCACGCAGTTGTCGATGATGAGATTGTAATAAGTGGCCGCCGGGCCATAAAACAGAATACAATCCCCGGCACCGTCCTGTACATTGCAATTTTGCAGCACGATGTCGTGTGCCGTCTCAAACTGCACGGTGTGTTGCGTCCCGCCTCGGAGGTCGAGGCCGTCGATGGTGAAGAATCGACCCGCATTCGTGTAAACGGCGTGCGTTGCTCCCGCTGCGGCGTTGATGATCGGCGCAGCCCCCGGGCCGTAGGCTCCGTACAGGATATGGCGTCCGGGACGGCCGAGTGCATTGTTGGGGATGAGTTTGCTGTTTGCCCACGTCTCGCCGCGCTTGAACAGAACCCTATCGCCTGGCTTCAACGCCAGGGCATTGACCTTGGCAATGGTCTGGATCGGGTTGTCCGCCGAGCCGCACCAGGCGTCGTTGCCATTGGTGGCATCTACGCACCAGGTACGGCCGGGCGGTGGATAGCGCCGAATGTGCGATCTAAGCATGGTTGGGCCCGCCTATGAAATGTACTCGAACTGGGCCGTGAGGTACAGGGTCGTCACACCGGGGCTTGTGGTGGTGGTGTGCTTCAGGTAGGCGTACAAGCTGGTTGTAGCTGCGTTCGCCTTCAGTTGCATTCCCAGACCACCCCTGGACCAAGTGTAGGTGCCAGCCGCCCCCGCTTGCTTGTATCCCGCAGCGTCCATGTCCACGATGCCCAGTTCCTTCGCCTGATCGGCAGCCACGGTAGCAAATGCAGCGTTGTCGGCGCACGGCGTCGCGAGATTGGCGTTGAGCCACCACAACTCGAGCGGGATGGCTGAGGGCAGCCCTGCCAGCACTAGTGAGTTGAGGATGCACTCTTTGCCTACGGCGCTGACGGCATTGGCGAACGTGATGAGCCCGCCAACCACGTCCTGCGCCGTGTATGCGCCGTTGGTGACGGTGAGGGTGGCGGTCACGCTCAGGCCGTTGCCCTTGGTCGGAACCGGGTTGGTGACGGTGGTGACGGTGGCCACGGTGGTGACGGCGGTCACGGTGTCTACTGTGCCGATGCCGATCTTGGCGGCGATGAGCTTGACCAGGCCCCGCAGGTACTGGTGGATGGTGCCGGTGGCGTCGGTGATCACCGCGGCGTCACTCGTCGCCGCGCCGAGCATGGCGTTGGTGACTACGGGCGCGTTGGCCACGTTGACGCTGGGGATGTGCGGGTCCACGTCCGAGCCGGCGCCGGCCTCCTTGAGGTATTTGGCGGCTCCGTCGCCGTCGAGAACTTTCAGGTTAGCATCTGCCATGGGAGACCTCCTAGAAGATCACTCCGAGAAGTTGGGAATACTGCTTGTTGTTGAACCACAACCGGCCTATGTAGGCGACGATGAGGCCGGAGAGGCCGGAGAGGCCAGAAAGGCCAGAGAGGCCAGAAAGGCCCGTGAGTCCACCAGTGTCGGGCATGTTATTCCTTCCAGTGGTTGAGGACGGAGACCTTGCCGACGACGGCGCCGGCGCCGGAGGCCAAGGTGACGATCATGGCGGCGCTGACCGTGCCGCGCTTGGGCTGGGGGAAGACGATGACCCCAGCGCCGGCGGCGGTGATGCCCATGGTGAAGACCACGGCGACGCCGTCGGTGATGGTGAGCAGGCCGCCGGTGGGGGCGGCGTCGTAGGACCAAGCGATGCCGGTGATGACGTGGCGATAGCCGACGGCTGCGGCGTAGGTGATGACGGCCGCTGTGGCGGCTGCTGGGGCGTGGATGTCGGCGATGGCGCAGTCGACCGGGATGGGGTGGGGGGAGAAGCGGTCGAGGGTCATGGGTTCAGCTCCTTGGGCTCGGGGGCTTGGGACGGATCGGACGAATCGGACGAATCGGATGAGGTGGGCTGGTTGAGCCAGTCCAGGGCGGCCTGGAGGATGCCGCGCAGGATGGTGCGCAGGATGGTGCGCAGCTCGGTGTCGCCCGTGGGTGGGGGCGGTGGGTCGGGCGGATCAGTGGGCGCGGCGGGCTGCTTTACCAGGCGGAAGGTGGCCACGAGGGGGCCGGTGTGGTTGGTGAACTGTTTCCAGCCGGTGCGGACCAGGGCGTCGGAGTAGGCGGTGGTGCTGAGTATCCACATCCAGTGCGGGCCGCCGACGGGCCGGCCATCGGCGCCGATGTTCGGGTTGATCCAGGAGTCCTTGCCGAAGCCGAAGTCGGTCGAGCCGGTGGCGGGGCTGGTCATCTTGATCTCGCCGACCTTGTTGAAGTAGCGGCTCTTGGCCTCGCCGATCGGTTTGTCGCCGGTGTCCCAGAACCAGGCGACGCGCACGTAGCCGGCCTTGCCCCCCTGGGGGTCGTCCACGGCGACGGCGTAGGCGTTGAGGTCGCCGGTCTTGATGGCGACGGCTTCGAGCTGCCAGCAAGGGAGCTCGCGGGCTTCGATGTAGGTGACGCCGGGGTAGTTGGCCTGCAGCCAGGGCCAGTCTTTTTCGGTGCCGTCGAGGTCGAAGACTCTGGGTGGCATCAGAATTGCTCCTTGTCGGCGACCGGCATGAGGATGTCGGCGGCGTGAGCTGGCATGGCCAGGTGTTCGGCGGCGTGGACGACCAGGGCCAGGGCGTTGACAAAGTCGTCGTGGTCGGGTTCGGGGACGTAGAAGTCGAGCAGGCCACCTGGGAGGGCGCGGCGGAGGGCGTGTTCGCATTCGTGCCAGAAGAGCTTCTCTTCGGCGTTGCGCATGCCGTCTGGGGGCGCCACGGTCAGGCGGCCCGAGTTGGCTGCGGCGATGAGGCTGAAGGCCAGGGCGGACTTAGCCGGCCGGCTGTAGACGATGGGTAGCACACGGGATTCGCCTAGCCGGGCGATGAGCATGCTGGCCGTGGTGGCGCCGATGCCGGTGGTGTCGACGGCAACGGCCCTTACATTGCGGCCAGCGAGGATCGTAGCGATCTGTGGGACCAGCTCGTGGTGCGGTGTGCCCTGCCACGAAAGCATTTCGGTAATGTGACAGACGGGATCGCCCGGGGGGACGGTGCCGGCTCGGCCCAGAAGCAGGACGGTACGATCATGCTTGCGGGCTTCGCCGGCCTCGCGGGCTTCGCCGGCTATGTCGAGGCCAGCCACCGCGACCGAAGAGGAGGTGGCAACGGTCGGGTGGCTTGAGGCCGAGCGCATAGCGGCGAGGGCGGGGCGCGAGAAGAGCCTTGCCAGCTCGTCGATTGTGGTCAAGGCGTACTGGGTGAGGAAGGTGGGATGGTCCGGGCCCAGGCGATCCCGTTCTGTCTGCACAAACTGGCCGTACTCTGGTGAGATCTCGGCCAGGACGTGCCAGGGGTACTCGAAGTGGCGGCGGATGCCGTCCTTCTTCTCGGCGTTCTTGTTGATGGCGATCTGGGCGGCGAGCAGGGTTTCCGAGGTCCAGGCGGTGCCGTACATGACCGTTGTGGCGTTGCCGGTGGAGGCCATGGGGCGGAAGTCCTTGGAGTACTTCTCGGCGTCGAAGTCCTGGGCCTCGTCGATCTCGAGCAGGGTATTGGCGGTGTGGCCGACCACGTTGCTGTTGGTCTCGCCCGAGAGGAAGGCGAGCTGCGCTTGTCCGAGCTGGTAGATATAGCCGTGCGCCTTGTGCCACTTGCCGCGGTTCCACGGGTTGCCCAGGGTCTTCTCGATGCGCATCATGGAGTTGATGGTCTGGGGTTTGAAAGTTGGCGCGGCCTTGACCATGCAAGCGTTGCGGCGCTGGAACAGGTTGAGCAGGTAGGTCTCCAGGTGGGCCGAGGTCTCGTTCTTGCCCATCTGGCGGGCCATGTGGACGGTGAAGGTGAGCCCCGAGCGGTGGAGTACGCTGTCGACAACGGCCCCGATCACCTCCAGTTGGTACGGTCGCAGGGGCAGGCCCAGCACCTTCTCGGAGAAGAGGTGCGGGTTGAGCAGGACGTGCTTGATGGCTGCGGCGACCAGGTCGGGTGTCACCTGATGAATCCTATAACCTTGTCCAGGATCATGGCCAGGACGGCGCCGGCCATGGCGTAGAAGGTCCAGCGGACGGTGGTTTTGATGTCGGCGACGGTGGCGGTCAGGGCCTTGAGCTGCTCGCCGACGACCAGGCCGTAGTCACAGCCGGGCGTCGGGTCGGGCTTCGCGCCGAGGGAGGGCGGCCATGCCGAAGCAGGGCCGCCCGTACCGCGGATGATGCGGGCGATGGCTTGGGCTGCGGATGGGCCGTGATCCTGAGTGTTGGTCATTACTTGCCCTGGCGATGGTGCAGGAAGGCTTCGTCGAAGGCCCGGCGGCGTAGCTCGGCGTCGCGGTGGTCGGCCCAGGGCTGGACGATGAAGAGTAGGATGGCGACGAAGGCGACGATGCCGACGCCAAGCGTCAGGATGGTAAAGGGAGTCATGGTTGAGCGCCTCCTTGGCGTCGTGACAGAGTGGGTTGCCCCAGGACGCTGGCCAGCGCCTTGTCGACCGTCGTGCTGTCACGTGCTTGACGATGGGCGTTTAGGACGTCGTCGAATTCGCCGCTTTCGAGTGCTGTCAGGATACACGGGAGGCATAGTCCTCCGTCGGTTGCGCCTCCCTTGCCGCATCGTTTGCAGTGCCGATCCAGGTTGATCACTATCTTTCTCATGGTGCACCCCCTTGGTAAGTTGGCTTCGCAAGCCGGAGGCTTGCGCTACAATGGCAATCCCAGTTCGTTGGCGATCTCGTCGAGGGCCTTGGCGAAGGCGGACTCCAGGTTGACGGCGCCTTGGCCACTGATGGCGTGGCGGGCCCGCAGGGCCCGGGTGTAGGAGTCTACGCCTCGGGCGATGGAGTCCAGTCGGGCTACGTGGTCCACTGGGAGCTTCTCGTTGTTGAGGGCTCGTCGGATGCAGACGAGGAGCGTGGGTATGATGTCGTCGATGGTGGGGTTGGCTGCGGCGACGGCGATATCGGCGAGCTCGTCGGGTGTGAAGCAGCTGGAAAACAGCCCGGTTGTGCGTGCGTTTTGGTTGCCCTTGGGGGCGCCGCGCTTGCGCGCGGGCCGGGGTCCGGAGCTAGTCGGGTGGCGATCTGGGCTAGTATTCTCAACATGGTCTTCCTCCGAGGGGCAACCACGGGGGGTTGCCCGTACGTTATTCCGTGGTGGTGATGCCATGGGGCGTTTCTCCGGCGAACTTGCGCAGCCAGCGACGGGCTTCGTCGTCGGTGAGCCACCCTTCGGCCTTGGCGGCGATCAGGGTTTGGACGATTTGGCTGGCTGCTTGGGCCAGGAAGAAGTTATCCTCCTTGGTCAGATCGGGGAAGCGTGGAGCGGGGATCTTCGATGGGTCTACACCAGCCCGGCGGGCGGCTTCCTGGGCGACCGACTGGAGCAGGGCCCCGAACTGGCGCTGGCGTTCGGCGAAGGCGCGGCGGGTGGGCTCGCCCATCTCGCGGGCGGTGGCGCGGGTGGCGGATTCGCCTTCGCTGAGGAAGTGGAGCGGGATGCCGACACCGGCGGCGATCATGAGGCGGAGGGCGTGGCCGTCCTTCTCGGCTTCGCCGGCGTCGACGTTGGACTGGACGGACTTCCAGGCCTCGGCCTCGTTGTGGATGATCACGGAGCCGGGCTGGGGCGGGGTCATCAACTCGGCTTTGCGTCGGGCGATATCTTCAGGTGAACCGGTCAGGGTGACGTCGAAGACGAAGGCGGCCTTGGCCTTGTTGATCGAGACACGATCCTTGAGCCAGGTGGAGTACCTCTTCAGCCAGGGGATGACCGTTTGCAGGTCTGAGATGCCCCGTACTTGGCCTACGGGGCGATTTATGGCGAAGTGCGCCATGTTGCCTCCGTTGGCGACGGAAGGCCACCACAGGCCGTCTACGCTCTCGGCGCTGGGTTTCTGGCGGTAGCGGCGCTCGTCCTCCAGGTCTTCGGGGTTGGTCTCAATCTCGTCGATGGCGCTGGAGGGTAGGGCGCGCATGATGGACATGCCGTCGGCGGCCTGGTGGAAGGTGACGAAGAGGTCGCCGGTCATGGTGAGCTCGGTGAGCCAGTCGCGGCAGCGGATGTCCATGCGGTTGGCGGGATGGTCCCACCAGGAGCGCAGCCACTTGGCGGTGGCTTTGTGGTCGAGGTGCCAGTGGAGGCCCTCGCCGAGGACGTGGTCGGCGATGATGTGGACCAGGCGGAAGGCGAGCGGGTTTTCGTTGTAGGCTTTGAGCGGCGAATCGTCGTCGAGAAGGTCGGTGCGAGTCTGGGACCCGATGCGGGTCCAGAAGGCGTCATCGTAGACTTTCAGGGCCTCGGCGACCCGGTCTTCGATGATCTCTGAAAAGAGGGCAGAAGCTAGACGGTTCTTGAGAGTCATATACCCCCCACGGGTATTATTATAGCACACTTGTGCGACTTGCGCCTTGGGGGCCAGGATCAGCACGGACCCTGGCCCCGGGCCGTTTCGGCCAGCACCCGCTAGTGGCGGTGGATTGGCCAGGGTACGATGGTGCCCCAGGCCACCGGGTGGCAGTCGGGGCCGGCGTGGCTCTCGCGCCAGATCTTCCGCAGGCGACGAGCGGCTCCACGGCTGACGATGAATCGATGCTGTTGGGTGCCGCAGGTGCACTGGAGGCACAGACGGATCCTGATCATGTGGCGACCTCCTGTGTGGGTTGTTCTATGGTCATCGTGGCCATGATCACCGCCAGGTTGAGCGCGTTCAGTGGGTCGCCCAGAGCGGCGCAGAAGGCGAGGCAGATGTCGCCGAATCTGGCGTCGTCGTCGAGCTTGAGGCTGAATCCCAGGTTGGCCAGCAGGTCCTGCACCACACCATCCACCGGTAGGATCTCGTCCATGCCGACTGGTCCCTCGGTGGCCAGGGTCTCGGCCAGCTCGAGCACTGCGAGCCGTGCATATCCCTTCGTTGCCACGTCACACCCCCTTCAGTTTGGAAAGAACGTTGCGAATCTCCTGTGTTGCGTTTTGCAGTGCGCGGTCGAGCGTGTCCATGCGCTGGTGGGCCGTGTCGTATCGCTCCTTCAGGTCGATGACGGCCCGGCCCTTGCTTTCCGCCATTTCGCCCGATCCAAGATAGATCCTGGCGCGGGCTCCGTCGTGTTGAGGGAAGATCAGCCGCCACGCCTGCGGGGCTTCGTCGTTTCGCTTTTCCGGGCTGAGTGTGGGCAGCTCGGGCACGAGGCCGCCACGCTTGCAGACGTCGGTCAGGGTCTCCCCCTCGTGGAAACCCAGCCCCGAGGTGGTGAGGACGTTGGCTTGGATCTCGTCGGCTTGCATCTCTAGTGCCCGGATCCGGTCGGCGAGTTCGCCGATTGCTTTGAGCGCTGCTGAAGACATATACACCCCCTAGGATTAAGAGAAGATCTCTTTCTTCCGGTACTCTCTTAAGTACTAATACTATATCCGGTCATTTTGACCGTTAGATGGCTCGCCCTATCCGGTCATTTTGACCGTTAGATGGCTGCGAAACGAGCATCTGCCGGTCATTTTGACCGTTAGATGGTGGCGGTGGATCGTCTGCTGGATCACTCAGATACCAGCGTGTGGCGGTGACGATCCAGCGCCCGCGCACCTGGCGGCGCGTGGCCTCGTGGTCCAGGATGAATACCTTGGCCAGGTCGTGCCCCAGCGCCCGCTGTGTGCTGCTGTAGGACACTCCGACGGCCTTGGCCAGGGTTTCGATGCTCACGTCGCAGGAGTTGCGGATCTCGCCGCGGCGCGCGCTCCAGTAGCAATGCTGGCGTAGGGTGAGGATCAGGCACCACAGGACGGGGCCCAGGTGCGGTAGCCAGGCCAGGAAGCGGTGGGTTCCCACGAATACGCGGTGCATGTCTTCGGGTCGCCCTTCTGGTTCGGTCGGGAGAGTGAGTGGCTGAGCTGAGCTCGTAGGTGTCACGCGGGGGACGAAGCGCAGGTTGACGGGTTGGTCGACGATGCCGGCCAGGGTCCTGGTGATGGTGCTGTTCAGGCGGTTCTGGCACCACTCGGCCGCCCAGGGGCTGGGAGCTTCGATGGTCCACGTGCCGTTGTTGCGGTCGACCAGGTGCAGGTCTCGCAGCCAGGTGTTGTACGTGGCTGGCGTCGTCAGGAACTGGAGTTCGCCTAGTGTGGCCTTCCATGCGCCTGCTGGAGTGAGGTCAGGGTTTTGCATGTGACGGTTCCTCGGATACAATAGGGGTGGACGCACCGCCAAGTACATCCACCCCCCTGCAAGCCGGTCGCCCGGCGAGCATCCATCCCACAACAATACTGGAGATATGATGCCGGGTTTGGGTGGTGTTTGCGATGCGTTCGTGGAGGATTGTCGGGCTCGTGGCCGAGCCGAAAAGACGGTCACCGAGTACTGTGCGACCTTGCGGCGTTTCTGCCAGTGGTTGGACGAGCACGACGGCCGGTTGCGGCGATCTGCCGTGCGGGAGTGGGTGCTGGAGCTGCAGGATGGCGTGCGCTCTGTCGAGACGGTTCGCACCTACGCGCGGACGCTGCGGGTCTTCCTGCGTTGGTGTCACGAGCGACACCATACCCGGCACGATCTGGCCCGAGATGTGCCGATGCCCAGGAAGCCAGTTCGCAAGCCGAAGGCCAGTGTGGCTGGTGCGCTTGAAGCCCTCCTGGCCACTTGTGCCGATGATCTGGAGGGGCGCCGAGATCGGGCGTTGATCCTGCTGCTTGCAGACACGGGTGCCCGGGCCTCGGAGATTTGCGGTCTCCGCGTGGAGGACCTGGCGGCGGATCTGTCCACGGCCACGGTCACCGGCAAGGGCGACAAGCAGAGAGATGTGTACTTCTGCCCGATCACCCGCGCGAGTCTGGTGGACTGGCTGGCGGTGAAGCTGGCAGGGCCACTCTTCCCGTGTCTGCGTGGCCCGGCTGGGGCTCTCAGCGCAAATGGTCTGCGGCACATGCTGCGGCGTCGGGCTCGAGCTGCTGGTATCGCTGGGCCTACCAATCCCCACAGTTGGCGCCACAGTTTCGCCCTGGCCTACCTCCGCAACGGTGCTGACATCGTGAGTCTGGCGGCCTTGCTCGGCCACTCCGATCTCACGGTGACGAGGGAATACCTTCGCTGGACTGACACGGATCTGCAAACACGCCATGATCGCTATTCCCCGTTGAACGGTCTGACCCTGGACAAACAAAAAGGCGCAGTGCATCCGTAGATACACTGCGCCGCTCGGAAGTCCTAGGCGCTAGAGCTTCCGGTACACTGACTTCGAATCAGTAGGTTGGGAGTTCGAGTCTCCCCGGGCGCGTCTGCGGCCGCCTGGATGCGAAGCGACCGCGAAAGTCCCTGGCTGTTAGCAGCAGCCAGGGACTTCGTTTGTCTCTGTCTCTTGTTGGGCCTTCTTGCCTCTTTCGACGAGTTCTTGTACCGATGACTCTTCGATCCAGACGGGTGAGGTCGGCGTGCCGATCTGCATGCCTCGTAGTATCCCCTTGGCGCGCCATCTCAGTATGGTCATGCTGGTAACCCCGAGCCGTTCGGCGGCCTCGTGGGTGGTGAGATATCCGTTGTGGATCATGTGCGCCCCCTGTGTTGTTGTGTTGGCGCAACTAGTGTAACACATGCCACATCTCCTGTCAAGTGGCGGCGGTGCCGGTGCCGCCGCGTGGTAGTCTTTCTTCTCTTCGCGCGGGTTTCGTGTAGTTTTCGCCTAGCGTTGGTGCGGCACCCGTCCCAGGTGCCGCGGCGAGTTGATCACCGCGGCACCTGGGACGGGTTTCTCATTGCGCATCGCCCGTTACGCTGGCAGATCCGCTCCGGCGGCAGCCAGTGTCTTGTGCAGCGCCTCTATGGCAGCTGCCCAGTCCTGTGGCTCGTTGCTCTGTGTGGCCTTCTTGCTGATGGCGGACAGTTGGTCCGGTTTGATGCCCGCGGCACGGCCGCGAGAGTTCGCCAGCAACCAGTAATCCGTCGCCTTGACGGGGACCTCGCCGGTCGTTGCCGCCGGGGGCGGGAGTTTCGTGACACCGCGCGGTCGAGCTGAGGCGGTCGGTGTCCCGTTGGCCTTGGGGCCTACCCCGCTGACCTCGTCGGCGGCTTCTTCGGCCGTCTGTCGTTTGGATGGTTTGGAGTTGCCGCCGGTGGTTGGGTGTGTGCGGGTGGTCTCTAGGTCGAGTCCGAAGGCCAGCCCGAGGGAGCGCAAAGCGTTTTTGCGGGCATCTGTGCACGCGGCCTTGACGGCCGTCTCCCAGGCCATGCCCCAGGCGAAGGCTGTGTCTTTCTTGGGAGTGGCGACTGGCGCCGCGCCGGCGTCTTCCCTCTCGCAGTGCATGCCGAGTCCTGGCCAGGTGATCCTGACTCGCACCGTGGCGGTCACCAGGAGCAGATCCTTGTGGAGATCGAGGCGGCTTACTGCGGTGTTGATGTTCTCCTGGCCAAAGAGTTCGTTGGCCAAGCTGTCCATGTAGGCACCTTTCAGGTACAGATGCCCCGATGCCACGAGTGGGTCGCTGAAGACGGCGCCTTGCGGCGGTTCACGGTCAAGTTTGGTCCTGATATCGTCGATATTCACGTTATCCTCCTTGCGTGTCTTGTGGCCCGGGCTGTCATCGGCACGGCCCGGGCCGGGTATCCTACTGCTAGAAAACGAGAGCTCTTCCGTGCTGCGCCATCCACACGGCGACCAGGTGTTTGCAGCAGTGTCCGTTGTCGACGAAGTCGCCGCATTCGCAGGTCTTCTGACCACCACCGAGGATGACCTTGTACTGATGGTCGCTGGTCTGGCTCTTGACCAGGAAGTGATAGCCGTTCTCCGGCGTGGTCACCCCGTAGTTGAGCCAAATGGCGATTCCTCTAATCGCCCGCATTCTGGCGCAGCTGTCGGCCGCGCCGTCGAGTAGCCTGGCCATGAGTTGCCTGAGTGGCCCTTCCTCTGGCAATGTGACGAGGAGTCCCACCACCAGGCTGACGTCCTCCTTTTGCTGTTGATAGTCGTTCAGTTTCACTGTCACGATGCACCCCCTGTGTACGACTTGACGAACTCGATATCCGACCGCTTGTGCCAGCGATTGCGCCTGGCGTACTTGACCAGAGCTGCCCACCTGGCGGCAGTGAAGCGCACGTGGTGGCGATGGCCACCGGGCTTCTGCAGAGTGATGATCCCTGCCGACTCGACGAGTACGATCCAGCCCCACGCTGCCTTGCGCCCGATGCGGCGCTCCCCGTCATGATTGGATGGATTCCAGGAAAAGCCCTGATGAGACATGACACACCCCCTAACTTCTGACCACCACCCGGGGCCGCCGAAGGCGTCCCCACGCGACCCCACCGAAAAGCCGCTGGACCGGCGGACCCCGCCGCGAAGCGGCTAGGCACGCCACCGAGCCGCGAGCAGCCGCCCCGGCCCGAGCGCCGAGCGGAAGGCCGAGCGGAACGGCCCGACGAGCACCACGCGGTGGCCAGACCGCAGGGCGAACCGAGCAGCACCCAGCGAGCCCGGGGACACCGACGGCGACCGACCGCACCAGACCACGAGCGCCGAAGCCGAGGAGACGACGGCCCGAGACCGGGCGACCAGCCGAGCCGACACGGGCACCGACAGGGGACCACCCGCCAGGAGGACGACACGAGCCCCAGCCCGCACCGCGGCAGCCACCGCCGAGACAGCCGAGACCGAGACGGCACCGGCGGCACGGGGACCGAACTGAGCGAAGACCGAAACCCGGCGAGCCGCACCGGCCGAGACCCAAGCCGACAAAAAAGCGGCGTCCCCGCCCACACAGCAGCCGACCGACAGACCAGCCACCGAAGGGGCAGACGCCAGACGGCGAGCCACCGCCACCAGCGCCGGCGAGGAGACCGCCGACCGAGAACCAGCCACCGCCACCTGACCAAAGAAACCAGCCACCACAGCACCCCCCACGAACCACACAACCCAGCCACCCGACCGCACTGCCTTGCCACCAGACCCCCCCAACAGGGGCGTCCTTGATGCAGCGCGGAACGGGCAAAAAAGCAAGGGCCGACACGGGCACATTAAGATGGGGGGCACACAAAACTGAAACGGTGCGTAGAGCCTTGCTTATAAGACCACGCGACCATTGACCCCGTTTCAGTTTTTTGTGCCCTTCCTTGACCTGGTGCCCGTGTTCGGTCAGGTACGCCCTTGCTTTTTTGAGTTCCTACGCCCCGTTCCGTGCTATAATGGCGGACGCCCTGATGGGGGTTTCTTTCCTGGTTGGTTGTCTCTGGCGATCTAGCCCTAGGACACGGAACGGCTACTTTCCCCAACGAAGGCGGGCGACTCCTTGGTTCATGGCCAATGGCTTCGCCCGCCTGGTGTCTGGATGTGGAGTCCCCACGTCTCTGGCGATCTAGCCCCAGGACACGGAACCCCCGGCTGGGCGTTTGGTGCGCCGGGCGGTCATGGCACGCTCGTAGGTGAAGCGCGCCCGGCCGGTGTTGCTGCCTAGCTCGGTGAGGATCACGCTGGACGGAGTAGGGTTCTTGGCCTCGTCGATCTCAAGGCGGCGGTAGGCCTTCCACACCACGAACATGCACAGCAGCTCGAGGTCTTCGTCGGGTACCTCCAGCACAGTAGCGTCAGTGTCGGGGTAGTCGCGGTAAGCGTGGTAGGTCAGCTCGTACTTGTCGGTGCTGGCGGGATCTTCGCCGATGACCAGGTTTGCGCCGTCAATGTCGTAGTAGCCGGCCCCGAAGCGGGGTTCGGTGCGGGCTAGGCGGTGCAGGTAGATCGGCGGGTCTTCACCGTGGGGGAATTCGACCAGGAGCGGGGAGACAAAGTCAGCCGGCAAGGCATACTCGTGGACGTCGGCCGTGCAGGCCGTGCCGGCGGTGGCGGTGCGGGTGACCTTGGGGAAGAACTGATTGTACTCGCCGATGGCGTCGGCGATGAACTGGTTGACTTCGGTGTCAGTCCAGGTGGTGGCGTCGATGCCCTGGTTGCGGACGATGGTGTTGAGGCCGGCTCGGGTGGTCATGGGTTACGCTCCTTGGCGGGAAGTAGGCAGAAGGCAGGCGGCAGTGAAGAGAAGAGGGCACCTCGTTGTGTAGGCTCTGAGTCTTCGCTGCTGCCGTTTATTATGGGCTTCGCGATTTTTCGGCAGCAGCGCTTCTTGGGTGCTCGTCGGGAAACCAGGATGGCGAACACGGGGGTTCGCCCCTACGTCGGCGGGTGTGGCGCGGCTAGATGTAGACGACGGTGACACGGTTGTTGCCATGGCCGGAGGTGAGGGTCAGGCCGGTGTTGAACTGGATGGGATGGGTTGGGCAGAAGGACCACGGCACGGTGGTGGAGCTAGCCAGGCGGAATTCAACGATGATGGGTACGGCAGCACTGGTGTTGTCATATAAGGTCACGTCGTTGCTGGTGTTGCTGAGGCTGGAGGCGAAGAGGCCCACGAGCAGGCCGGGGCCTGACTTGATCACGTCGCCGATGGTGGCGGTGGCGTAGTGGTACTTGGCGGGGGCGAGCTGCACGGAGCCGATGAGGGCGCTGCCGGCAGGCAAGGCGCGGGTGATGAAGGCGCCCACCTGGCCCAGGTCGTCGGTGTATTTGCAGTAGCAGTCGCCTCCCACGAAGTAGCGGTTTAGTGTGGGGTCGTAGCCCAGGGCCTTGGCGTTGGCGTAGGCGAGTTGGAGGCCGGCAATCTCGGTCATCTCGTCGGCCAGGCGTACGTTGCCGGCGCGGTCTTGGGTGATGCGGAAGATCGCTCCATCGGTGCGGATACAGGCCCAGGTGTCCATGATGACATGGAGGGCGATCCAGACCAGGCCGTAGGCGTCGGCCATGGCGGCGATCTCGTTGCCGGTGGCGCCGTTGTCGGTGGTGTAGAAGACTCGCGAGTAGCTGGCGTCAAGGCCGGCGATCAAGAAGCGGTCGTCGATGGACGAGTACCCCAGGGCGTCATATTCGATGCAAGAGGCGATCATACTTGAGTGGTCGGTGAAGGTGGAGCCGTTGTCGGTGTAGGCAAGCATGCCGGTTGGTCCGGTGGGGATGACGCCGGCGACCATGATGCCGGCTTTGTTCTGCTTCTTCTGCGCGAGGAAGGACACGTTGGCGGTGGTGCCCCAGCCGAGATCACTGGTGCGGTCGGTCCAGCTCGTGTGGTCAGTGTACTTGAGGTGGCCACCGTCTGACCCGACCCACATCTGATCAGGATGGTTGAAGGCGATGGCGTTGATTTGATGCGTGCTGAACCCGGCGCTGGTGGTGACGTTGGTGAAGGTGGTGCCGTCGTTGGCGGACTTGAAGACGTGGCCGGCGGTGGTGGCGATGTAGACGTACGGCGAGCCGGGGTTCGCCCCGATGGCGGTGATACCGCAGCCCGTGGTCACGGGCAACCTGGCGGTGATGTCGCGCCAGACTTGGCCACCAGTGTTGGTGTAGTACAGTACGGGGTTAGCGCCGATGTGGCCACCGGCAAAGGTGCCAGTCTGGCCCGTGGCGATCGCCAGGATGTCGGCGGTGGCGACCATGCCCTTGCCTTCGTTCCACGCCAGGAGTGTAGGCGGGATGAAGCCGGTGCCGAATCCCATGCGGGGGTTGACGTTGAAGAGGAGCTGGGCGACTCTACCGGGGTCCATGGTTACACCTCGGGGCGGGCGGCAGGAGGCAGAAGGCAGGCGGCAGGGGGAGCGGAGGGGAGGGACCGCGCCTTGTCCACGGCTTCGGCGCAGGCGGGACAGACGGTGATGAAACGGACACGGTCTGTCACGGCTGTGCACGACACCCACCGGAAGGTGATTTCATGGTTGCCCAGTGTTCGGTTGCACAGGTTGCAGGTCAAGGGGACCCTCGCAGACTCGGGACAGTTTCTTTTGAGATCTCGCTCCATGTGTCACGCGCTCCTTGGTACGGGTTACTGTTCAATCTGAAGGTGAGGATGAGTTGGCCTTGGCCATCGGGTGGCCAGCCGATGTTGGCCA
This sequence comes from Planctomycetota bacterium, assembly GCA_043803085.1. GTDB lineage: Bacteria > Planctomycetota > Phycisphaerae > UBA1845 > UBA1845 > JAAEQG01. The sequence goes on from JAZDKM010000466.1 coordinate 20,498, forward strand.
GGCAATCGGAGCCGGCTTCGGTGCTGAGTATCCAGAGCCACGAGTCGTCGTGACGGTTGTCGCCCAGCATGAAGGTGGTTTGTCCCGTGGGGTCCGGGACTTGGAGGAGGTTGACGTGGTCTTGGTAGCGCATGAGGAAGGCGTCGGTTGATGTCGGGCCAGGCGGGTTGTTCAACCAGCTCCATTTGTCACGCCAGGCCAGGCCTATGGCTGGGGTTTCGGGCACGCCGTCGGGGCGTTGGGTGTGAACTGTCACGGCAGCATAGCCTGGCTTCACTCGGATCTCGATCAGGCGGTACACGACACGGAAGAAAGGATCGGGGATGTACCGCGCACCCGGGAAGCGGGCGGCAAGCCAGGCCAGGGTTTGCACTTGGCCGGACTCGTCGTAGACGGTCGGGACAGATGCGGGGTCGGCCGTGGGGTAGGGTGTCACGCGGGGCGTGGGTGGGGACACGGACGGCGACACGGACGGGGACGGGACAGGAGACGGGACAGAAGTGGGCCACCTGGTGGGGGTAGCTGTCACGCGGGGGCGGGTGGCTGAGGCGCGGGCGCGCGTGGGTTCTTCGGTGGGAAGGATGACTGTGAGAGGCACTCGGGTACTCGCAGCCTCGCGGGTCAGCTTGGATGCCGGTGTACCGTTGGGTGTCACGGTGCCTTGGGGGGCAGGGGGGCACAGCGCGAAGCCCTGGATGCCAGCCACAAGGAGCAGGACGATGAGGATGGCCACGACGAGCAGGCCACCGATGAGGCCGGCGAGGATCAGGCTGGTGACGTGGGCACGGTTGGTCATCGGGACAGTTTTCTCTGCAGGTG
>JAZDKM010000467.1:0-2704 GCA_043803085.1 Planctomycetota bacterium
CAACAACGGAGGAATCGCATAGCCGTGTTTCTCGCTGAGGTGATTTCCCTCAGAGCTTGCTCTACCCCGTTTTCCGTCGCGTTTCCCTTGGATCGGACCAACATGAGGAGGGTTCTACCATGAGGATCGGCAGTTACATTCCCCGCGGCAACCACGGCAACCGACGACCCCGACCCGCCACGAGGCGATCACCCCACCACCGCGCGGCCCGCTTCAAACCGCTCGAGCAGCGAACGCTGCTCTCCGCTGTGCCGCAGGACCCGCTCTACGGCGAACAGTATTGGTTGCAACCTCCGGATCGCGTTAGGTTGCGCACTTTAGGATAGAGGGTAAGCGTGGTTTGTAGCCCGTCTTTCGCGTAACCGTGTTGAGGCAAAAAAGTTTTCCCGCGCCATCACCGGCGAGCAGCGTAGGCACTTTGTCAGGCTGCCACCTTGGTGAGGCGGGTATAGAGTGTGGGCGATAAATGCAGCAGTTTCATGATGCGCTTCAGCAAGGGCGGCAGATCGGTGACGTGCCACTGCACGTCCTCCCCCGACTCCACGCGCGTCGCCGTGATCTCCATGCGACTGATGGCCTTCAAGCACCGCCCTGCCGTCGGATACGCGGTCGTGCGATTCGGTTGCCCCTCGTACAAGCCGCTCAACACCTCCTCCCTTTCGGACAAACCGCTGCGGACTTGCAGTTCGCTCAACGTCAGCACCCGCAGCGCAATCGTCAACAATCGGGTCAACCCCACGATCTGTTCTTCCTCCCGCACAAACAACGGCTGAATGCCCAACGGCTGATCTTTCAACAGGTGAAAGTCCCGCTCCACACTCCAGCCGCCGTTGTACAGCAGGACCGATTCCCGCAAGTTCCAACGCGACGCTGGCAAGTTGGTCACTTGCACCCGCCAACCCTGACGCGCTTTCGTCTGTGCGATCGCCGCTTCGTTCCGCTCGACCTCCGTGATGACATAACGCACCTTGGTTGTGGTGTAGGTCGGCCGTCCCGGTCCCCCGCGGCCGCTCCCCCGGTAACGCGTCTGCCGTTGCTCTTCGCGTTGCCAGGTGACCGCCAGCAGGCCTGCCACCCGCTGCTGCTCCTGGACCTCCGCCACGGCGGCTCGCAACGCGTTCTCCTCCCGGTATTGCTGATGGCCCCGGCCGACAGGCGGGGTCAACCCGCGCAGCGCGGCCGTCGCCTCCGCCAAGCGCTCGTCCAACTGTTTGGCCTGACGTTTCGCCAACTCCAACGATCGGATCACCTGCACCCGCTCGCTCCAAGCGACCTCCTTGCCGGCGACTTTGCTGCGTTGCGGTCGCTGGCGTTCATAGGCCCGGGCAAAGACGACCTTCTTGCCTTTCTCGTTGACGCGCGTCAGGTTGTGCAACGGCTGCTCGCCCAGGGCTGCCTCGTCGATCCAGGCTTCGATCTGGTCCGCGTTGTCGCCGGTTCGCGGCAAGGGCATGAGATAATAATCCTTCTCGGCCACCAACTCGGCGCGCGTGGCCAAGGCGGACATCTTGCAGTCGCCCGTGTACAAAAGACCGTGTTGTCGCAGTTGCTGGCGAACGCGGCGGATCAAGGGGAGATCCAAGGGGTCATCGGCGGACTGGCCGGGCACGATGTCACAGGCCAGCAGGTGGCTGGTGGGCTGGGCGGCGGCAGCCATGAGTTTCAGTTGCGGCAAATCAGGACGATGATCCTTGCTATGGCCGCGTTGCATCAGGCCATCGGGAGTGATGGTGTGATAGCCGAACGACGTGGTGCTGTCGAGCCGAACGCATGGGTAGGAGATCTCGTAGACTTCGCAGGTCGCTTGCCAGAGGTCCGCTTCGAGAGCCGACCAATCCGCGTCGTGCAACCGGCGCAGCACAATGCTCAAGCGGTCGTCGGCGAACTCACAGGACGAAGCGCTTGGCCGATGAGGGTCTCCAAGGTATGGGGATGGTTGCGTGCCCAGTCCTGCACACGGACCTTGCGGTGATTCGACTGGGACAGCAGAAACGCCAGCCACACGGTAGCCAGCCAGCCATTGGACAGGCCCCTGTGCAGATGGTGCGATCCGAGATGCCGCTCCAAGAGGTCGGGAAAATTCATCTGTTGCATGAAACCGAGCAACAATGGTATATCGTCCACGCGCTCGTGGGTCAGCGAAAGGGTATCGGTGGTTTTCATGGCCGCCCTGATACCCGGAAAACTTTTTTGTGTCAACCCCGTTACGCGAAAGACGGGTTGGTGGGCCACTGGCCGAGCGGTTGGAGGAGTCGCTCCATGCATGACGCAACATACAGGGGTCGTGCGGGGTCAGACGTTCTTGCGGATGGTGCAAGCCTGCACAGGTGCTAGAATAGACGGAAGACCCGAGGCCGCGCCCCACAACACCGAGGGACGGCGAGATCAGAAGGCAGCAGGGGTCGCAGTGATGCGCCATGGGCGGGGAGCGTATGGCCCCGACCCGGTGTTCGGGCACGAAGCGTTCCGTAACCTCCGCCGTGGGCCGCAGGCCGCGATGGCGGTGAGAAACAGACTGCCTGGTCGGATCGACCGCGGCAGTCGCCAACAGGATGGGTGAATGACTTGCTTGATGAGGGGGACCTGAGGATGTGGCTGGGCGAAACCATGAGCCAAATGGGGCATTTTTTCGGGCTAAACAGGAAGACCCTCGGGGACCCGTCGAAGGAAGCCGACGCGACAACACAGCGGCGGCCCATCTTGG
>JAZDKM010000468.1:0-5981 GCA_043803085.1 Planctomycetota bacterium
TTTTGGTATCCTGCCCGACGATGGTTCCGTTCCGTATCGAAGTTTTCTGGCTGGGGATCAACAATCTGCGGCTGCACAAGCTCCGCGCGGCCCTGACGGCCATGGGCATCATCTTCGGCGTCGCCGCGGTGATTTGCATGCTCTCGATCAGCGAAGGCGCCTCGGCGGACGAGATGCGGCTGATCAACGCCTTGGGCACGCGCAACATCATCGTCACCTCGGTCAAGCCCCAGCAGGAGACCCAGGCCTCCACAGGCAACACCCAAGTGTTGCAGTACGGCATCACCCGCACGGATCGGGACGTGATCGTCCAGACGCTACCGCACGTCGCCCGGGTGGTCCCGCTCAAGGCCATCTCGGACTCCGTCGCCCGTCGCGGCAAGCGCTTCGGCGCCAAAGTGATGGGCACGACCCCGGAGTTCTTTCAGGCGGTCAACGTCACCGCCCTCCGCGGCCGGCTGCTCAGCGACGAGGACATGAACGACCAGAAGAAGACCTGCGTCATCGGCGAGGAGGTGCGCAAGAACCTGTTCGCCTACGACGACCCTATTGGGCAGGTGATCTATGTGGAGAGCTACGCCTACACCCAGCCGTATGAAGTGGTGGGGGTCTTGAGGTCGGTCCAGACCGCCGGCGCGCCCTCCCGGGGCGTGGAGGAGCGTAACCTCAACCGCGAGGTCTACATCCCCTTCAGTACGGCGGAACGCCGCTACGGCGACCTGAACGTGAAATGGAGCACTGGATCCCGCGAGTTTGCCAAGCTCCAACTCGCGGGCCTGTACGTCACCGTGGACGTCCTCGAGAACGTGCTCCCGGTGTCCGAGATGGTCCGCCGCGTCTTCGAGCACAACCACGACAAGCTGGACTACGACATCCGCGTCCCCCTGCGCACCTTGCAAATCGCCGAGCAAAAAAAACGCAATTCGCAGTTGCTGCTCGGGTTCATCGCCAGCATCTCCCTCCTGGTCGGCGGCATCGGCATCATGAACATCATGCTCGCCACCGTCACCGAACGCACCCGCGAGATCGGCATCCGCCGCGCCTTGGGGGCCAAGCAACGCGACATCGCCGTCCAGTTCCTCGTGGAGACCGTCGTGCTCTCTATGGCCGGCGGCCTCGTCGGCATCCTGTTGGGGTGCCTGGGGGCCAAGGGCATCAACATGGTGGCGGCCTGGGGCGAGACCATCATCCGACCGTGGGCGGTGTTGACCAGTTTCGGCCTCTCCGTGGTGGTGGGGGTGTTCTTCGGCATGTATCCGGCGATGTCGGCCTCCAAGCTCGATCCCATCGAGGCGCTGCGGCACGAGTAGCGGCGCCCCTGCCCCCCCCCAGCCCGGAAGTGGAAATAAAGTGGTGGGTGGCATGGCCACCCGCGACTGCGTCACGTGAAAGCATGCCGCCCGGGGGCGGAAATGAAGTGACAACCAAAGACGTTATCTGACACTGACAAACACGGTGGAGGTCGAATTTCGCCGACGGTCTTGACTTGCCTGGACGCATTCTATGTGGTATAGTTAATACGGTAGCAGGCTTCCCCGCACTGGCTTTCCCCGTACGAGTTGACGAGCAGGCTGTGTTTCCGCGTCGGTGTGTGCGCGCCGTTGCAAACTTGTTGCACCGGCCCCGCACACCGGGCGAATCTCGGACGTAAACGAGAGAGAGGGCCCGAGATTCGCCCGACGCGGAGGCCTGTACTACCGGCCTGGGGAGGCCCAGGAGGACAGACATGGCAGCGCAACCCATCATCACCGAACTCGGCGGGAAGACGGCCGGACCGCCTCCGAGACCGTATCCGCCCGCCCCGCGGGTCCTTGAAACCCTGAGCCCCGACGAGCGACTGGTGTTAGGGCACTTCCTGAGCGAGTCGGTCGAATACATGGACCATCCCGCCCTGCACGAAGGCCAGGCCGAGGTCACCTTGTTCGGGTCCCCCGCTTCCCCCGCCGCCATCCGGGGGTGTCTGCCGCCCCTGGCGGGCACCCGACCGGCGAACGGAGGCAGTCTACCCACGCTGACCATCGCCCAGGAACGGCACCTCTTCTTGAGGTACAACTATGCCAGGATGCGGATTTGCACGCTCCGCGAACCGTTCGCCGGCAAACCCTTGACTGCCAAAGCCGTCCGGGAACTCTTGCGCTGGGCGCACCGCGCATTGGACGAACGTGGCCTCATCGCCCAGACAAACTTGCCGCTGGTCATGGCCATGGCCAAACGCACCAGGCTGGTCTCCATCGACTACAACGAACTCATCAGCGAAGGGAACATGGCCCTGCTGCGCAGCGTGGACAAGTTCGATTGCAGCCGCGGCTATAAGTTCAGCACTTATGCCTGCCGGGCCATCCTGAAGAGCTTCTCGCGCGTGGCCATGCGCACCAGCCGCTACCGCGGCCGGTTCCCCATCGAGTTCGACCCTGCGATCGAACGTAGCGATTATCTCGAACGCAAGCGCGAGACCATCGAGATTGATTGCGTCGACGAGTTGAAGGAGATCCTGCTGCGCAACCTGGCCGACCTGAACGACATCGAACGCACCGTGATCCACGCCCGCTTCGCCCTGGGAGCGCCCGCCGGAGCAAGCGCGGGCCCCAAGACGTTGGAGGAGGTGGGCCTGTTGATCGGGGTGACCAAAGAGCGCGTGCGGCAGATTCAGAACAAAGCGTTGAGAAAGATCCGCGCGGCCTTGGAGGAAAAGTATCTGGCCGCGTGACCAGCCTGGGCGGAGAGAGATTGATGGCCCCCATCTCGCGGCGACCGCTCGAACCGGGCGGTCGCCGCGATCGTTCGTAGCTATCAGCCGTCAGCTATCCAGCGGCCTTGCCGCAGCACTGTTTGTATTTCTTCCCGCTGCCGCAAGGACATGGATCGTTGCGCCGGGGTTGCCCTTCGCCGTGAATGGGTTCGACCGGCTCCGGCAGCGGCGGTTCATCGTCGGCGGGGAGTTGCTTGGCGTACTCCTTCTCGCGTCGCTGCTTCTCCCGAAACCTCTCACCTTGATCGTCCATATGCTTGGCCATGGCGCACCTTCCTGACACTATGGAACCAACTCCCCTACGGGACCCGCTCTCCTGTGGGACCGGCTCCCCTAGAGTAGCCCGTGGCAGAAGTTGTGGCACAGGCTTCCAGCCTGTGTTTTCACGGGCAAGATGCCCGTGCCACACCGCTCTTGGCCACTTTCACCAGGGGCTGCTAGGGAACCGGCTTGCCAGCCGGTCAAACCGGGCTCCGCCCGTCGCTCCCTTCGCGTCGGGCCTAAGCCAACCTACCTTACTCCGCAACCTCGCACGGTCAAGCCTTTGTGGGACCAGGGGTCGGCCCGGCTGGATCGGATGGGGTGGTAGGCCGGCCGGAACCTCCCAGGCATGCCGGGGGCATGACGCGGGCGGCGATCTTTCATAGAATACCGTGAAACGGACCCACCCGGCATAACTCGAACTTGCGTTCGGCCGATAGGGATTCGGTGATCGTGGAGCAGCGTTCCGTCGTGAGTGAGTTGGTCCCGGGCTATCGCATCCTCGGACAGATCGGGGTCGGTGCGCACTCTACCATCCACCAGGCCGTCCGGACCACGACCGGTAAGTTCTACGCCATCAAGCGGGTGGTGCACGAAGGCTCGGACGACGCCAAGTTCATCGCCCAGGCGGAAACGGAGTACCGGGTCAGCAGCGCGGTGAAGCATCCGAACCTCCGCCACAGCTACTCCATCCATCGGGTCAAGAAGTTCCTCACCGTGCAGGAGGTGCGGGTGGTGATGGAGCACGTGGAGGGCGAAACCCTTCAGGACCGGCGCCCCGCCACCCTCGACGCCTTTCTCTACATTCTCCATCGCGTCGCCGCCGGCCTCCAGGCCCTCCATGATGCCGGCTACGTCCACGCCGACATCAAGCCCAACAACATCATCGTGGGCAAGCAAGGGCTGGTGAAGATCATCGACTTCGGCCAGGCCTGTCGCCGGGGGCATCGCAAAGAGCGCATCCAGGGTACTCCCGATTACATCGCCCCGGAACAAGTCCAGCGCGCCCCCCTCGATCAACGCACCGACGTGTTCAACTTGGGGGCCACCATGTACTGGGTCCTGACCGGCAACCCCTTCCCCACCGTCATCCGCCAGCCCACCCGCCGGGGCGGCATCGATCTGGTCACCCGCGAGACGCTCCGCACCCCGCATGAGATCAACAGATTGATTCCCGGGCCTCTGTCCCAACTGGTCATGGACTGCTGCCAGGAGAACCCCGCGGACCGCCCCTCAGACATGAAGACGGTCATGGCGCGACTGGAACTGGTGCAGGCCCTCTGGAACAAGAAGCGGCGCGAGATCGTCGCCCGGCATAAAGCGGCCGCACCGGCCCCCGCCGAGGAGAGCGCCCCATCCGAGCCCGCCCCGTCCGCCCCCGCCGTGGACCCGCTCCCAGGGACGATGCCCAACGCCTCAGACGCCGCCCAGACCCCAAAGGGAATCACTGGAGCATGAGTAACATCTGCGCCGACGCCGTGACCGACGCCGCCACCTACCGTCAGGCCGCCCAGGAGAACCACGACGATCCCCTGCTGTCCGGCTGCTTGCTGGAGTTTCCCAACTACGGCCAACTGGTGATGACCGGGGACCTCCACGGCCACCAGCGGAATCTCGAGCGCTTGCAGACCTACTGTGATCTGCAGCAGGCCGGCGCCCGCCACGTCATTCTCCACGAGTTGATCCACGAAGACCTCGGGTTCAACGCCGAGGCGGACCATTCGCACGAGGTCCTACTCCAGGCCGCCCGCTGGAAGTGTGCGTTCCCCGAGCAGGTACACTTCTTGTTGGGCAATCACGAATTGGCCCAGCTCACCGGACGCGAGATCAGCAAGGCCGGCCGCATTCTTACCACTGATTTCGCCCTCGGGGTTGAAGGGGCCTACGGTCCGGCGGGCGCCGAGGAGGTCCTCGACGCGATTCTCGACTTTCTGTCCTCCTTCCCTCTGGCCGGGCGCACCGCGAATCGCGTCTTTCTGGCGCACTCGCTGCCGGGGGTCCGGGAGTTCGCCGACTTTAATCCCTCCGTGCTCTACCGACCGCTGATGGCCGCGGACCTCGTGGATGGCGGCAGCGCCTACGCCCTGGTCTGGGGCCGGAGGCAGAACGCCGCGCTGCTCGAGCAACTGTCCGAAATGCTCGGCGTCGACCTGTTCATCTGCGGGCACCAGCCGCAGGAGACCGGCTTCGAGGTGGTGGATGACCGGCTGCTGATCATCGCCAGCGACCACAACCACGGCGTGTTCGTACCTTTCGATCTGGGTAATCCCCTAAACATGTCCGACCTGCTCCGGTGCATGCGCCCCCTGGCCGCTATCGGCTAGTGCAGTGCGTCAAACAGCGCGCAACTTATCCGAACCGCGACCGTGAGGGAGCGGACAAATCCGAACCGCGACCGTGAGGGAGCCATCCACGCCGTTCGCTCTCCCTCACCGTCGAGGCTCCTGCCGGGAGGGCGGGGCCACTGCTGTTAACATGTCCCGGAGGGACAATCGAGAGTAGCCCAGTGTTTCAACGCTGGGAAACGCCAGACCCCACCCGCGCAGGAGTCCCGGAGGGACGGCAGAAGGAGTATCTCCGACCACGAACGCCGCCGTCCCGGTTCAGTCGTCCCTCCGGGACTCCATCGGTCTCGCGTGAGGTGGTCCCAGCGATCAATCGCTGGGCTATTCTCAACCCGTGCCTACGGCACGCCCGCCGTCCCGGCGAGATGTTAACAGCAGTGGGGCGAGGCTCCTGCCGAGCCGAAAACCCGCCTCTTTTGCCACCCTCTTTTTCCGGTCTCTGACCCTTTCTCCCGATCGCGCGCCAAGTACTTGTATCAGGAAGTCCGTCCGCCCGTGGGACCGGTTTCCAGCCGGTCAGACGTGTGGCGCGGCTAACAGCCTGTGGTGAAACGGCCTTGGTCTGTGGGACCGGCTTTCCAGCCGGTCTTCTTCGGGGCAAGAAGCGACATTGACCGGCTGGAAAG
>JAZDKM010000469.1:0-21180 GCA_043803085.1 Planctomycetota bacterium
TGGGGGTTTGGGGGGATTCGGGGTGAGTGGCGGGGTGAGTCGGGGCGGGGGTCCGCGCGGGCCGACGACCTGCGAGACGCAGGCCGCTATAGTATCGTGTCCCCGAAAACCGCGCCGGCGTCTGCGGTGAAAGTCTCCGCCGCCTCTGATCCGCGGAGGGTTTTGAGATCGGTCGTCTTCAGCTTGAGCAGCGAACCGATGCCCAACAGCCCCAGTAGCAGTCCGATGACCACGCACACGTAACCGCTGCGCCGCTGCGCCTGCGGCCCGATGGTGATGCCCCAGGTGATCAAGAAGGTCCAGATCCCGTTGGCCAGGTGATACACCGAGGCCAGCACCCCGACGGCGTAGAACGGCGTATACCACCACGATACTTGGATGGCCTTCACGGCGGTGTAGGCTGCGTTGTACGGATCGAACTCCGCGCCGCCGAATGGCTTGCCCAGCCAGTGCATGTGCCACAGGTGAATCAGGATGAACGGAAGCGCCACCAGGCCCGTCCAGCGTTGCAGGGCATAGCGCACGTTGCCGCCGTGCTGATACGCCAGCACGTTTGACTTGCCCGACAACCAGATTTGGATCCCGACGATGGCGTGGAAAGCGATGGGTATGAAGATGAAAATCATCTCCACCGCCGTGAGCACGCCCAGTTGATCTAAGGCGTGGATCCGATCCACGCCGAACTGGAAAGCCTGCGGTCCCGCCACAATCGTGGCGTTGACCGACATGTGGATGCAAAGAAACACTCCCACCGGGACGATGCCCGAGAGGGAGTGCAGCCGTCGAATCAGGAAGTGGTAACGGTCGGCCCAACCGGCCGCTTCTGCGGTCACATCAGCCACGGTGGTCCGTTCCTTTCTGTGCCGTGCACGCGGCGTTGCTCACAGGGACGCCGGAGTTCACCTCGTTTACAATCCCCGTGGCGGAATTATAGGTACCGCCGTGTTACGATCAAGACCCGTTTGGGGCGGGGCCGTCCGAACGGTGCTGCTTGACGCCCAGGATGGGCCTCCGTAAGCTCGACGTGTGCTGAATCATCCCCGTACCGCCCGGGAAGAGGTCTTGGGGCCTTTGCTGATCTACGTTCCGGGTGCAGGGCGCGAGTCGCGGGTCTGGGCCGGCGTGCGGGGTCTGGTCTGCGTCGGCCTGCTGGCGGTCGCGGCCGCCCTGGTTCCCGATCCGAGCGGCGTCGGAACCCACACGCAACTCGGCGTGCCCGCCTGCCGCATGATGGTGCTCTGGGGCGTGCCCTGTCCGACCTGCGGCATGACTACGGCCTTTGCCCATACCGTACGCGGGCATTGGGCGGCGGCGCTGCACACGCAGCCGGCGGGCTTTCTGGCAGCCCTCGCGACGGCCGTTGGCGCGGGGGTCAGCGCCGCGACGGTTGTCACCGGGCGCAGGTGGGTAGTAAACTGGTACCGCCTGCCGCCCGGGCGAGTGGCGGTCGTCGTGGTGGCAGTCGTGCTGTTGGCGTGGGCCTACCGGATCGGCGTGACACTGTGGGCCTCCTGGTGACGGGCGGGGGGCGGTAGCATCGGCGTGACCACTAGTGCTCCAACGCACCTTAGCCTGCGGGTTCGGAGTCGAGCCCCCTCGTGTGCCACTGCCGTCTCGGCAGTGCCGGTCGCAGGAGTCTTCCTGGAAAGCACTGTTCACAGAGCAGTGGCACACCCGAAACTCGAGCTGCGTTGGAGCACTAGGACACGAAGACACGAGGACGGGAATTAAAAATGGAAAATGGAAAATGGAAAATGGAAGAGGCGTGCCCGCGCTCGATTCGCGGTGCGCGGTGCTCCGCGCGGCATTTTCCATTCTTCATTTTCCATCTTCCATTTCTGCTCGGACTCGGGACCGCCCTGTGCGGGTGCAGCTATCTTTTGCCCCTCGCCTTTCTTCCGGAGCCGAAGCAGAAGGTCGCGCCGGAGTTCGATAAGCTGGCCGGTACGCGGACCCTGGTGCTGGTCTGGGCGGACCCCGCCACCCTGTTCGACTATCCCTACGTGCGGCTGGAACTGGCAACCTACGTCGGCGACAAGATCGCCGCGGAGCTCAAGACCACGAAGCTCGTCGATCCGATCCGGGTCGCGGACTCTGGCGAACGCTCGCTCGACGCCCCGACCGACCCGCAGACGGTCGCCCGCGAGTTCGACGCGGACATGGTGGTCTACCTCGAGTTGCTCCGTTTTCAAATCCGCGACCCCGAGGCGCCGGATTACCTACGGGCCCAGATCGAAGCCTCGGTCGCGGTCTATGACCTCAAGGCCGACCCCGACGAGCCCAAGGTCTATCAACTGAAACCCGTCGACGTTGTCTACCCCGAGCACGGCGGCATTCTGTTCAACGCATCGAATTCCACGCAGGTGCGCCAGGCCGCCTATGTCCTTTTCGCCGAGCAGGTGGCCAGGAAGTTCTACGAACATGAAGAGAAACTGTAGAAACGTCGAAACGTCGAAACGTCGAAAGTCGAGAGGTTGCGACGTTTCGACGTTTCGACGTTTCTCCCTGGTCCGCAATCCGCGATCGCCAATCGCCTGGTGCGCGGTAGCTTTGCTTACGCCAGGTCTGGTCGGCTGTGGGCCCCAGTCGGCCACCTTGCTCTACTGGATGGGGGCCGGACGATTCCAGCAGATCGAGGCGGAGTTCAAGCTCAGCGAAGGCCCGTTGTTGATTTTAGTGGACGATCTGGACGAGCGGCTGACCTGGGCCCCGGCGCGCGACCTCATCGCAGAAGCGCTGGCGAAGGAATTGCTGGACCACGGGGCCACGAAAAAGGTCATTGCGCTGGAAACCGTGCAACGCTTTCGCCGCACCCACGCGGACGTCGACACGCTCAAATGTAATCAGGTCGGGCGACTGGTGGGTGCCGAGCAGGTGCTCTGGATCGAGGTGCAAAGCTTCTTGGCCGAGGAGACCGTCCATGACGTGTCCCAGGCCGCTGCCCTCGCCGTCACGGTGCGCGTCATCAATCCCCAAGAGACCACGGACCGCACCAAGGTCCGTTTGTGGCCGGAGCAGCGCGAGGGTAAGCCTATGGCGGTGCAACTCAATTCCAACGAAGTTCATACCGTCAAGACCCAGGACCGCATCGCCGCTGAACTGGCCCGCAAACTAGCCAAGGACATCGCCAAGTTGTTCTACAAACATCCGGCGCAGGAGCCCGAGGAATAGGAATCATTCGCACGCCCGAGGCGGGAATGGAGAATGGAGAATGCAGGAGGGAAAACCGCGTGTTGACAGGTTCTTGTCCACCGGAGATTCACTTCTTCATTCATAGCGTTGTACCTTTGTGGCTGAAGCAGGCTGAAATGTGAGGCCCACCATCCAGGTCTTACATGTCCTCGATTCGACGATCCATTGGGATCAGCGCCTGGCCCTCGAGCAACTGTTGGACCGACTACCGGCCGAGCGTTTCGCACAACACTGGATGGCGCTGGGTCCTCCGCGGGGTGAATCGGCGCGGCTCGCGGCCCCCATCCAGGTCATCCCGCGCCGTTTGGATGTGGGTTTTCTGGCGGCGCCTCGTCTCCGGCGGTTCCTCGAGCAACGGGACATTGAGATTGTTCATGCCTGGGGCGTTCATGCCATGAACGCCGCGCTGACCGCAAGTCGTGCCCGCACCTCGATCGTCGCTTCCCTCTCCGATCCGGCTCTGGCCGACGTGTATGCCAAAAGGTTCCGCGCCGGCAGGCGCGGCACCGCGGTGGCGGTGATGTGCGCGAGCGAGATCGTACGGCGCCGCGTGATCGAACGGGGTGTGCCTGGGGACCTTGCGGTTTTGGTGCGTCCGGGGGTCGATTTCGCCACCCTCAACCGGGTCAGGAAGTCGGACCTGCGCACACGGCTGGGTCTGGGGCCGGAAGCCGTTGTGCTGCTCACCGATCAGCCGGCCACGCGGGACGGAGGACAGTTCTGCGCCTTCTGGGCCACCGCGGTGCGTTCGTTCCTCGAGCCGAATGTGCGGCTGGTGGTACCGGGGTGTACGCCGGAAGTGGCGCGGCTGCGTCGGCTCGCCGAGGCCGTGGAAGAGGCGGAGCTTCTGGTTTTGCCGGGCGACCCATACCGCTATGAAGAACTCGTTGCCGTGGCCGATGTTCTGCTGTTGCCGCGTGTCGCCGAGTCCTCCGTGACTGCCGTGGCGTGGGCCATGGCGGCCGGCGTCCCGGTGATCGCCTCCGCGACCCGGACCATCGCGGAGTTGCTGGCCCACGACCACAACGCCTTTCTGATCAAACCCGACGTTACCCGGCGGCTGGCCCTGCGTTTCGCCGAAGCCCTCGGCCGACGCCACGCCTGGGGCAACCTCACCGAAGTGGCCCGCGGCCAGGCCTACGAAGTCTTCAGCCTGGGGCGCTGCATCGAGCAAGTGCGGGAAGTCTACGAGAATCTTCTCGCCGGTCGGGCCCCCGCCGACGGTCTTAAAGACCCGGCCATCGTTTCGTAGGTCCGCGGTTCCAGTTCGAAGCTCATAGTCCCGAGTCAGGCCCCAGGCCCGGAGTTTTGCCGGTGGAGCAACTTCCGCTATGATTGGGCGAGTCAATGGATGGTTCGTCTCAGGCCCAGGAATAGAGTTGTTGATCGTGGTTTCGCCGAATCCACAGCGGAAGGATCGCGCTCTGCAACTTTTCCTTGCTCAGGCACGCGGGCCGCAGCGTAACGGGGACCTACTGCGGCAGTCCATAGACCTCATGCTGCGTTTGCGGGCCTCTCGTGGCGGTCCCGGGAGCGCGACAATTATGGATAACGCTTTAATTGAGATGTTCACTGTGGTTGTCGACGCGCTGGAAGCGGAAGGTGCGCCATACGCGGTTACGGGCTCAATCGCCAGCAGCGTGCATGGTGAACCGCAGATGACCCAGGTCGTGGACCTCGTAATCCTGGCTCCCCCGGCGCGTGCTGCCGCCGTAGCGGCTCGAATCCGTCCTCGGTTCTACGCTCCCGACGATATGCTGGTGCAGGCCGCTGCCGATCACGGGTTTGCCAACGTGGTGGACGGATTGACGGGCTTGAAGGTCGATCTCTCCTTTGTGCCGGCGACGGGATTCCTTGCCGGAGTCCTACGGCGGCGCGTTCGGCGTCCCATCGGCACGGGCAGCCCCGAGTTCTGGCTCGTGACTCCCGAGGACGTGATCCTCATGAAGCTCCTGTGGCGCAAGGACTCGCGTTCGCACAAGCGGTGGGAGAATGCCCTGAGCGTGGCCCGAGTGCAGGGCGCGCGGTTGGACTGGCGCTATCTGTTCGAGCAGGCGGCCGAGCTCGGGCTGGCCGACGACCTGGCGGCGTTACGTGACGAGGCGGGGATATGAGGGCCTTTTCCGGCCCTGAAGATGCGAAGACGCACGAAAACATCCGAAGTCTCCCCAACCCACGGCTCAACCGACGGCAACGTCAACTGGTTGACCGTCGTTGCGGCTGCGCACAACAATCTCAAGGACATCGACGTACACATTCCGCTGGGCCGCTTCGTCTGCGTCACCGGGGTGTCCGGCAGCGGCAAAAGTTCTCTGGTCGACGACATCCTCCGCGAGCAGTTGGCCCGTGACCTCAACGGGGCCGAAAAGGTCAACCCCGGCCGTCACCAGCGGATCGACGGCCTCGAGCATCTCGACAAGGTCATCGACATCGACCAGTCTCCCATCGGCCGCACCCCGCGCTCCAACCCCGTCACGTATATCAAAGTCTTCGACGAAATCCGGGCGCTGTTCGCCAAGCTGCCCGACTCCAAAGTCCGGGGCTACAGGCCCGGGCGGTTCAGCTTCAACGTTCCCAGCGGGGCCAAGGGCGGCGGGCGCTGCGAAGCCTGTGAAGGCAACGGCGCCAACAAGATGGAGATGGACTTCCTGGCGGACGTGTGGGTGACTTGCCCGGTGTGCAACAGCCGGCGTTTCAACCGCGAGACGCTTCAAATCTTGTTCAAGGGCAAGAGCATCGCCGACGTTTTGGAGATGGACGTTCAGGAGGCCGTGGCCCATTTCACGAACATCCCGAAGATCGCCGCCATGCTGCAAACGCTCCACGACGTGGGGCTGGACTACATCAAGCTCGGCCAAAGCTCGACGACGCTCTCCGGCGGCGAGGCCCAGCGGATCAAGCTGGCCCGGGAGCTGGTCAAGAAGTCCACCGGGCGTACGCTCTATCTGCTCGACGAGCCGACCACCGGCCTGCACTTCGACGACATCAAGAAGCTCCTCGCGGTGTTGCACGGCTTCGTGGACGCGGGCAACTCCGTGGCGGTCATCGAGCACAACCTCGACGTGGTCAAAACCGCGGACTGGATCATCGATCTGGGACCCGAAGGCGGCGAAGGCGGCGGGAGCATCGTCGCCGAGGGCACGCCGGAAGAAGTGGCCCAGATGGCCACGAGCTATACGGGGCAGGTGTTGCGGAAGGTGCTCGGACCGCGGGCTCCGGTCCGCGCGGACCTGCCTGACCGTAGCGGCCGGCGTCCCCGCCGGCCGTCGGCCTGCGAGGACGCCGGCCGCTACCGCCGCACTCGGACCGGTGAACCATCCGCCATCACCGTGGTGGGCGCGCGGCAGCACAATCTCAAGAACATCACCGTCCGCGTGCCGCGCGGGAAGACCACGGTGTGCACCGGCCTCTCGGGCAGCGGCAAGAGCAGCTTTGCCATCGACACGGTCTACGCGGAGGGCCAGCGGCGCTACGTCGAGTCGCTCAGCGCCTACGCGAGGCAATTCCTCGGCCGACTGCAAAAACCGAAGGTCGAGCACGTCGAAGGCCTTTCGCCGGCCATCTGCATCGAGCAGAAATCCGCCGGGCATTCCCCGCGCTCGACGGTCGGCACCGTGACCGAGATTTACGACTACATGCGCGTCCTCTGGGCCCGGATCGGCAAGCCTTATTGCCCCAAGTGCGCCGTACCCATCGGTACGCAGACCAGCGACGAAATCATTGAGCGGGTGCTGGCCCTGGAAGAAGGCACCCCGGCCCTCCTGCTGGCACCGTTGGAACATGCGACCCACGAGACCTATGCCGAGCTTTTCGCCCGCGAGCGGGCCAATGGCTTCACCCGCGTGCGGGTGGACGGCGTGCTGCGCCGGCTGGATGAAGACCTCCCGGTCGATCCGCGCCGGCGGCACGAGATCGAGCTGGTGGTGGACCGGATCGTGGTCAAGCGCGCGCAGGCCGCCCGCTTGGCCGACAGCGTCGAGCAGACCCTCACCCTCGGCAATGGCGTGATGAAGGTGGCAGTGCTGGAAGAAGAGGCAAGAGGCAAAAGGCAAGAGGCAAAAGGCAAGAGGCAAGAGGGAAGAGGGGAGAGAGAAGAAGGCGGGACCAGCGCAACTCCTTTCAATCGTCAATCGTCAATCGTCAATCGTCAATCCGAGTACCGGTTTTCGCAGCTTCACTCCTGCACCCGCTGTGGGAAGAGCTACGACGAACTCACCCCGCACCACTTTTCGTTCAACAGCGCGATGGGCTGGTGCCGTTCTTGCGAGGGGTTGGGCACGCAACTCGGGGCCAGTGCGGCCGCAATCGTCGTTCACCCCACGCGCTCGCTGATGGCCGGGGCCCTCGCGGGTTGGAGGAACCTCGATCCGCACCACCCACTCGGCCGCTGTGTGCAAGCCGTGGCCGACCGGATCGGGTTCAATCCCGAACGGCCGTGGCACGAGCTGCCCGAGCCGCAACGCTTGGCTTTCCTGCAGGGCGGAGATGAGGAGTGGATCGCCCCGGACTTCGCCGGCATAGAGAATGAGCCCGCCTGGTGCGGCGTGCGCATCCGCTGGAAGGGTTTCTATTCGACCATCGACCGCGCCACCCGCGCGAACTGGCAGTACCGCAAGCGGCTGGAAGAGCTGGTCACTGCGGTGCCGTGTGAAGCTTGCGGCGGCAGTCGCCTACGCCCCGAAGCCCGAAACGTGCGGCTGGGGGGTAAGACCGTACCCGAGGTCTGCGCCCTGCCGTTGGATCGGGCTTGCGCGTTCTTCACCAAACTCAATCTCGATGCTCGCGAGCGCAAGATCGCCGGCGAACTGCTCCATGAAATTACCGCGCGGCTGCGCTTTTTGATTGACGTGGGGCTGTCCTACGTGACCCTGAACCGGGCGGCCCCGACGCTCTCCGGCGGCGAAGCGCAACGCATCCGGCTGGCTTCGCAGATCGGCAGCGGGCTGACCGGCGTGCTGTATGTCCTGGACGAGCCCACGATCGGGCTGCACCCGCGCGACAACGGACGGCTGATCGCCGCCCTGGGCAAGCTGCGCGACCTGGGCAACACCGTGCTCATGGTCGAGCACGACCGCGAAGTGATCGCCCACGCCGACCATGTGCTCGACTTCGGCCCGGGGGCCGGACAGTCCGGCGGGCGGATCGTGGCCGCGGCCTCACCTGCGCAGTTGCCCAAGAGGAAAGCTTCGCTGACCGGGCGATACCTGGCCGGCAAAGAGGCCATCATCGTTCCACGCAACCGCCGCCCGGTGATGCCCGACACCGGCGACCGCCGGCCGGAGAAGTGGCTGACGGTGCATGGGGCCTACGAGAACAACCTCAAGGAAATCGACGTCGAGGTGCCCCTCGGGCGTTTCACCGCCGTCAGCGGCGTCTCCGGCAGCGGCAAAAGCTCGCTGGTCACGGAGATTCTGTATAAGGCACTGGCGGCGCGGATTCACCGGGCGCGGTTGGTGCCTGGCGGCCACGCCCGCATCAGCGGCATCGAACACGTCGACAAGGTCATCAACGTCGATCAGGCGCCCATCGGCAGCAGCCCCACGAGCAACCCCGCGACTTACACCGGCGTCTTCGACCTGCTCCGTGAGCTGTTCGCCCGCCTCCCCGAGAGCAAGGTTCGCGGCTACGGCCCCAACCGCTTCAGCTTCAACCGCCCCGGCGGGCGCTGCGAGGCCTGCGAGGGCAACGGCCAACGCTGCATCGAAATGCACTTCTTGCCCGATGTCTGGGTCGAGTGCGAGGCCTGCGGCGGGACCCGCTACAACCGCGAGACCTTGGAGGTCCGGTACAAGGGCAAGTCCATCGCCGACGTGCTGGAAATGCCCGTCGCCGAAGCCCTCGAACACTTCCGCGCCATCCCCAAGCTGTGCCGCATGCTACGGACACTGGACGATGTGGGCCTCGGCTACGTCCGCCTCGGACAACCCGGCCCCACCCTCTCGGGCGGGGAAGTCCAGCGGGTCAAGCTGGCGGCTGAGCTCGGACGGCCGTCCACGGGCAAAACCCTCTACATCCTGGACGAGCCGACCACCGGCTTGCACTTCGAGGATTTGAAGAAGCTCCTCAACGTATTGCAGCGCTTGGTGGACCTGGGCAACACGGTCGTCTGCATCGAGCACCATCTGGACGTGCTCAAATCGGCCGACTGGGTGATCGATCTGGGCCCCGAAGCCGGCGACGAGGGCGGGTCCATCGTCGCGGCCGGCACCCCGGAGACCGTGGCGAACACAGAAGGCTCGCACACCGGCGCGGCGCTGAAGCCCGTGTTGGAGGGCGGACCATACGTGGAACGTCCGGTGTATGATCCCGCGGCCTACGCCCTCGCGGAGACTGAATGGCACCGACCCTTGCGGCTGGACAACGACCAGGCATCGGCCAAACTGCCTTGGCAGGTCGACGGACGCCGCTGGCACACCGTCAATCACGTGGACCGCAACGGCAAACCGGCCCAATGGGATCCGCAATTGCTCATCTGGTGGGTGGAGACCATCGAGCAACTCGGTCCCTTCGCCCCCACCGACTGGAACGATCGGGCCCGCGTCGAGATCAAGGCCCCGGGCAGCAAGACCCAGTGGTTCATGCACGCCCTGACCGGCGGCCGCTGGCAGTTGGAACTCACCCTTCGCGTCCCAAGCGGTACGTTCAGTGAAGCGAAGCTGATCGACCAACTGGCCGTTAAGACCCTGGACGAGCGTACTGATTTGCCGATCTACGGCCAATGGTCTCGGGTGTTCATCCGGAAATCCGATCGCGGCTTCGAGAACGTGCGTCTCTACCTGCACGACTTCAAGGACGTTAACAAGGCCGCCTTCCGGTCGTTCCTCAAGCAAGCGGTCGCCGCGTACTTCCGGATGGTGAAAGCGACCCAGGCCGATCCCGAGACGGCCGAGCCGTGGAAGACCAACGGCAGGCAATGGCATCTTTCCCAGCGCGGCATCACCAAACGCTACGACATATTATGGAAACCAACGGCGCTGGTAGAATGGCTCGGGCGTCTGAACAAGCTCGTCCCGGACGTTGAAACGATCTGGACCGGCAAAGTGGCGATCAAACTGGGACTTCGGGGAGCGGACAAACCGTTCGGGTACATCGTCACCAACCAGCGTTGGGGGCTGCGCGTGGAGTTGATGGTGCCCAAGAGCGCTTTCACCTTTGTACAGATCGAGCGTCTGGGTAAAGAGCCGAAGATTCTGCCGCGTCCGGACCACGACGTGGTCCAGTTTTGGGTGCAACGGTTGACGGACAATGATCCGTCACAGCTTGCCGCGGTCCTGCACGCGGCGGTCAGGAGTAGGAAGCCGGAGGACGAGCAGTAGTGGGTGGCATGGGTCTGGCTCGCCGCGGAACGAGGCGAGCCAGACCCGTGCGTCCTAAGCTTCCGAACGTCATGCACGGGTCCATTACCGGCCTCGCCGTAGGCTCGGCGGTAACGGACCCATGCCACCCGCCATGAGCCTGCGCAGGCCAATGGCCTGCGGCTCCGAGGGAATCGCCTGATGGAGTTGGTTCCGACACGTTTTTTGTTCGACTTCGAGATTCCGCTCCGGTACCGTGCCCGCGTGCCGCGCCTCACCGGCGAATTAGCGGGTTGGTCGGAGGAGTTCCTGCTCCCGCCTCTGGGCCGGTTGGAAGGGCTCGAGCCGTTCGCTCCCGTCTACGTATGTTGGAACGAAACCGGCCTGTTCGTCGCCACCGAAGTCCGCAACAAGTCCCAGCCTCTGCGTTGTGAGCCCGAGCGCTACTGGAAAAGCGACGCCTTGCGCCTCTGCACCGATACGCGCAACACGCGCACCAGCCGACGCGCCTCACGTTATTGCCAGCAGTTCTACCTCATGCCGACCGGTGGCGGTTCCAAGGGCGACCAGCCGGCGGCGGCCTCCGTCAAGATCAAGCTCGCTCGTGAGGATGCGCCCTCTGTCGCGCCCGGCGTGGTCCATGTTGTCGCGCAGGTGG
Organism: Planctomycetota bacterium; assembly: GCA_043803085.1. Lineage (GTDB taxonomy): Bacteria > Planctomycetota > Phycisphaerae > UBA1845 > UBA1845 > JAAEQG01. Next base: position 11,146 of record JAZDKM010000469.1, read on the forward strand.
CCCGCGACGGCTATCGGCTCGAAGCCCACATTCCGGCCAAGGCCCTCTGGGGCTTCGATCCCGATGAGCACAACCGCATCGGCTTTTACTACATCCTCGAAGACCACGATCACGGACAGCAGTATCTCACCGTCGGTGACGACTTGCAGTGGTACGTCGATCCCTCAACTTGGGCCACGGCGGTCCTGGTCCGGTGATCCTAAAACTCTCCTCTCGCCCCGGCTTGGCTATGCCTGAATTGTCGGTATAATCTCGATCTTCCCGAAATAGGAGACGCGTCATGCTCGACCTCGACATTAATGGCTGGCTGATGGGACCTGAGTTTCTGGGCGCTTTGGCAGCGTTTATCGCCGCAATCCTGAGCGCGATTACCAACGGGGCCATTGGCCAAATCTTCGCCACTACAGTATAGCTTTACAGGGCATCCATCCCCGTTGGGTCAGCATCAGCGGCTGAGGTGACCTCGCTGCAGCCCTGCGGACCGTAAAATGCCTCACTGATTGGGGATTATCACCGAATCCCGGGGGCCCGCCACCCCGTCTCAGAGGGCGCCTGTCTTTGGGTCGGGCCGGGGTGGCATGGCCAAGCCCACCGCAAGGTGGGCGCCGCCATGCTGAAATAACGAACAGGCGAACGCTTGGGCATGGCGGCGCTCGCCGTCGGCGAGCTTGGCCATGCCACCCGGGAGGCGGCGCTCCGCCATGGTCGTACACCCGGGAGGCGGCGCTCCGCCATGGTCGTACACCCGGGAGGCGGCGATCCGCTATCGTCGTACACGAGGGCCGACGACCTTCCGGATCCTTCTGGAGAACTGGGGAAGAACGCGACTGCCCGCAAACGGATGTCGGCGGACTCTCAGTTCCGGCTTTTCTTTACGTCAACTCTTGGCCTGTGTCGTGCTGGAAGCCGGCTGAAGGAGAATTCCTGGAATGGCGCTATCGACCGCCTTTGGCGGCACCACGCTCGGCAGTTCGCGTCCCGCGCCGGTATGCCTACCGCCCGGTCGTACGGTCGTCGCTTTGGGCGGAGACCTCAAGAGCGTCATCAGTTTCATGGCGGGGGCTGAGGTCCATTCGAGCGACGTGTTCGGAGACCTGCTCGCGGCCGACGCTTACCGGCGTTTCGCGGCTACCGTCGAAGAGCTCCAAGTCCGGGCCAACGGAACGCATGTGACCGTCGTCCACGACATGCACCCGGGCTACCTCTCCACGGCGCTCGCCCTGAAAACGCGCCGTCCGCGGCTGGCGGTCCAACACCATCATGCCCACATAGCAAGCTGCCTGGCCGACAATGGCGCCACCGGTCCGGTGATCGGCGTGGCGTGCGACGGAACGGGCTACGGCACGGACGGCGCCATCTGGGGCTGCGAAATCCTGGTGGCGGATTTGGCGAGCTTTGAGCGTGTCGGCCATGTGCAGTACTTCCGTCTGCCCGGTGGAGACGCGGCGGCGCGGGAGACCTGGCGCCCGGCGCTCAGTCTGGTACGCGAAACGTACGGCGACGATTGGCGTACCGAAGCCGGCGACCTCTTCGCGGGCGTACCGGCAGCGGACCTGACCACGGTGGAGCTCATGCTGCGACGCGACGTGAACTGCGTCTCCACGTCGAGTCTGGGCCGATCATTCGATGCCGTCGCTTTCCTCCTCGGGCTATGCCCGTACAATCAAACCGAAGCTCAAGCCGCCATAGCCGTGGAACGCTGTGCCGATAGCGGCCACTCCGGGCGCACGCTGCCATTCGACGTGGTTTTGCCTCCGGATGAGGAAGGCGGCGGAATGGTCATCGACATCTGCCCGACGATTCGCGCCCTCGTCGGCCGCAGGATTGACGGACGGCACTTGCCTGATCTGGCGGCCGACTTCCACGAGACCGTGCTGGCTATGCTGACCACCGCGGTAGAGATGGCCGCGGACCGCACCGGTATCCGTAGGGCGGCGTTGTCCGGCGGTTGCTTCCTCAATCGGCGGCTGAACGAAGGCTTGACGGCGCACCTGGAGCGGAGAGGGATGACGGTCTTGCGTCACCAGTCCGTCCCGGTGGGAGATGCGGGGCTGTCCCTCGGCCAGGCGGTCATTGCCGCCGCGCGGATCAGGGTAGGGAGTTCCTAGCAGGGTTAGACATGCCGGCGCCTTCCGCTAACGCGGCAGGCTTGGGCATGCCACCCGATTGTTGAGAGACAAGGAACATGTGTCTGGCAGTGCCGGGACAAATTGTCGAGCGCCAGGGCGACTTGGCCCAGGTGGACTTCCAGGGCAATCGCCTGCAAATCAGCGTCCTCCTGACGCCGGAGGCCGAGGCGGGCGATTGGGTGCTCGTCCACGCCGGGTTCGCCATCGGCGAACTTGAAGAAAGCGAAGCCCGCCAGACCTGGGCCTACCTGCTTGAGGGCGGCATCGCGGCTCGCCGGGAGGCTCGCCCTCCCCCGGAGGGGCGACCCCCATGAGCAACGCTCTGCCAACCCAGATTCATACGGAGTTGGCCGAGACCTGTGCGCGGATCGGCCGTCCTGTCGGCCTCATGGAGGTGTGCGGTACCCATACGATGTCGGTTTTCCGCAACGGGATTCGGGCGTTACTGCCGCCGACGCTGCGCTTGATCAGCGGACCGGGATGTCCGGTATGTGTGACGGCCCAACGTTACATCGACGCGGCCATCGAGATTGCGACGCGGCCTGAGGTGATCGTCGCGACCTACGGTGACATGCTCCGGGTGCCGGGACGGCGCGGGAGTCTGGAAGGCCAACGGGCCTGCGGGGCCCAGGTGCGGGTGGTGTACTCCATCCGCGACGCTCTGGAACTTGCGATACGAAAACCCGACCAGACGGTCGTGTTCATCGGCGTGGGGTTTGAGACGACGGCGCCGGCCACAGCAGCCGCGGTTCGCGAGGCCCATGCCCGGCAGATCGACAACTTCTGCGTTTTGCCGGCGCACAAGTTGGTGGTGCCGGCGATGCTGGCGCTGCTCGAAGCGGGGGACGCACCGATCGACGGCTTCCTCTGTCCGGGGCACGTCAGCGTTATCATCGGTGCGCGAGCCTATCGGCCGGTGGTAGAACGTTACCACCGGCCGTGCGTCGTGGCCGGGTTTGAGCCTGGACAGATCATGCAGGGCCTGCTCCATTTGGTCAGGCAGATTGCAAGGGGCGAGGCCAGGCTCGAGAACGTCTATGGCGTGGCGGTCCAGGACGAAGGCAATCCCACCGCGCTGAAACTGATGAACGAAGTTTTTGAGGTGTCCGACGCCGTCTGGCGCGCGATGGGGGTGATCCCGCAGAGCGGGCTGGACATCCGGCCGAAGTATGCCCGTTTCGACGCGCTCAAGCGTTTTGGGATAAGTCTGGGCGCGGATGAGGATCCCCCAGGCTGCCTTTGCGGCGAAGTCATCCAGGGGAAGGTGAGCCCGCCCGAGTGCGCCCTTTTCGGGGCGACCTGTACCCCGCTGCGCCCGGTCGGCCCGTGTATGGTGAGCAGTGAGGGCACGTGTGCTGCCTGGTTCAAGTATGGGAGTCCTGGCACGCGTCGTGCAAATGGGCCTACCGGATAACGGAGAGTTGACGAGCTGCCGGCCGCGGTCGGGGTGGCTATAAGAACGTGAAGACTTTGGGTGACAACAGCATGCCCGCGCCCGCCCGGTACACCCGAGGTGTCCTGGTCGGGCCTGGGCATGCCACCCCATTGGGAGTGAGTTCCCGATGCCGTTGACCAATCAGCTTGACACCCGGCACATCGTCCTCGCCCACGGCGGCGGGGGCGAACTCATGCAGGCCCTGATCCGCACCCACATCCTGCCCCGGCTGGACAACGCTCTGCTCCGGCGCCTGACTGATGGGGCGGTTCTCGGACGAGTGGCGGGGGACCTGGTGTTCACCTCCGATGCCTTTGTCGTCACGCCGCTGGAGTTTCCCGGCGGGGACATCGGGCGGCTGGCGGTCTGCGGGACGGTGAACGACCTCGCCATGATGGGGGCGAAACCTGTGGCCCTTTCTCTGGCGATGGTGATCGAAGAAGGGACTCCCCTCGAACTCGTGGACCGGATTCTGGATTCGGTCGCGGCGACGGCACGTGAAGCCGGCACGTGCATCGCCACCGGTGACACCAAGGTCGTCGAACGCCGCGACGACAGCGGCATGATCCTGACAACGGCCGGGGTAGGCGAGCGCCTCGCGGGCGCCCATCCGGATGCGGCGCGCATTCGGCCGGGAGACCGATTGCTCCTCAACGGGGTCATTGCCGAGCACGGCCTGGCCATCATGTCCGTCCGCGAAGGATTCGCGTTTGAGACCGAGCTCCGCTCGGACGCGGCCCCCTTGAACGGGCTAGTGGAGGCGGTGCTCTCGGCAGGATACGATGTGAAGTTCATGCGGGACCCCACGCGGGGCGGCGTGGCGAGCGTGCTCGCGGACATGGCGGAGGAAACCGGTTACAGTGTGGAGATTGAGGAAGCCGCCTTGCCGATGAGTGCGGTCGTGCGGCACGCCGCCGAACTGCTAGGGTTAGACCCGCTTACGGTCGGGAATGAAGGCAAGTGTTTGATGTGCGTGGCCGCGGAAGACGCCGGGCCCGTGCTTACGGTGTTGCGCGGCCACCCCTTGGGGACGCAAGCGGCGGTCATCGGACGGATCACCGACGCGCGACCGCCCCTGGTGGAGATGATCACGCTGGCGGGAGGGCGACGTATCGTTCAGCGACCTTATGGCGAAGAACTACCGCGAATATGTTAGCATCCGGGGCGGGGAGAGGTAGTACGGAATCTGACCGGCTGGAAAGCCGGTCCCACAGGATACCAGGAACAGGGAGGATGACAGGCGATGGCTGATCCCAAGCACATTCTACTGATCGACGATGACCCCGACATTCACCACGCGGTGTCGGCCATGCTGGAGTCCAAGGGTTTCAGGCTCACCTGCTCTCTGACCGGTCCGGACGGAGTGGCCACCGCACGTAGAGACCGGCCGGACTTGATTCTGCTCGACATCATGCTGAGTTCGCCGTCGGAGGGGTTCCACCTGGCCTACGACCTCTCCAAGGATGACGAGCTCAAAGACATCCCCATCATCATGATTTCGTCCATCGGGTCCATGATGGGCATGGACTATGCCCGTGAGCTGGGTACCGACTATGTCCGGGCGGAGAAGTTCCTGGACAAACCCCTCGACACCAAGACCCTGACCTCCGCGATTGACGAAGTCCTGAAGAAGTGCTCCCCGAAGTAAGATGGCCCAACCCCGCGGCGTCCAACCCAGCCCGAACTGTGGGACCGGCCCTCGAGTGTGGGACCGGCTTTCCAGCCGGTCAAGAGACAGGCTGGAAAGCCTGTCCCACAGGCTTTTACCCAAAGGAGAGTACCGCACCGGTGCGCTCCGCGCTATGGTGCGCGTGCGGTGGTTCATCCGCCTGCGTTGGTTGGCGATTGCCGGGGGAGGCCTGGGCTGCTTGGTTGATCTCAGGTTGGGTCAGGTGCCGAAGCGCCCCTGGTACCTGCTGGGTATTGTTGCCGCCCTGGTGGTCCTGAACCTGGGCTGGCGGACCTGGTCGCGGCGGATCGACCGGCGTGGGCAGGTTGCCGGGGGGGATGACGGCGACGCCCACACCCGCACTACGCTGCTGTTTGCCAACGCCCAAATGGCAACTGACCTGCTCCTGCTCACCCTGATCATCCGCATGTACGGCGGCGTGATCAGCCCGATGGCGATCTTTTATGTCTTTCACGTGGCCGTCGCCGCGTTGCTGCTGGCGCCGCTGAATGCCTTGCTCCAGGCGATGTGGGCGTTGGTCCTCTACAGCATTGTGGTCTTCGGCGGGTGCTCGGGCTGGATCGGCGCCCACATGCCGCTGGTGGACCCCGGATCCGAATCGAGCCTGGTCTATTCCCTCGGGTTCGTTTCGTTCGTATACGCGGGGGTCGCTGCCGGTCTGCTGGGCATCTGGTACCTGGTCTCCCACGTCGCCACGGCCCTGGACCGGCGCGAGGAGGAGCTGCGCAACACCACGGAAGCGCTGATCGCCAGCCATCAGGCCATCGACGAACTGCAGGCCCGCCGGGCCCGGTTTATGCGCACCGCCGCCCATCAACTCAAGAGCCCACTCGCCGGGATCCAAACGCTGGCCGGCCTGATCGCCGACGGCGTGGTGACCGGAGAGGCCGCGAAGATCACCACCGGCAAAATCGTCAACCGGTGCAAAGAGGCCATCGGCCAAGTGAGCGAACTGCTGACGCTGGCTCGCCTGAAGGACGAAGGCCCCGAACGGCACCGCAGCGCCGCGACGGACCTGGTCGCGACGGTCCGCAGTGTGATCGACAACTTCCGCGAACGGGCGCAGTCGAAGGGCATCGAGCTTTCGCTCAACGTTGAACCGGGGGTCGCGCCTCAGGTGCGCGTGGACACGCTGGACTTGGCAGACTGCCTCGGCAATCTGATCGACAACGCCATCAAATATTCCGGAGACGGGAAGCGCGTGGAAGTTACCGTGGCCCCGGCCCACGACGGGGCTTCGGTTTCCGTCCGTGACGAGGGCATCGGGATGGACGCGGACACGCTGGCGGTGGTGTTCGACGAGTTCCGTCGCGGCAACCAGGCGTTGAGCATGCAAATCCCCGGCAGCGGTCTGGGGCTGTCCATCGTCCGGGAAATCCTCGAGCACGCCGGCGGCAGAATTTCGGTCTGGAGCACTCCGGGTAAGGGGAGCACGTTCATGGTGTGGTTACCGCTGTCCCAGCCGCGGGATGAAAAGGGGGACGCAGCTCGTTCTCGCGCGGAGAGTATTCGTCCCTCCGGCGAGCGAACCCCGGGCGAAAACGAGCTGCGTCCCCTTTTTCACGTGGAGGAGACTTCCTATGCTGGACCGCATCATCGAGAAAAATGAACTTCTGGAGCTCATGGATGAGTTATCGCGGGAGCGGACCATCATCGGGCCGGTCGCCCGCGAAGACCGCTACTTCTACGAGGTGGTAAAGAAGGTGCGTGAGTTGGACCTCGGGTTCAACTATGGCGTTTATGGGCCGCGCGCGTTTCTCTTTCCCCCCACCGAAACGCTGTTTCGCTTTACCGTGCAGGATGGGTCCTTCACCGCCACGCCGGTGCTCGAACACCAATCGCAGGCCTTCGTCGGCGTCCACCCCTGCGACGTCCACGCCATCCGCCTGCTGGACCGGGTGTTCAGCCGCGAGCATCGTGACGAGCATTACCTGGCGCGGCGCGCGGCGACCCTCATCGTCGGCATCGACTGCCCGAAGGAGTGTACGCCCGGTGTCTTCTGCGCGGACATGAAGTCCAACAGCGCGGACGAAGGCTTCGACCTCATGTGCTATCCGCTCAACGGAAACGCCGAGCAACAGGCTTCAGCCCGTGCGGAGCACACGACCTATGGCGTCGTCTTCGGCACCCAGACCGGCCGCGAGTGGCTCCTCTACCGCCAGGTCGGGCGGGCGCCGTCGGTGAGCGATGAACGCGCCTTCAAGCAATACCAGCAGGCTAAGGAGCAGGCGTTCACCCGCCGCATCCCTTACGACGTGGACACCCTGCCGGGTTTGCTGGACCGCTCCTACGATTCGCTGTTGTGGGAGGCGACGGCCCGGCGCTGTTACTCCTGCGGAAGCTGCAACCTGAGCTGTCCAACCTGCTACTGCTTCAACGTCTACGACGAATCGGACCTCTCCCTGGTCAGCGGGGAGCGGAAGCGGGAATGGGACGGCTGCCAGCTCACCACTTTCGCCCTCGTGGCGGGCGGGCACAATTTCCGGGCCAAGGCCGCTTCACGCCTGCGCCACCGCATCTACCGTAAAGGCAAATGGGTCCGCGAGCGCGAGGGCCTGTCCGGGTGTGTAGGCTGCGCCCGCTGCGACCGGGCCTGCACCGCCAAGATCAACTCCGTCGAAATCTACAACCAACTTTCGGAGGAGGTGTAACCATGACCACCCTGGCAGAACCGCGCTTGCCTGAGGCCTCCAGCATCTACGTCCCTGAACCGGCTGAAATCCTCAGCATGACCAAGCTGACCGAGATGGAGATGCACTACAACCTCCGGCTCGTCCACGGACGCCCGCTGGGCCACGCCCCGGGCCAGTTCGTCCAAGTCAGCCTGCTGGGGATCGGCGAATGTCCCATCTCGGTGTGCTCGTCGCCCACCCGGGGCGAGACCTTCGAGTTCTGTATCCGCCGCGCCGGGCGCGTGACCGAATGCCTGCATCGCCGGTCCGCGGGGGACATCGTGGGCATTCGCGGCCCCCTCGGACACGGCTTCGACGTCAGCGAAATGCACGGCAAGGATGTTTTGATCGTGGCCGGCGGGCTGGGCATCGCCCCGGCGCGTTCGCTCATCCAGTACGTTCTGGACGAGCGCCAGCGTTTCGGCCGCTTCTTTCTCCTCTACGGGGGGCGCACGCCGCAGGAGTTGTTGTTCAAGGACGACGTCATCCGCTGGCGCGAGAACCCCACCGTCGACTTCCACGTGACCGTGGATCGACCGGACAAGGGCTGGCGGGGCAAGAGCGGGGTGGTCACCACACTGTTCAAGGAACTGCCCAAGCTGGACCCGAATGAGACCATAGCCGTCATCGTCGGACCGCCGGTCATGTTCAAGTTTGTGGTCCTGGAGATTCTGGCGCGACGCATCCCGCAGACCAGCGTGTACTGCTCGCTCGAGCGCCGCATGAAGTGCGGGGTGGGCAAGTGCGGGCACTGCCAGGCGAACAACGTCTATGTCTGCCGGGAAGGGCCGGTCTTCAAATACGCGCAACTCAAGGGGTTGCGGGAGAGTGTCGAATGAAGCCCAAGATCGCGGTCTTCAGCCTGACCAGTTGCGAGGGATGCTCGCTCGCCATCCTCGAACTTGAGCACCAACTGCTCGACATTCTCGGGGCCGTGGAAGTGGTCAACTTCCGCGAGGCCATGACCGAACGCGAATGGGATATCGACCTCGCGTTCGTCGACGGGGCGGTTTCCACCCCGACCGACGTGGCGGAAGTCCAGGAGATGCGTACCCACGCCAAAGGGCTCGTGGCCATCGGGGCGTGCGCCTGCCTGGGAGGCGTGAACACGCTGAAGAATTACCAAGCCGAGGAGGACTATCGCGCCTACGTCTACGGCCAGGATGCCCGGCGGTTTCCGACCCTCAAGGCCCAGCCGATCTCGGCGTTCGTCAAGGTCGATTACGAACTGCCCGGCTGCCCGATGATCAAGGAGGAGTTCCTGGCCCTGGTCAAGGCGGTGTTGTCGGGTCAGGGATTCGAGCTGCCGCAGGTGGCGGTCTGCGTGGAGTGCAAGAAGAAAGGCAACCTCTGCCTCTACGAAAAGGGGATCATCTGCCTGGGTCCCGTGACGCGGGCCGGTTGTTCCGCCATCTGCCCCTCGTACGGGTCCAAGTGTGAGGGTTGCCGCGGGATCGTCGGTGACGAGGCCCTGCGGGCCGCGGGCGTTAACCTGCGCGAGCAGTACGATGTTCCGCTCGAAAACGTCCTGGCCGACCTGCGGCTGTACGGCGCCTATCAAGAGGGGAGCTTGCCATGAGAACCATCGATATCGAGGTGAAACACGTGACCCGCATCGAGGGGCACGGGAACATCGCCATCAACGTCAAGAAGGGCGAGATCACCAAGCTCGAGCTGCAGGTCGTCGAGAGCCCGCGGTTCTTCGAGTCCCTCCTCCGCGGGCGGCATTATCGCGAGGCCCCGCACATTACCTGCCGCATCTGCGGCATCTGCTCCGTGGGGCACACGACGGCCTCCATCAAAGCCATGGAAAACGCCCTCGGGATCACTCCCTCCGAGCAAACGCTGCTGCTCCGCAAGCTGGTCCTCCACGCGGAGCAGATGCAGAGCCACTGGCTGCACTTGTTCTTCTTGGCGGTGCCGGACTTTCTCGGCGTCGGGTCAGTGATTCCGTTGGCCGCCACACACCCCGAGGTGGTCAAGCGGGCCTTGAAGATGAAGCGCCTGGCCAACGACATCTGCGGAGCGATCGCCGGGCGGCACATCCACCCCATCGCCATGCACGTCGGCGGCTTCACCCACATCCCCAAGGTGAGCGAACTGGTGGAG
>JAZDKM010000470.1:0-9812 GCA_043803085.1 Planctomycetota bacterium
ATCTTGAACTCGTCCTCCAGAAAAGCCATCACCGGCTGCCCCATGGCCATCGAGGAGGTGATGCCGGCCAGAAACAACAACCCGAACCACATCGCCCCGGCGATCGGGGCGAACCAACCCAGGTTGTTGAACAGCGTCGGCAGCGTCAAAAAGCCAAGCGAGAAGCCACTGCCGCCGCTGGTCGCCGCCTGCACCACTCCAAGCCCGAGGTAGGCCGTCGCGATCGGGATCAGGATCGAACCGCCCAGGATGATCTCGACGAACTCGTTCATCCAGCCGGCGGAAGCGGCATTCAGGGCAATGTCGTCGTCGGCCCGCACGTAGGCGGCATAGCAATGGATGGACCCCATGCCGACCGAGAGGGTAAAGAAAATCTGCCCCGCCGCAGCCAGCCACGTGCTCGGATTCAACAGCCCGCCCAATTGTGGCTGCCAGACGAAATTCAGTCCGGCCAGTGGGCTCTGTATCACGCCCGGGTCGGCGGTGGTCAGTGTCAGCCCGCGGATCGCCAGCACGACGCCGAACAAGATCAACAGCGGCATGCCGATGAAGCAGGCCAGCTCAATCCCTTTCGCCAGCCCGCGCGACAGAATCCAGACGTTCAAGCCCAGCGTGAGTACAAACCAGAACAGGGCCTGCCAAGGGAGCGCGAAAATCGAGTCGGCGGTCTCTCCGAGATAGTGGGGGAAAAACTCGGTGGGGGCCTGGGTGTGGAACGTCCCCCAAAGCGAGTGAAACACGTAAGCCAGCGTCCAGGACTCGATGTAACAATAGTAGGAGGCCACCGTAAGGTTGGTGAAGAGACCGAACACCCCGACGTACTTGAGCCAGCGGTAGGAACCGAGACGATCCAACATGCCCGGCGTGGAGTGGTGCCCGTACCGCCCGCCGTGTCGCCCGATGGCCCACTCCACCCACAACAGCGGAATCCCCATTAACAAAAAGGAGATCAGATACGGAATGAGGAAGGCCCCGCCGCCGTTTTGGGCCGCCTGGGCCGGGAAACGCAGGAAGTTGCCCAGTCCGACCGCGTTTCCCGCGACCGCCAAGACCAGCCCGACTCGTGTCCCCCAACCTTCGCGCTTGGCCATAGGTCCCCTTCACTCGACTTTGCTGTGGACCGCCGCTGATTTTCGCGGGGATGCTACGGGCGACCTTCGGGGAATGTCAAGCGGGAAGCCGTGTCGGGCGGGCTCCGTCCGCCGACGCCGGGCGTCGGGCGGAGCCCGACCTACCAATGTAGGGTGCGCGCTCGCGTACCTTGCCCGTGGTGCGGGCGTACATCCTCTTGATCCGCAAGCTATGAAGAACGTCGGGCTCCGCCCGACCTGCGACTTGGTCCGCGAGCGCTGACCCTACAAGACCCTAAGCGGATTGTCGGGTTCTCCGGTAAGCCAACTCTTGCGGCTAGAATTCCACGCCGATAATAAAGCCGCCGACCGTCTCGGTGCAATGCGTCACGCGGGCATGGACGCTGGGCCCGCATTCGTCGATCAGGATCCGCACCAGCGTCCTGAGCACAAGGGCCCGATGGCAACGCACCCCAATGCCCCCTTCACTGATGTCCTTGGAGACGGCGAAATCGCACTTGCCCACTCGCGGGCCGTCCAGAAGCTCCAGCGTGACCGGCACAGCCCAGGTGACGCGCGGATACTGCCGCTTACTCGCGTACGTATCTTGCTGTCCTTCGAGTTGGGCGTCGGCCAACCATTCCTTCAGGGTCGCCCGCTCATCGTTCCATATGCCGGTATGTGTTTGCCCGTGCATCGTTCTCCCTCCCAAGCTGGCGTGCGGCGCCGCTTCCCGGTTGATCTATTCTATGCCGCAGAGTTGAGCATGTCGCGTGCCAACGCCCGGCAGGCCCGTCCGGGCCGCTGCGTGGGTAAAGTTGCCCGGACCTTGGCAACCATCGGGGACACTTCCCCAAAGTACGGGGGCGATAAACCGGATCCTTCACCGGAGGGTGGCATGCCCCCCTAGTGTTCCGTCAACATTGATTTTGCGGGTTGCTGCCCATCCCTCGATGGGTGCCACTGCTCTTGAGCAGTGTCCAGCGTCGAAGGGCCACTGCTCAAGAGCAGTGGCACACCCACAAGTTCAAGCCGGACGGGGCACTAGTCAGGTCCGCTAAACACGTACCTGTCCCCGCGCAGGCCATCGGTCGGCAGGGACGCCGGCCGCTACTCAGACGCTCCGCGGGATACCGTAGGGTTCCAGGTGCACCAGCACGTCGGCGATCTGCTCGTGCTTTTCGAGCAGGGCGGCCTTGACCTGGTGGCCGATGTGGTGGCCTCGTGCCACCGGGATGTGCGGATCGACCTCCAGGTGCATGTCCAAAAGAAACCGGCTGCCCATCCTGCGGGCGAAAAGCTTTTCCACGCCGAGGACACCATCCACCTTCGACGCGGTTTCTCGGACCGCCGCGAAAAAAGCGTCATCCGGGGTCACGTCCATTAACTCCCCTACGGCCATCTTGAGGAAACGTCCGCCGTTGGCAGCGATCACCAGACATGCCGCCAAGGCCGCCCAGTCGTCGGCCCGGGCATAGCCCTCCCCGCCGATCCGGGCGATACTGATGCCGATAGCCGCCGCCGCCGAGGTCAGTGCGTCGCTGCGATGGTGCCAGGCGTCCGAGTGTACTGCCGTGCTGCCGGTCTTTTGCCCCGCCCGTTTCACCCGGCGGTAGAGGGTTTCCTTGATCAGGACCACTCCAATCAGCACCGGAAGAGTGAAGAAGCTCGGACCTCGGTGAGGCGTCAGGATCTCCTGGACCGACTGAATAGCGATGCCGACCGCCGCGCCCAGGAGCATGAAGGCGACCCCCAGCGCCGCCAGCGATTCGGCCTTGCCGTGTCCGTAGGGGTGGTTGCGGTCCGGCGGTCTACCCGCGACCGCCAGCCCGCTCCACACGACGGTTGATCCGGCGATGTCCGCCAGCGACTCGACGGCATCGGCGATCAAGGCTTGGGAGTGTCCTAGGATTCCGGCCACCAGTTTGATGAGCGCCAGCAGCGCGTTAACAAAGACGCCCGTCAGCACGGCGCGCATCCCCACCGCATGCACTGCAGGCCGCACGGCGGACGGACGCCCTGGGCTGTCCGGGTGGGAGGCCTGGTATCTAGGGTCGGTACGCATGACCAGAAACTGGCTCAAAATGCTGTGGGAGCGGCCTTGCTGTGGGACCAGCCTTCTAGTGTGCTAGTGCTCCGACGCACCTTGACCTGCGGGTTCGGAGTCGACCCCAGTCGTGTGCCACTGCCGTCTCGGCAGTGCCGACCGCGGTAGGGGACCTGGAAGGCACTGCTCACAGAGCAGTGGCACACCCGAGACTTTGGCTGCGTTGGAGCACTAGGTCGCATCAGAGAACCTATCCCACAGACGCTTGCGGCGGTTTCCGTCCGCCGGCGGTGCATTCTCCCCGCCTTACAACTCCGGTAAACTCACTGTATGGCGAAAAAAGGTCCCAAGGTCAAGGAGCTGGCGGTGGAATTGGGCGTCACCGCCCGAGCCATCATCGAGCGCTGCCGGGCCGCTGGTGTCCCGGTCCAGAACAGCATCACCCGCCTGAACCCCGAGCTGGAACAGATCCTTCGGGCTTGGTTCACCGCCGCGAACGACGGCACACCCCGAGCGATGGACGGGGCAGAGAAAGGAGAATGGAAAATGGAGAATTGAAAATGGAGAATGAAGAACGCAGAATCACGAAAACGGCGCACCACACCCAGCATATGGAGGTTGGGGCCGCCCTGGGTTTCCGATGCACCTTTGTATTTTTCGATTTTCCATTTTCAATTTTCCATTTCTGAGCGTGCCGTTTACCGGCCGTCCGCCGGGGTATCGCGCTCAATAGAAAATGGTTCGCGTCCGATGGTGCCGCACGGTCACCTCCGCGTCGTGGGACCGCTCCCAGAGAAAATAATCCAACTGCCAGGCGGGCGCCGGTAAGGCGCGGGCCAGCCGGTCACCGATGCAAATGGTGGCGGCGCGGAGTTCGACCTCCTCGGCCGATCCGGCGGCTATCTCTCGGAGGGATTCGATTTGCTCAGCCAACGGATCGACGACCTTCAGAATGCCCCAATGGCGGAAGAGCTGCGGCAGGCGGTAGTCCGCAAAGACGGTTAGCTCGTCCAGACCGGCGAGCGCTTCGTGTCCCTCGGCCGACCCATGCGATGCCAGATCAGCGGCACAGATTTGGGCGCGCTTGAGAAAGGCCACCGGCTCACCGTCATACTGCGCCATATCCCGAAACGAAGGGAAATCGCGGGCCAACAAGCGGGCTACAGCGGGTGCAGCACTACGGGCCTCTTCCACCAAGTTGACGAAGCTGCCCTCGTACTGGGAGAGGAGAACGGTTCCGGTTTCCCGCAGCACGGCCACCCGCTCGTCAAGCAGAGGGATCCGCCCGACGCCGCGGAAGAGTTCGTCAACCTCCGGCCCCTGCGCCTCCGCCCAGCGCCGGGCCTGCAACCAGGTCGGGTCGGCTTGAATGGCCCGCACCAACCCCGCCAACAGGGCCCACGTCCGCGTCCACTGCCTCCCCGCGAAAGTGACCTCCCACGGTTGTTCCGACCAGAAACAGAAATTCAGGGAATCCGAGAGCAGAACGAAGCTGGCACACGCTGCACGCGATCCGTGAAAGCGGAGGGCTTCCGGGAGCCTGGGGTTCGAGATGCCGAGGCGGGCGAGGCGGGCGGCGTGCCGCTGCAGAGCACCGTCATCAATGCGGACCTGGCGCGCCCCCCATACCACGCGCCGGCAGGACTCCAGAATGTCGGGAATGTCCGACATCTCAGCCCCCGAAGGGGTTGGGGTCCAGCAGCTCGCGCTTCTCCTCCACATCCTTGTATTGCTCGGCTTCGGGCAGGGGCTCCTTCTGCTCGTCGATCACCGGCCATTCAGAGGCGTGCTTGGCGTTAATCTCGACGTACTCGTGCCACTTTTCGGGCAGGTCCTCTTCCGGGAAGATGGCCTGCGTCGGACACTCGGGCACGCACAGCCCACAGTCGATACAGGTGTCCGGGTCGATGACCAGGAAATTCACCCCCTCGTGAAAGCAGTCCACCGGACAGACGGCGACGCAGTCCGTGTATTTACACTTGATACAGGGTTCCGCGACAATATGCGCCATGGATCCTCTCCGTCGGTTTTCAAGGCCACTCCAACACGCGACCCGCCGTCCCGGCGGGCGCCTTGGCGAGCGGGTGCTACGTTGCAATGCTCGCCAGGGTTTGTCAACCGTAGCCCGGACTTTTTTGCCGGGTCCTTCGGCCGCGTGCCCGGATAATAAGCCGTAGGCCGGGCCTCGCCCGACACCTGATTCCGGCGGGCGGAGCCCGCCCTACATCCCCGGCGTCAACGGCTCGAACAGTATTGTCACGCCCTGCAACGGTGCCTATAGTCCCGCCGTGTCCGACGCGAAAGCATTTGTTGCCCCGGCACGGCTCATCGCCGTCCTCACGCTGCTCTCCCGTATCCTGGGTCTGGCCCGGGAGATGGCCTACGCCTACTTCTTCGGGGCCGGACCGGCCCTGTCGGCGTTCCGCGTGGCCTACCAACTCCCTAATCTGGCGCGCCGGCTGTTCGGAGAAGGGGCGCTTTCCGCCGCCTTCATTCCCACCCTGAGCGACTGTCTGCACCAGCGCGGCGAACTGGAGGCGCGGCGGTTAGCAGGCACGGTCCTGACCCTGCTGGCCATCCTCTTGACCGCCCTCGTCGTGGTCGGACAGGTGGGCATTGCCGTGGCCCAGGAGTGGCGCGCCACCCCGTCGCTTACCCTGCGTCTTACCACTCTGATGCTGCCGTACATGCCGCTGGTCTGTATGACCGCCTTCCTCGGCGCTGCGCTCAACGTGCTCCGCCGCTTTGCCGCTCCGGCGTTCGCGCCGGTGCTGGTCAACCTCTGCATGCTGGCGGGCATCTGTGGGGGCGCGTGGGGGTTGGGATGGAGTGACCGTTCGCTCTTGGACCTGGCGTGCGCCGCGGTCCTGGCGGGCGGTGTCGCCCAACTGACCCTCGTGCTGGTCAACCTGAGACGGGCCGGCTTCCAGCCTATCTTGGCCCTCCAGTGGCGACGTCCGGACGTACGCCAAATGGTGGCCCAGATGGGCCCCATGATCCTGGGCATGTCGGTTCTGCAGATCAATACCTTCGTGGACTCGCTCATCGCCCTGTTTCTCGTCCCTGACGGCCGCGGTCCGGCGGTGTTAGGTTTTGCCCAGTTTTTCTACCAGTTCCCCCTCGGGGTGCTTGGCGTGGCGTTGGGAACGGCGATCTTCCCGCTCCTGTCCGCCCGCGCGTCCGCGGGGGACCTGCCGGGGGTCGCACGGGCTTGTGCCCAAGGCATCCGCATGAGCCTGTTCATCGGGCTGCCATCGGCGGTCGGGATGTGCGTGCTCGCGGAACCGTTCATCCGCGTGTTCTTTGAACGCGGGGAATTCCAGGCCGGCGACACGGTACGGGCCTCCCGCGCGCTGCTCTTCTATGGTACGGGCGTATGGGCCTACTTTCTCCAGCAAATCCTGGTGCGCACCTTCTACGCGCTGAAGGACAGCCGCACGCCCGTCCGTGTCGCGGTCCGCATGGTCCTGCTCAACGCGACCTTGAACCTGGTACTGGTGTTTCCTATGGGGGAGGCGGGCGTGGCCCTGTCCACGGCAATCTGTGCGACGCTTCAGGTGGTCTGGTTGTCGTGGGTGTTGCGCACCCGTCTGCCCTCCCTGCGTACCCGATGGATCGGGGCCGGCGTCTGGCGCATCGGGTTGGCTTCCCTGGTGCTAATGATCGTCGTGGTGCTGCCGGCCCAACTCGGTCGGGCGCGCTGGACGGCGCTGGCCCCGAGCCTGCAGGTGGGGGTCGGGGTAACGCTCGGAGTGTTGGCTTATGCCGCGGCCGCCTGGGCCTTACGCTTGGACGAGCTGCGCGAACTCCTTCGCTTCCGCTCGGGAAGTAGGGCGGGCTCTGCCCGCCGAAAGCACGCGTCGGGCGGAGCCCGACCTACTGGATGACGTTGTGCAGCGCGATCCGCGCATTTCTGCGCAGCATGGCGAGCGTCGCGCGTTTCATGGCGCTGCCAGCCAGCCTCGCGCGGTAGTCGTCTTCGCTCCACTCGAGCAGCTCGCGCAGCAACGGGAACGGGCCCGGCGCGCGCAGGGCATAAGCCGGGTCGGGTCGCAGTGGGGCGGGGTGGTTGTAAGGGCATACCTCCTGGCACACGTCGCACCCGAACACCCAATCCCCCATGGCCGCTTGGAATTCCTCGGGTATGGCGTCGCGCATCTCGATCGTGAAGTAAGAGATGCAGCGAGAGGCGTCCATCTCATAGGGGGCCGGAAACGCGCCGGTGGGACAGGCCTGTAGGCAGCGCGTGCAGGTGCCGCAGTGGTCGGTCAGCGGCGCGTCGGGGACGAGTTCCAGCGTCGTCACCAGAACTCCCAAAAAAAAGTAGCTCCCCAGCAGCGGATGAATCACCAGCGTGTTCTTGCCGATCCACCCGATCCCGGCCCGGGCCGCCCACTCGCGCTCGACCAGTGGGGCCGTGTCCACGCATACCCGCATCTCGAACGGCTGCCCTACTTCAGCGCAGAGCCGGTCGCGCAGGGCGAGCAATTTGCGTTTGACCACCTTGTGATAATCCCGGCCCCAGGCGTACCGCGCGACCTGCCCGCGTGGCTGATCATCGGGGCGCGATGGCGCCGGCTGACCATAGGCATGGGCCACCACGATCAAACTGCGAGCCTCGGGCAGCAGCCGGCTCGGATCGAAGCGGACCGCCAAATTCCGGGCCAGATAAGCCATCCGCCCATGCCGTCCGGCGCTCAGCCACCGCCGGTAGTATTCTTCTCGGCCAAGACGCCCGACCGGCGCGGTGCCGACCCGACAGAAGCCCTGCTCGCTGGCTAACGCCTTGACCCGCGCGGTGACCTCGGCCGGAGACATGCCCGGATCGTACCACCCAGAAGAATAGGGGGACATGCTCAATACCGTTCGGCACAGCGTCTGCGACCCATCTTCCAAGCCGAGGGCCTGCGGAAACGCGTGCTCGCCCAGTACGGATCGCGCTGGCGGTGGCAGGAAGCGGAACTCCCAGTTCCGCGAAGGAGGGCCCCTGTTCTACACGACCGGCGGGTCTTGATGGGTCGGAGGGTTCATGCCCAACGGCGTCCCACACTCCGGGCAACGGTCGGAGGTGAGACGGTAAAGTAGAAACCCACATTGGAGGCAACGTGGCTCCTCAATGCGGATATGGATGCGGAGTTGGCAAGCGGAGCATGCTGCGTCGCCCAGGGGGATCTGCTGTTTCTTGCGGCACCGCGGACAGATCACGGTCATCTCCAGCGTTTCCACCGTGACCGGTTCAAAGTCCACATTGCGGTTCAGCCGAACCAGCACACATATGGCCAGCGTGCCGCACGCGGCCACGATCCCCGCGGCCGGGATTAAGCGTTCGAGATATCCACTCCCCAGGTACAAGTGAAACAGATCGTCGATGACCCACAAATCGATCAAAGCCGCGGTGACGGTCGCCGCAGCTACGGTTCCGAGACGCACCCAATTCTGGCCGACGGTGAGGGGACATAGCCAACACAAGTTTGCATGGGCCACGACCGCGGCCATACAGGTTAACGTACTGAAGATCGCCGTACCCAGAGCGCTTCCCGCGCCCATCCATATACGGACAAGCCACATCGGCCCGGCCGCCCCACTGGCGAACACGCCGGCCCAGCGCCATGGCCGCCGCTCTCCCATGTCGACGTCGACTAAACCCGCCACGGTCAGCGCTCCGAAGATAGCAAGCGCCGAGGCGGTCTCCCACCAGTGTTCGCGCCTCTCCCATGAGTCAGACGCGTACGAATACGTGGAGGTCCACTTCGAGACCGGCCCCCAAGTGCCCACCATGAGGGCGATGAAGACCACGCCACAGAGGACCAAACCCACCCGGCCCGCTCGTGCCGTGCGGGCGATGGTTGTCATCCGAAGAAGAACCCCAGCCACGGGTGCCGTCAGACCTAAGAAAACCGCCGTCAGGGCGAAGGATTCTTTGCCCGAAGCACTAAACAGAACATCCACCAACTGCCACAGCAGTGCCAGCACCATGAAGTATTCGACGAGGATCGCCGCCATCCCGAGTAGACCGGCCCCGCGTGATACCTGCCGGTCGATCATCCCCGACACGGGAATCATCAATCCGCAAGCAACGGCCGTGAGCGCGCCGGTCCCCACCACGCGCCACACCGCGCCGCCGCCGCTGAACAATAATCCCAAGACTCCCGTCGCCGCCGCGAACCCCAATGACCAAAGCATACCCAGAAGAAGTGCCTTTCGAAGTTCCATCGCCAAACTCCCCATCGAGATGAACGACCGGGGTCAAGTAGTGCTAGGGGGCGGCGTGTATCACGGCGCCGACGGATTGTCAATCGCCATCCCCTGCCAGCTGTTCACTTCGAGGTATCCCAACCAGACCGAGGGGATTCGAAGCCGGGTCCTCGACGCTCCGACCTCCACGCAGCGGCAGGGGCGACTGATCGGCGGAGACCAGCGCAACGATGGCTCGCAGCAGGTGGAAGTGTTCCTGCCGGCCGGTCCTACCGCGGCGGACGCCCTGGGCCTGACCTTGTGGGTGGGGCAAGCTCCGTTCGCCATTCCGTTTCGGCGGGCCAAACCCGCCCTACCAGCCCGCATTTCCCAGATGCCGTTGTTCCTGATGGCACGATACGTGCATGTTTTCCCTGTAATCCGAAGGGTTTTCGGCCATTTTGACAGGAGCACCCCATGGGTGACAGGCGAAAACAAGCACTTTGTGTGCAGTTTGATGG
>JAZDKM010000471.1:0-2096 GCA_043803085.1 Planctomycetota bacterium
GAAGGTGTCAACACCCTTTTGCAGTCCACCCCCCCAACACCACCCTCCACAACGCTTGACACCCTCCAACGTGCTTGATAGGTTGCCGCGTGCCTGACAGGCGGGCAAATCGCGGCCCTGCCACGCTATTGACCGGGCGAAGGCATGGTTCACCGAGAAAGAGAGGGCTGACGCCATTATGAAAGCAGCGGTTCTCCACAAGATTCGCGACCTGCGCATCGAAGAACTCCCTCACCCCAGACCCGCTTCCGATGAGGCCCTGGTCAGGGTCAGGGCGGGAGGCGTTTGCGGCTCTGACCTTCACTTTTACCAGGAGGGCCGCATCGGCGAGCGGTTCGTCGAGCGTCCCTACGTGCTGGGTCACGAGGCTTCCGGTGAGATCGTCGAACTTGGCTCGACCGTCACGAATCTGAAGGTGGGTGATCGAGTCGCACTCGAGCCTGGCATCCCCTGCCGCAAGTGCGCCTGGTGCAAACGGGGGGAGTATCACCTCTGCCCCACGCGGGCGTTTCAGAGTGGTCCACACACGAACGGCTTCTTCTGTGAATACACAGCCATTCCGGCCGACTACGTCTTTCGCCTGCCGGACAATCTCGATTTCGTAGAGGGAGCGATGATCGAGCCGTTCGTGGTGGGTTTGCACGCCGCCTGGCGGGCCAGCGTCCAGCCGGGACAGACAGCACTGATTCTGGGTGCCGGCCCGATCGGTCTCATGACCCTTCAGGCGGCGGCCGCCCATGGAGTCACGACGACCATTGTGGTGGACGTGATCGAGAAGCGGTTGAAACTCGCCAAGGAACTGGGCGCCACGTATGTGCTCAATGCCAAAGAAGTCAAGACGGTGGATGAGGTCCAGCGCCTCACCGGTGGCGTGGGCGCGGACGTGGTGTTCGAGAGCGCCGGGGCCATACCCACGATCCAGCAGAGCGTCTGGGCAGCCCGACGCGGCGGCACGGTGATCTTCGTAGGAATGTCGAGCGAGGCGGTTCTGCCCTTTGACACTCTGCGTGTCATCAGAGCGGAGCTAACGGTAAAGGGCTCCTTCACCTACGCCAACCAGTTCCCCAAGGCCATCGCCCTGGCCGCCGCCGGTCGGGTGAACCTCAAGTCGCCGGTCACCCATATCTTCCCCCTGGAGCAGATCGTGGAGGCATTCGAGACGAGCCTCACGAAGAAGGACACCGCCATAAAGGTCGTGGTGACAATCTAGCAGGCTGCTGAAAAAGGCCCATCTGCCGCGTTGGCGCGCTCGCGCGGCGCTGCGACGTACGCGTAAGTACGCCTCGCACCGGGTACCCAGTCTGGTGGGTGCCCATCCTGCGGATGGGTACCCGGCGCGCCGTCCCGCGAAGTCGCGGGACATCTGGACCTCTTTGAGCAGCCTGGGCGTAAATGAGTTTTTCAGCATCCTTCTAGGGGCAGTTCGAGGGCGTACTTCCGGTGGTCATCCCGCGCTTCGCGGGATGGATCATCGGCCATTCGCTCCGGGCGATAGGGCGTCCGCCGTCAGAAACCCCACCACGCTGCCTTCGTGGTGAACAGTTTCAGCCACCACTTGTCGTCCGCGGGCCCCTCGGGTGTCTCACGAGAAATTTGCCTTTTCCGTGATGGCGCCATAGCGTCGTTTGAGGTCCGCCACCAGGCCCGGGTCGAGCGGCGGAAGACTCAGCACGTCCAGGTTCGTTCCGACCTCGGCGGCACTCTCCGCGCCGAAGATCAGAGTGGAAACCCCGGGTGGTTCGAGCGAGAAGCGCAGGGCCGCCTCGGGCAGCGTCCGATAGGGCGGTTTGACCGCCACCTGCCGGATCTCTGCGGCCGTCTGGAGCGCGAAGTCGAGCTTCGCCCGGTCGTAGCGGGCCCGATGGTCGTTGCCCGCAAACACGTGGCCGGGCTGATACGCCCCGGTCAGGAGGCCGCTCTCCAGCGAGGTCCGCACCACGATCCCGACCCCCCGCTGCTGCGCCTTCTCGATGACGGCGCGGTTGCGCTGGCGCAGCACACTGTAGACCAACTGGAACACATCGACGCGCCCGGTGCCCATGTACACGTCGCAGAGCCGCTCGGTGGCCTCGGTCACATTGGGGCCCTTGATGGAG
>JAZDKM010000472.1:0-3137 GCA_043803085.1 Planctomycetota bacterium
ACCTGGTGGAGCGATGGTTCCGAGAGATCACCGACAAACGCATTCGCCGCGGGGTCTTCCGCAGCGTTGGCCAATTGATCGACGCCATCATGGTAATCGGCGAGCAAAACGGGCCCACCTCGGGGGGATGATCGGCGCGTAATCCGGACCCACCCCAGCCGCCTTCCGGCTGGTCGGGTACTGTCATGGGCAAGAAGCCTAGGACGGCCCGACGGCCAGGAGGCAAGGATGGTGACGGTGGAAGATTACGGCGTCATACGGCGAGCGCATCGCGACGGCATGAGCATGCGGGCCATTGCCCGGCAGTTTCGTCGTTCCCGGCGGAAGGTTCGGGACGCCCTGGCCAGTCCGGAGCCACAGCCCTACACGCGGACGAAGGAAGCGGACGCCCCCAAGCTGGGGCCGTTCAAGCTGGTGATCGACCAGATTCTGGCCGACGACGAAGAGGCCCCGCGCAAGCAGCGGCACACGGCCATGCAGGTCTTTCGGCGGCTGCGTAAGGAGCAGGGCTACGTCGGCGGCTACGACCAGGTCCGGCGATACATCGCCGGCCATCGGCAGCGGCACGAGGTGACGTTCATTCCTCTGTCCCATGACCCGGGTCAGCGGCTGGAGTTGGACTTCGGCCACATCTATGCCGACTTCCCCGACGGCCGGCGTCAAGTGCCGGTGTTGATCCCCACGTGGAGCTTCTCGAACTTCGCCTTCGCCCTCGGTCTGCCCACCGAGCGGATCGAGGCGGTTCTGGCGGGGATGGTGGCGGCGTTTGAATTCTTCGGCTGTGTCGCCCGCGAGGGCTGGTGGGACAATCCACGAACCGTGGCCACGGGCATTCTGCGGGGCCGGCAGCGCCAGATGAACGTCCGTTACGCCGCCCTGGCCAGCCACTACGGCTTCGAGCCCCTGTTCTGCATGCCGGCGGCCGCCACCGAGAAGCCCGCCGTCGAGCACAAGGTCTATGACCTCCAGCGTCGCTGGTGCACGCCGGTGCCCAAGGTGCAGGACCACGATGACCTCAACGCCTACCTGCGGCGTTGCTGCCTGGCGGAACTGGACCGGACCTGTGCCGGGCAGATCCAGACGATCGGCCAGCGGTTCGCGATGGACAAGGTGGCGGCCCTGGCACTACCAATCCACGCCTTCGACCCCTGCATCCGCGAGTTCAAGAAGGTGGACAAGTTCCAGACGGTCGCCTTCGACTCCAATCGTTACAGCGTGCCCAGGCGATGGGCCTTCCAGGCCGTAACCGTCAAGGCCTACGTGGACCGCATCGAGATCGTCGCCAACCACCAGGTCGTCGCCCGGCACGAACGCTGCTACGGCCGCAGCCAGCAGGTGCTGGACCCGATGCACTACCTGGTAACGCTGGGTCGGCGGCCCGGGGCCCTGGACCACAGCGGCGTATACCGCAACTGGCAGTTGCCGGCGTCTTTTACGCAACTGCGGGCCGCCCTGGAACAACGCCATGGCCCGCACGCCGGCAGCCGGCAGTACATCCGCGTGCTGCAACTGCTCGGCGAGCATTCCCAGGCCCGCCTGCAGCAGGCGATCGAGTACTGCCGAACGCGGAACCTGCTCGATTCCGAACTGATCCGCGGCCAGGCCGAACGCCTGGCCCTGCGCCAGGAACCCGCCGCTCCCGACGTCTGCGCCCAGACGCCGATTCCTCAGATCCAGGTCCCGCGTGCGGACCTGAGCCAGTTCAACCAGCTTCTTTCGATAGGAGAACCTGTCCATGCCTGAGCCCCAGACCCTGCTGCTCAAGACCAATCTCAAGCACCTGCGCCTGCCGACCATGGGCGCCGAGTTCGCCAAACTGGCCCGCGAGGCTTCCGCCGCCAACGAGGACTACGAGCAGTACCTGCTCCGCCTGACGGAACTGGAGGTGGCCGCCCGGTCGGCCAACGCGATGAAGGCCCGTATCAAGCAGGTCGGCTTCCCCGTTCTGAAGGACCTGGACACCTACGACTTCAGCCTGCTGCCGAGTCTCAACAAGCCCAAGATCCTGGAACTGGCCCGCGGGGAGTGGATCGACCAGCACTTCAACTGCTGCCTGATCGGCAACGCGGGCACGGGCAAGACGCACCTGGCCACTGCCCTGGGCCTGGCCGCCTGCCGACAGGGACGGCGAGTGCGGTTCTTCACCGCCGCCGCCCTGGTGACCCAGTTGGAGGAGGCCCGGAAGGAGTACCGCCTGGACCGGCTGCTGGGCCAGTTGGACAAGACGGACCTGCTGATCGTTGACGAGCTTGGCTACCTGTCCTTCAGCCGGGCCGGTGCGGAATTGCTGTTCCAGGTCTTCGCCGACCGCTACGAGCGGGCCAGTCTGCTGATCACCAGCAACCTGGCCTTCGGCGACTGGGGACAGGTCTTCCAGGGCGAACGGATGACCGCGGCCCTGCTGGACCGCCTGACGCACCGCTGCCACATCTTCGAGATGAACGGCGAGAGCTACCGGTTCCGGGAGTCGGTCAAGGCCGGCAAGAGGACCAGGGCGGCCTCCGACGCCAAGACCGCAGCGGAAGGCAAGCCAGCAGACCCCACGGCCGCCTCAATGCAGAAAGCGTGACCCGCTTGTGTCTCAATGGAACGGATACCCCTGGCGACCCGGCCCGACGCACCCATGGCGATCGCCGCTCGTCAAGGCTGCTCCGCTCCGGGAGGCCATCGCTGCGCTCGGCCTCCCTCCGCTCCGCAGCCTTGACGAGGACCGGAAGAGGAAGGTTCGATCGAGACACAACAGCCGGATTGTGACCCTTTACGCCGCCCGGTAAGGCGGCTTATACTGTGACCCTGGTGGGTCCGGATTGCGTGCCGAGGTGGGCCCATTTTGCTCGCCGATTACCACTCCGATCTTTCGTATCGTTTTCGAGGCTCGATACCCAGCCCGCACGTGCCCCTGTCAACGCTTCGTCGGCGTCCTTGCGGCCGCCGTCGCATGACTCGGGGTCGGTGTGGGTCGCTACTGCCTTCACCGTGCGGCTCTTTAATCCCCTACTCCGGTCCAGGTACAGGCGCTGTCTCCCTCCCGAAAACTCCGTCCGCCTTGCAGGAAAAGGACTTGCTATTGTTGTCGTGGCGGCTCCTGGGGGGTGGGATTTGCCAATCTGACTCGCGCAAAACGCGAAACGCCTCGG
>JAZDKM010000473.1:0-2229 GCA_043803085.1 Planctomycetota bacterium
GGAGGTGGTGGCTACCGCCGAGGCCTTCGACGACCGGAAGTTCACCGGCCGGGTCGTCCACCTCGAGCCCCTGATGGGCCGCAAGAGCATCCGCACCGAACGCACCACGGAACAGCAAGATACCAAAGTCCGCGAGGTGCTCATCGAGCTGGACCCCACCGACGTGGATTTACCCATCGATCTCCAGATGACCGTGCGTTTCCTGGCGTCGGCGGCTTCCGATACGGAGGCGAAGCCCGCGCACCCTTAACCGCCCGTGGTGAAATCGACCAGGAGCGGTGTGGCGCGGGCATCCTGCCCTCGAAACCCGAGGTCGCTCGTCGGCGTCAGCGCGCTTCGGCGTCGAGTTCGTCGAGCAGTTCGACGGCCCGGCGCAGGTGCGGAATCACAATCGATCCCCCGACGATCAAGCCGACGTTGAGAATCTCAAAAGTTCCCCCAACGCCAAATCGTCGGCGGTCCGTCAGCGGTGGTTGCGGCGGCCCTCGAGCACGATTACACTTTTGCGGCCCGGAGGCGGGCGGGCGTGGGCGCGGGATGCGCATCGGCCATATCGGGCGACCGTGAACGCGGATCCGCGTACGTGGGTGCTCCGCAGGGCATCGGGACCATTCATGAGCCATGAGAACATGCCGCTCTTTCGGCGAGTGCGCGGTTGCGCGGTCTTCGTGGCACTCGCCTTCGTGGTTGGCCCGGGTTGTGCTACCCAGTGGTACTATTCCTACGCCGAGCTGGAACAGCAGCGCCTCCGCGAGCGCCAGCAGGGTCACCCGGGACGCGACACCCTGCTGTTCTACAAGGACCACCTGGACGCCGGTTCCGGCCGCCTGCAGGACATCCTCGAATCGCCTCAGATCAAGCCGCTGATCACCGGGAAGCTGCGTTGCGTCCTGATCAAGGACTATGCCCCGAACCAGCGCTACATGGCCCAATACGGCGTGGACTCCCCCCCAGCGCTCGTGGTCGTGCATCCCGACGCGACGTATCATGCGCGGCAGGGCTTCCTCACCGTGGAGCAAGCGCGCGATTTCCTGGCCGGCGCCGTCGGACCCGGCGCGACCCCCAAGACCGACATCCAGATTCTCCCGGTGTCCGATTACTACTGGCAGGGTTCGTACGAAGAAGCGGTAGCCCTGGCCGAGCGGCAAAACCGCCCGCTTTTCATCGTCTACAAGTGGTGGCTCTCGGCGGAGTCAACGGAACTCCTGAATCGGCTGTCCCAGCCGCGGGTTCGCAGCCAGTTCAGCGAGATGGTCCACTGCCTGCTGGACTGGGACTACATCCCCAACCGCGGATTCGCGGCCCAGTACGGGGTGAGCAAGGTCCCCTCCATGATCATCGTGCGTCCCGACGGCACCTACCACACCTTGATCGGTCTGCCCACGGTGGACCAGATCGTCCGCTTTGCGGCCAGCGCTCATTCCCCGGGCCGAGCGGCGCCGGCGCGCGGTCGGCTCGGGATCACTCCGGCGATCCCTTGGCAGTACAGCTACGAACGCGCCCGCTCGACGGGGGAACAGGAGGGGCGCAAACTCTTCGTGTTCTACCATTCCGTCTTTGTGGACGCCTCCAACCGTAGCGCCCAACTGCTCGACACCCCCGAAGCAGCGGCCCTGCTCGCCGAGGCGATCTGTTGCCGTCTCGACTGGGTGGTGGTCAAGAACCGGGCGACGGCGGCACAATTCGGCCTGCAGGAACCGCCTGGGTGCGTCGTGCTCCGCCCGGACGGGACCTATCATGCGCGGTCAGGTTCGCTGAGCCTGGGGGACCTGTCGGCCTTGTTGCAGGCTGCCGAGCAGCCGGGGGCGCGTCCCCGCCCGGCCGGCTAGCAGCCCGTGGCAAAAGTCGTAGCACAGGCTTCCAGCCTGTGTTTTCACGGGCAAGATGCCCGTGCCACACTGCGCTTGGCCACTTTCACCACAGGCTGCTAGGACTGAGGTAGCCGCTTACGTCCCCGCAGGCCGTCGGCCGGCGATGACGCCCGCCGCTGCCTCGCTCAACATGTCCGGCTTGGGTGTCGGCGCCTCAGCGACTACAATACCATAGGGAATCAGGGGGTGCAGGGCTGCTGGTCCCGTACCACGGCCAACGTGGTGGCGATGACGGAAAGTCGGTGGCTATGAGTCATTCACCTTTTTCACCGATCCCGCAGGCTTTTGCGGATCTCCGCGCGGGGCGCATGATCATTCTCGTGGACGACGAGGACCGAGAGAACGAAGGCGACCTGGT
>JAZDKM010000474.1:0-7231 GCA_043803085.1 Planctomycetota bacterium
GCAGGCCGTCCCGCGCGGTCTGTCGGGCAATCCCCTTGGCGGCCTTGAGAATGGTGTCCGTCTTGGCGTCCCGCCCCTTCTCGGCAATGGCTTTACGCAGCTTGTCCAGCACCTTGGGTACGGGGGGCCGCTCTGTTTCGACGATGCGGATTCCCTCGGGTGTCGGGCGGTAGCACGTCCACCCGCCCCAGCGAAGGTTTTCTTCAACGCCATCGGTCTGCACTCGCATCCCACGGGAATTTGCCCATGCCACCACCGTCCGACCGTCGGGCGCGATCCATTGCCTCGAAACGCTGGCTTGCTTTCCCGTGTCTTCAATCCATCCCAGGTCTACAAGCAGGCGCAGTTGACCGCGCACGTCAAACTGGTAGTTGCTTAGCAGTGCCGCAAGCAGGCAATCCGATACGGTGTGTTGCGGCTTCGGCTGACCACCTGTCCTGTGAGGAAGACCGACATAGAGGAGATCGTAAAGGGTCCGTAAAACGATCCGTGTTGCTTCGGGAAGTGTGTTCGCTGACATTGTTGTGTCCTCTATGGGCCGGTCCCCCCAGCGGCCGGGAGAGGACACCCACCCAGCCGCCAGGGGACCGCACGCCGGGAGCTACCCGGCTACCCTCGCTCCATTCTAAATCGCAGTCTCAGTGCGTTCAACCTTCCTCTTGCCCCAGGTTTCTGACTGTGTCCGCTACGTCCGCGGCCAGCCCGGCAATCCCGTTGTAGTGGCGGATCGCTCCGATTGCCCCCCTGAAAACCTCTGGGCCGTGCCAAGCCCCGGGACCGACGATCAATACCCAGTCGGTTCCTCGCGTTTTGGGTGTCTCGGACTCAGGGTCCGGTGCCACACGCGCACCACAATTGACGACGTGCACGTATCCGCCACACCGCTCACCGGCGTAATGCGGCGTGGTGGCGGACGCGATCCACTGCATGGCGGGATCGGTCCATCGCGCAGGTCCCGCCTCGACGTGCAGCTCGATCCGCTGCTCGCCGTGGAGTTTCCGATATTCAATCAGGGCGCCGCACATGGCGTCGGCCATGTTCTCTGGACGCCCACACTCGAACTCGACTGCGAATGAGAACCCGTTAGACCATCTCAATTTCATGGTTACGCCCCCTATCCGATCTTCAACGCGATTTCTGCCGCCTTGGTCCTGTCGATCTCCGCGTAGGTCTCCGTGATGGCCATGCTCTTGTGACCGCACATCACGCGGGCGGTTTCCAGCCCGTACTGTTTGCGGATTCGCGTTGCGAACGAGTGCCGTAGCTGGTGGGGATGCCAGTGCGGAACATCGGCCTTGATGCACGCCTCGGCAATCGCCCGCCGGTAGCTATCCACGTCGTACCGTGGGCCGGGCGACTTCCGGGGTTTCCTCTTCCGGTTTGTGCCCACGGTGTTCCCTTGCCCAGGCGGGGTCTTACGTTCAGCCGTCCGGGCCGCCCGCCGTTCCGATTCGGCATCGGCAGGCGAGAAGAGGAACGCGGCCAGATCGGGTTTCAGGAACGGGCGGATGATGTCCTGCGCCCGGGGGCCTAGTTCTACTACCCGTTCGTGGCCGTGGTGTTCGGTTTTGTGTGAGGATGGCCGGTAGAACCACACCCGCCCCGTGGTGTCGATGTCACATCCCCGCATGATGGTGACTTCCCCGCTCCTCATTCCGGTGAGGCGTTGCAACTCGATCATGGCCCACACCTGCCGGGCGACGTGGGGCCGGATGGCATCGACGTGGGCATCGTGGACGGGGCGGATCGGCTCGGACTCGCGGGCCTCGGAACGTCCGCGACGCAGCCCGGACACCGCTTGCAGCCCGTGCAACACGTCCGCCGGGACAAGTTCGCGCTCCACCGCCCACCTGAACATCCGGCGGATGCGTTTGACGTGCCCGTTCACCTGAATGCGCACGTACCCGGCGTCGATGTAGGTTTGCTGGACGGCCAAGAGAGCGGACGGCTTGAAGCCCGCGGCGGGGATGTCGCCGTAGAGCTGGCGGACTGGTTTCAGTGCGAGAGCAATCAGGGCTCGCTCGCTGGTGGGCTTCCCGTCCTTCATGTAGTAGCTTTCGACGTGGGGTAGGTAGGCGGCCAGGACTTCGTTCACCGTGAGGTCGGACGGGGTGTCCGGGGGCCGCCTGCCGTGGGCCAGCCACTCAGCAAGTACCCGGTCGTATTCGACCTCGGACTCCGGGGAGAGCCATCGGCCAAGGTACACCGCCCGGCCGTTCAGGCGGACGTAGGCCCGGTCGGTGGGCTTGTGACAGCAGTAACGGGGGGTCAACAGCGTTTTCGTGGGCATCGTGCGGTACTCCAGAAAACAGGTGTGTCAGTGACACACTCACCGGGTTTTCCGTGCCGCACTTCCACACGCGGGAAGGTATGCTAAGTCCAGCATTCGGCGTGACTTACGATTCACTGGGCTGCCAGGACTCGAACCTGGAACCTTCTGATCCAGAGTCAGACGTGCTACCAGTTGCACCACAGCCCAAGCTACAACCCGGAATTCTAACGGGCGAGTCGGGGGACCGCAAGACGCCCCGCCCGGTCTCCTCGCTCGTGTAGTGGGTCAGACCAGTTGACGGACGCGGCCCGGCGGCGTAGGAAGAGGCCATGAGCGCGGAAGGCTTCACCGTTTGGCTCACCGGCATGACCGGCTCGGGAAAGAGCACGCTGGCCGGCATGTTGCACGACCAGTTGGTCGGCCTGGGGTACCCGTGCGAGGTGCTGGATTCCGGGCGTATCCGCCAGACCTTGAACCGCTCGCTCGGCTTCAGTCGCGAAGAGATCGAAACCAACCTGCTGCGCCTGGCCTACGAATCCAAGCTGCTCAATGGTCACGGAGTGATCGCCATCGTCGCCGCCGTCTCGCCCTATCGCGCCGCGCGCGACCGGATTCGCGCAGACCTCGGCCGCTTCATCGAGGTCTATTGTCGGTGCCCGCTGGAGGTGCTCGTGAAACGCGACCGGGACGGCCTGTTCGAGCGGGCCCAGCGCGATGAGGTCGCCCACGTGGCCGGCATCAACGCTCCCTACGAGGAGCCGTTCAAGCCCGAGGTGCTGCTGAACACCGAAATCGAACCGCCCGAAGCTTGCCTCCGGAAGATGCTCTCTACGCTCCGCATCCTCGGTCATCTTCCCGACGCGCCTTCGTCCGCCTACACGGCCGAGGAGGAGGAAACCATCAAGCAGCGTCTGCAAGACCTGGGTTATATCTAGAATGCTCATGACCCTCTTGGTCTCTTGTCTTTGTGTCTTGGCGCCTTCGTCCCTCATCGTGTTCGCCTGGCGGCGCGAGCGGGCCCGCGGACGGCTCGCCCGATTAGCCAGGCGCTTACATTTGACCTACACGCCTACGGATTCGCACGGCTGGGGCCGACGCTTCCGGGGCTTGGAGTTGTTCCGTCAAGGTCATCATCGCTATGTCTTCGATATGGTCGCAGGTTCGACCCGCCTGGGGCCGGTATACGGTTTCCGGTACCGCTACGAACGTGGCTTCGGAGTAGACCGGCGCACCTATCGGTGGACGGTGGCCGCCTTGGAACTCGAACACTCGCCCACAGGAGTGTGCCTCCGGCACCCCGGACTGCCGGAGTCTGTGGGACAAGCTTCCCCGGCCACGCTGGAATGTTGTGATCGACTCATCAGCCTTCAGGCGGTTGACGACGGTACCGAGGCCCAATACGAACGGTTGCTCGATGCGGTACAACAGCTCGCGGGAGAAGTGCTGAAGGAAGAAGGCAAGAGGCAAGAGGAAGAAGGCAAGAGGCAAGAGGCAAGAGGCAAGAGGCAAGAGGAAGAAGGCAAGAGGCAAGAGGCAAGAGGCAAGAGGCAAGAGGAAGAAGGCAAGAGGCAAGAGGCAAGAGGAAGAAGGCAAGAGGCAAGAGGCAAGAGGCAGTAGGCAAGAGGAAGAAGGCAAGAGGCAAGAGGCAAGAGGCAGTAGGCAAGAGGAAGAAGGCAAGAGGCAAGAGGCAAGAGAGACTCAACACTCTGCACTCGCCTGGCTGAAAGCTGATAGCTTCTTAAGGAGCTCAACGTGTCCGGTGTCGTGCCCGAAACGTACCAAACGAAGGTCCCCGACGCACGGGGACGGTTCGGCGACTACGGTGGGCGCTACATGCCCGAGATGCTCATGTCAGCCGTGACCCGGCTCGAAGAGGCCTACCGCGCCGTCCGCGATGATCCGGCCTTTTGGGCCGAACTTGACCGCCACTATCGTGAGTACGCCGGTCGGCCCAGTCCGCTGTATTTCGCCTCCCGCCTGACTCGGCATTGCGGCGGCGCCAGGATTTACCTCAAACGCGAAGACCTGAACCACACCGGGGCCCACAAGATCAACAACACGCTGGGCCAACTGTTGCTGACCCTCCGCATGGGCAAAGGGCGGGTCATCGCCGAAACCGGTGCCGGGCAGCACGGGGTGGCCACCGCGACCGCCGCCGCCCGCTTCGGCGTGGCCTGTACCGTGTACATGGGGGCCGAGGACATCCGCCGCCAGCGCCTCAACGTGTTTCGCATGGAACTGCTCGGGGCGAAGGTGGTCTCCGTGGAGACCGGCCAGCGGACGCTCAAGGACGCCATCAACGCCGCTCTGCGCGATTGGATGGGCAGCGCGGAGGACACGCATTACGTCATCGGCAGCGTGATGGGCCCGCACCCCTTCCCTATGATCGTGCGGGATTTCCAAGCGGTGATCGGCCGCGAGACCCGGGAGCAAATCCTGGCGGCTGAGGGTCGGTTACCTGACATGGTCGTGGCGTGCGTGGGCGGCGGGAGCAACGCCGCAGGCATCTTTACCGCCTTCGTGGAAGACCGCGAGGTGGCTCTGGTCGGCGTAGAGGCCGGCGGCACCGGGCCGGGCGTCGGCGCCCACGCGGCCACGCTGGCGCACGGCCGGCCCGGCATCCTGCACGGCATGTATACTTACGTACTCCAGGACGACGACGGCCAGACCGATCCGGTACACTCGGTGTCCGCCGGGCTGGACTATCCCGGCGTGGGGCCGGAACACGCCTATTGGCGCGACACCGGGCGTGCTACGTACGTGTCAGCTACCGATCACGAGGCCCTCGAGGCCTTCATGCTGCTCAGCAAAATGGAGGGCATCATCCCGGCCTTGGAAAGCGCCCATGCGGTGGCTCACGTGATTAAGCTCGCGCCCCAGATGGCCCGCGACCGGATCATCGTCATCAACTGCTCCGGACGGGGCGACAAAGACGTCGCCGAAGTGGCCCGGCTCCGGGGGGTAGAAACATCGGGTTCTCCTCCCCCACCGTCGCTGGCTGCGGAATGAACCGCTGCGGCAAAAGGGGACTGGCTCCGAGCCCGACCCCGTCCCCTCTCCCCTCGGGAGAGGGCCAGGGTGAGGGCTACCGGTGAGGCCGAGAACTCGGCGAAGCGACTGCCGGTTCCATTTTGCTTCCCAACCGTTTTCCTGGGTCCCTGTTTGTGCTTTCGGTCTTTCGGTCGATCACGTACCACGTACTTATAGCGGGGAGTCCGCGCGCCGGCGTGGGCTGCCCAAATGGGTGGCATGGCCAAGCCCGCCGAAGGCGGGCGCCGCCATGCCAAATCGCTCTGTTGTGTGGGGTCCGCGCTCGCGGACCATGCTTCTAACGCCGGAGGGATCCCTCAACGGGGAAGAAACGCGATGAGTACATCGGAAGTAAGGACCTTTAGCACAAGAATGTGGGACCGGCTTTCCAGCCGGTCTGACAGGCTGGAAAGCCTGTCCCACAGGTCCTTGGGGTTGGTGTTACAAGCGTCCGAATTGGCAGTCGCCGGGGCGAGCGATATACTGCCGCCGTCTCAAGAAGGATAGCCGTTTGTGATTAAGGCAGCCTGGAAGCTGACGATCCCGCTGTTCGTGCTGAGTCTGTGCGGCGCGTATATCAGCCTGCTGCTGTTGGATAAGCACCTGCTGAAGTCGCACGGGCCGAGTTGGTTTGCCGCCGTCTGCGGCGATGAGACGGGCGCGCCTGAAGGTGAGGCCACCACCCAACCGGACGCGGCGGCGGCAGCCGCAGAGGAGCGACGCCGGCACGAGGCCGAATCCGCCGACTCGGGGAAACGCGGCGGGGCCAATTGCGATCGCGTGCTCGCCAGCCGATGGGCCACCATTCCCCCGCGCCCGGACGTCGATGAGGAACTGTTCCCAACAACCGAGCCCCAGAAGGCACAGACCCGAATACCCTCCGCTTACTTGGGATTCGTCTACTTCACCAGCCTGGCGATCTGGTTTCTTTTTATCGGCCGACCGACGCCCGACCGGTGGGAGTGGTACCGCATCCCGCTGGCCTTTGTCATCTGCGGAGTGATCAGTTCGCTGTTCTTTATCTACATCATGTTTACCCAGGCCGAGGCGTGGTGCCCCTGGTGCCTGGTGTCGCACATCATCAACTTCCTGATTCTGATCGGGATGATCCTGCTGCGCCCCAAGGAGGTTCCCGCGGCAGCGCTGGTATCGGTGAGCGCGGCCGAACCCGCCGCGGTGGAAGTGGTAGCCGCCACGCCGGACGCCGCCGGGGCGCAACCCACTCCTTCGGGCGAGCTGACCTGGCAGGCCCTGGGTGAGCTTGGTGTGGCGGAGGCGCTCGCCGGAGCGGTCTCCGCGCCGGTGCGCTCGCACCCCGCGTATCGCCTGGTCGCCGCCACCATCCTGCTGGCCGCCACCACCTGCGCCATGGTGTGGAACGGTTACGCCGTGCAGGTCGAGCAGGAACGCACCAAGCAAACTCGGGCGGAGTTGAACAGCTTCAGGGCGGATATGAGTCTGCTGGCGGCGATATACGAGCAGGCGCCCCAGGTGGAAATCCCCATCCGGCCGGACGATCCGCAGACCGTCACGCCCGACATCTACTGTCCGTTGGTGCTGTTCAGCGACTTTGAGTGTCCCTGGTGCCGGACCTTCGCGGGGATGTTGAGGCAGCGCATCGCGGGCTATTTCACCGGCGGTTTGCGGGTGACCTGGAAGCATTTCCCCCTCTCACAGGACTGTAATGGGACCATTTCACGCACCGTGCACCCTGAGGCCTGCCGGACCGCTCTGGCCGCCGAAGCCGCCCGCATGCAGGGAGGCAACGAGGCCTTCTGGAAGGCACACGACCTGCTCTTCGCGGCCCAAAAGAAGCTTAAGGATTTCGACTACCGGGCGTTGGCGGTCGAACTCGGGCTCGACCCGGACCGCTTCGAGGCGGACATGAAATCTGAAGCCGCCGCCGCCCGCATCGCCGAGGACATCACC
>JAZDKM010000475.1:0-10147 GCA_043803085.1 Planctomycetota bacterium
TCACCGGCCGCCGCCCGGCCACAGGGATCCTGCGCGCGGACCGGAAAAACGGTCACCGGCCCCCGAATCCGGCTTGGAAGACCCAAGAATGCAGGATTTCCAAACGAACCCATTGACCAGACGAGCGAGCCGCCGGGTTTACCCCGGCGCTGGTGGAAATTACCAAACAAACCCATTGTCCAGTCACGCTTTACCACGCCGCCCGGCGTCGTTCCGTGGTCAGCCTCGCGCGGCGCTCCTTGACATTTCGCGCGGGCGAAGCCCGCCGAGGCTCGCTCCGCGAGCCGCCAAATGTCAAGGGCTTACGGTCGCTGGGTGGGACGGAACAGGGCGCGCGGGGTGTAGGGCGGGCTTTACCTGCCGATAGCGTAGGCGGCGGGTAGAACCCGCCCTACGCGTAGTGAGGAATGCGGGTTAGGGATGTGTTGACCTATCTTGCGGGGCTTTTATACTGAGACCGGTCCGTCCCGGTGTACACCGGGGCACGAAACGAGATCAGTTGCCCACCTCTCCCCTTGGGAGAGGGTTGGGGTGAGGGCCATTTAGTCCTGGACAATTGCGGAGGACCGCATGCTCGCTTTTACGCATCTACCGTTCCGGTCGGTCGCGTCCCGCCTACTGTGGCACGGGCATCCAAGCGCCCGCGGAAACACAGGCTGGAAGCCTGTGCTACAACTTCTGTGGATCATGGTGCTGGCCGGTGGTTTCGCCTGGGCTCCGGCAGCGGTCGCCCAGCCGGCCGACAAGGGAGCCAAGGCGGCCGAACCGCCCGCCCCGGAACCGGTCGCACCCAGTGCCTCCTCAGGCGTGGCGTCTTTGTTCGAGGATTTCGTACACTACGCGCGCCTGGGCAAGTTTGAAGAGGCCCGCGCCTTCGCCACGAGCCTGTTGGGCCACCCCGATTTGGATCCGCAAGCCTTACTGGCGATCGCCGATCGCGACCGCAAAAGCGTCGAGACGCTGATTACCGTAATCAACAACTCCTCGATTGGGGAGGAGGCCAAGCGGGTCCTGGACGTGCTGCACGAGGGTGAGTTCCGCCGGCGCCAGAACCCGGAGCGTATTGACCTCAACATTGGCAAGCTGGCCGGCCCACCCCAGACCGAATACAACGCCATTCAGAGCCTGATCGATTCCGGGGAGTATGCGGTCCCCTGGCTGGTACAAGCCTTGCGGGACCGTACGCGGCAAGCCCTCTGGCCGCGAATCCTTCGGGCCCTGCCGCAGATCGGCGAGCCGGCGGTCACCCCCTTGGCCGTCGCTTTGGAGGTTCCCGAGCGCGATCTACGTCACAATATGATTCGAACGCTGGGCGAGCTCGGTTATCCCCATGCCGTGCCCTATCTCAAGAAGCTTCTGGCCGCCCCGGACCTCCCGGCGGACACCCGCGCGCTGATCGAGGAGGCCTTGACCAGCATCGAGCAGCGCACGGGGCGACGCATGCGCGCGTCGGCTGCCGAGGATTTCGTGCAGTTCGGAGAGCAATACTACGACGAGCAGGGCACGCTCCGCGCTGATCCTCGTCGCACGTCGGCCAACGTCTGGTACTGGCGGGACAATTTCATCGACGCGGTGGTGATACCGCGGGAATTGTACGGGCCGGTCATGGCCATGCGTTGCGCCGAAGAGGCCCTGCGCTTGGAACCCGCTCGGGAGGCGGCGATCGCCCTGTGGCTGGCCGCCAATATCCGCCGCGAAGCCCGGCTGGGCATGGACGTGGAAAGTGGAGAAGTGGTCGCCAATGACGTGGACGCCACCCGTCCTGCCGGTTTTCCACGGGCCATCTACTTCTCGCGTGCCTCGGGCGCGCGCTATGACCTCGAAGTGCTGGATCGGGCCGTCCGCGACAAAGACACGCCGGTGGCGCTGGGCGCCATCGCGGCCTTACGCGCCATTGCAGGTGAATCCGCGTTGGTCGGAGTTCGGAGCGAGGGCGAACCCTTGGTCCAAGCCCTGTTATTCCCCGACGTGGTGGTGCGGATCAAGGCGGCACTGGCCCTCGCGGAAGCCTGCCCCAAGTCCCAGTTTCGCGGTTCGGAATGGGTCGTTCCAGTGCTGGCGGAGGCCTTGGGGCAGACCGGCACCGAACGTTTCGTGGTGGTTGACCCCGACCCCGCGAACCTGAATCGGGTCATGGAAAGCCTGCGCCAGGGCGGCGCGGAGGTATTGGGCGAGGCCGATTTCTACACCGCCATGGAACGGGTGCGCCGCGAACTTCGCTCCGTCTCGGGTCTGTTCATCTCCTGCGGAATTGAGAGCCCCGGTGTCCGTCGGGCCGTGGGCGACCTGCGCCGCGAGTTTCTCTTTCAGATGGCCCCGGTCGTCCTGCTGCGCGGCACGGGGGATTACGAGACCGCGCGCGACCTGGCGGCCCACGACCCGCGCGTGGCGCACCTCGCCGCGGACGCCGAGGGCAGCGAGTTGATCGAAACCCTGCGCGGCGTCACGGCCCAATCCGGACGACGCTTACCCGATCCGGAACAGGCCTTGCATCTGGCCCGCGAGGCGGCCGACGCCCTCTTGCGGCTGTGCCTCGACGGCCGAACCGTGCTGAACGTCGCCGCGGCCGAACCCGCGTTGCTGGCCACCCTGGCCAGTGCGGACGATGAAGACCTACGCCGGAAAGCCGCCGCGGTGTTGGCATGGTCGCGGTCGCAGACCGCCCAGCGGGCCTTGGCCGAGGTCGCCTTAGACGGCGCTCAAACCTCGACGCTCCGCGTGGCCGCCTTCGCCGCCTTGGCCGACTCCGCCAAGCTCAACGGCCCTCTGTTGAGCGACACGCTTCTGTCACGTTTGGTGGCGGTCGCCGCCGATGAATCCGACCTGGTGCTGCGTACGGCCGCCAGCCAGGCGCTGGGCGCTCTGAATCTGACGGACAACAAGGCCAGCGAAATCATCCGGAAGTATTACCGCGGCTAGCAGCCCGTGGCAAAAGTTGTGGCACAGGCTTCCAGCCTGTGTTTCCGCGGGCGCTTGGATACCCGTGCCACACCGCTCTTGGCCACTTTCACCACAGGCTGCTAGACGGCGGGGCCGGCGTCCAAAGATAGAGGTCGCCGGCACGTTGCCACGATCCGAACGGCGGCGGCGTGGAGGGGGCGCCGGCGTTGGCCGGGACGAGGATGACGGGCCGACCACTCTCGATCGCTCGAAGCATCGCGGTAGAGTCCGGCGGGCAAATAATCTCCAAGGCGCTCCGCCCGGCGCGTAGCGCGCGATATCGAACGGCGAACGCGGCCATGCTGTCTTCCACGACGATCAGGCCGTGCTCCCCCGCCCCTTCTACGGCCTCCCGGCTCATGCGCTCCGCGGAGCGCTCGACGACCGACCAGGGCACCAAGAGATAGATATAGTCGTCCCGGTAGGGCTTGTTTCGGGCGACGCTACGCAACAGATGAAAGTGCCGTGCCAAAGGCGGGAACACGGCGTAGACCACGGGAGTGGTGGTGAGCAGGACCAGCGCCACCGCCAGTACCCCGCGTTTCGCCTTGGAGTGCCGCCAGTGCCCCACGGCGGCAAACCCCACGCCCCCGAACATGCACAATAACGCATACAGGGGCAAGAGAAACGTCTGGGGATCCGCGATGTTGTAGCGGAGCGTGAAAGCCGCGTGAAGGATCAGTTCGGCCGCCAGCGCCCGCCGGGCCAAAGGGGGAATCCCCACGCTCCGCGCGCGCGCCAGACCATACGCGGCGGCCGGCAACAGCAAGTTTGGGAAACTGAGCCCCACGAACCCGACGCTGACCAGTAGAATCCTCGGGGACAGGGAGGTGTTCATCACGTTACCGGAGAAATAGTGACCGAACAGTGCGGAACGGGCGGTCCCCCAAATGTCCCCGGTTCGGACCAGTTCGGCGGCGATCAAGGCACCGTAGGGCAGGGTTCCTACGATCCCAAAGACGGCGGCGACGAACAACTCAATGCCGCGGATCTCTCTCTTCCGCCAGCCATGCAGAAGAATGAAGACCAGGACCGGGGTGGTCAGCAAAGCCAGCAGGTGGTTGGAGATACCCAACCCGTTGAGCAACAGCATGGTCCAGAGATGCTTCCGCTGTCGCCCCTGGGCGTACTTCACGAGACACCAGCACTCACCTGTAAGCAGGGCGGCGCCGAGGGTATAGGTCTCCGCCAAGGTGGCCAACTGCCAGAAGGTGTTGGCCAGACCGAGCGACACGGCCGCCAGCACGGCGGCCCGCCGGCGGCGCGTCAGGGCCAGGACGATCCCGTATAGATTGGCGACGGCCACGGCGGCAGCCAGAGCGCTGAGCAGCGTGATGGCGAAGCACGGTTCCACGACGTCGGGCCGGACCGCCAATCGCCCGAGCCAGTGGTGCAGCGGGTGACTCAAGGCCAACCCGAGCGGATTGATGGACTGGCCGGTGACGATGCGGAGGATGTGGTGGCCTGGATCCTGCCACTGGGCGCCGCGATTGGCGGTGGCGGCGAACAGGCCGAGAAACACCGCGAACACGGCGATCCAGCCGCGCCGCACGGCGGCAGGGTTAGCCGAGTCAGGGACGGCGGGTGGCGACGGTTCCGGCACCCGAGTATCATCCTCACCGTATGCCCGCACGAGTAGACCCGCAGCGACCGTCGCTCGGTCTTCACCACGCGTGTTCATTGCCGCGGGACGAGCTTACCGCTGGAACGTTTCGACGGTCAATAAGCTCCTCGTGCCGATCTCCCTGGGGCTGCCGGTTCAGGTGGTGGGGTAGCCACGGCTTGAGCATTCGAAGATGTGCGGTATCGCCGGAATCTGGGGAAATGCGACGCCGGAGCGGCTCCGGGCGATGGCCGACAGCCTGCGTCATCGCGGGCCGGATGACGAGGGTTACTGGACCCACCCTCAGCACGGCATCGGACTGGCCCATCGGCGGCTCTCCATCATCGACTTAACCACGGGTAAGCAGCCGGTGTTCAACGAGGACGGGCGCGTGGTCACCGTGCTCAATGGGGAGATCTACAACTACCTTGAATTGCGCGAGGATCTGGTGGCGCGGGGACATCGCTTCAGCACCGGTACCGATACCGAAGTGATCGTCCACCTTTACGAAGACTACGGCGTCGATTGCGTACGGCACCTCCGCGGCATGTTCGCCATCGCTCTCTGGGACGACCAGCAGCGGCAGTTGGTGTTGGTCCGGGACCGCGCCGGCAAGAAACCGCTCTACTACTCCGCAAGGGACGGCGAATTCTGCTTTGCCTCCGAGATTAAGGCCCTGGTCGCGGCCGGGGCGACCGCTTTTGAGATCGAACCCCAGAGCCTGATGGACTACTTGTTCTGGGGCTCCGTCCACGCTCCGCTCACCATCTATCGGCAAGTTTACTCCCTCGAGCCCGCCGAACTCGTGGTGGTGCGCGACCGTCGCGTGGTACGCAAGGAGACCTACTGGCGCCTCGAGATGAGGCCCAAAGTAAAGCTCTCCTTCGCGGAGGCCGTGGAGCAACTGGATCACGGCGTGCGTGAGGCGGTGCGCCTGCGTTTGCGTTCGGATGTTCCCGTCGGCTCGTTTCTTTCCGGGGGGATCGACAGCGGGATCGTTACCGCCATGGCGGCCCAGGAGTATCCGGGGGCGCTCACCACCCTCACCATCGGTTTCGAGGACGCGGCGTTCGACGAGCGCCCGCTGGCCCGCCTGGTGGCCGAGCGCTACGCCACCGCGCACCACGAAGTCCTGATTCGACCGGACGTGGCCGCCGTCTTGCCCCGGATCGCCGCCGCCTACGATCAGCCGTTCTTCGATTCGTCCGCCATCCCCACCTATTTCGTATCCCAAGCCGCCCGATCGCTCGTCAAAGTCATGCTCAGCGGCGACGGAGGGGACGAGGTCTTCTGCGGCTATCGCCGGCATGTGGCGGCGCAGATCAATCGCATGTTGCTGTGGGCGGACACGCCGTTTTGGCGGCCGCTATGGCGGCTGGCAGGCTCCCTGCTGCCGGTCCCGCGCGGATTCCGCACCGCCTACGCCTTCGTTCACCGATTCGTGCGCGGCATGGGCATGGAACCGTACTTGCGGCATCTGGCCTGGACCACCGACTGCTTCACGGACGAGGAGTTGTCGCACTTTGTCAAACCGGACTCGCGGATCGGGCAGTGTGCCAGCGGGGCGCGCCTCGCCCAGCGCCAATACGCCCGGCTGGCGGACCTCGGCCCCCTGGATCGCATGTTGGTCACGGATTTCCTGACCGTCCTCGCGCCGGACCTGCTGGTGAAGATGGACATCGCGTCCATGGCTCACGGTCTGGAGACCCGGTCACCCCTGCTTGACCACGTGCTCATCGACACGGCCTCTCGCTATCCAGAGGACGTCAAACTTCGCGGTACACGAACGAAACCGTTGTTGCGGGCGCTGGCCCAACGCTACCTGCCCCTGCCGGTGCAAAGGGCGAAAAAACGGGGATTCGAGGTGCCGTTGATCCGATGGCTCCGGGAGGATTTGCGCCCTCTCTGCGATGACGTACTGCTCTCCCGCAATGGTTTATTGGCCGAGTTGTTTGAGCGCGCTCACCTGGAGCGGCTCATTCGGGAAGAAGCCGGGCTTGACCCTAGACGCTGGGCCAATCGGGTGTGGTTGCTGCTCATGTTGGGTGTATGGGACGCGCACGTCCGGCCGAGGAAAGTCGGCACGGCGGCCGTCTCGTAATCCACGCGTGCGTCAAGAGAGAACGGCGCATGCGCGGCAAAGGTAGGCGCGGAAACGCCGAAAACAGGACCAGCCGACCGCGGCGGGCATGGCTGTTCGGGATGATCGGGCGCGCCGCGTCCGTCGAGACCGGTACGGTAGTTGACGAGAGTTGCGGCACGCAAGTATCATCCTAACCATGTCCCCGCAGGAGCAGAGCGCGAACGAGCAGCACGGGATCATCCCCCCCCCGCGCGGCCCCCGCCGCCCAAGAGCGTATCCCCGGAAGGATTCCACGGTCAATAAGCTCCTCGCGGCCGTCGAGCAGCACTTCGTGGAGGTAGACGGCCGGATCTACACCGACATCGCCTTCGACTACGCCTACTGGTCCGAGTACCTCGCCGTGTTCAACGAAGTCGAGCCGATCGCCCGCGTCCGGCCGGCTGAACGTGTACCCGAAGGCTGGTTGCGTGCGGATGGACCGCACGTGCGGTTCCACAAGGTCTACGACTACTTGGGATTCTGGCACTTCCTGCGGTGTTTTCCGCGGGTCCTGGGGGACTGCCGGCGAGCCACTCGGGAGAAGGCTGCGGTGCTGCTGCAGGTGGGGAACATCGCGCAGATGTGTTGGTTACATCTGCTGCTGGCGCGGCGACCCTATGCGTTCGAGGTCGTCGGCCATCCCGCCGAGGCCTCCCGGCCCGTCAAGAACGTGCAGATCCTCGGACTCAATCGGGTAATCGGTTTCGTGGGCTTTCAGCTTTGTCGGGCACAAGCGGCCCGCGCGGCCTGCGCGAGCTACGTCAGCAACTACTTACAGACCGTGTTCCCCACGCGGAGCGGGCGTGAATGGGTGTTCTCCAACGTAAAACTGCCCGAGAGTGAGTTTCGCACGCCGCGCCCGGCGGGAACCTTCGAGCACGTTCCTAAACACATTCTCTCGGTCGGCCGCGTCGAGCCGGAGAAAGGTCACCACGTCCTGGTTCAGGCCGTCGCCGAACTGAAACGACGTGGTGAGGACCGGCTGCGCCTCGACATCGTCGGGCCGGGCCGGGAGATCGAACCCCTCCGACGGTTATGCCAGCAATGGGGTGTGGCAGAGCGCGTCCGGATACTCGGCTTCGTTTCGCCCGGTGAACCGTTCCAGGCCCTGATGGACCAGGCCGACCTGTTTGTCCTTCCGTCGTTCACTGAGGGTATGCCGCGGGCGTTGCTGGAAGCCATGGCGCGGGGCACCCCCGCGGTGGGATCGCATGCCGGCGGCATCATCGAGGTGCTTCCGGAGGACTGCCTGGTGCCACCGGGAGACGCTTCGGCGCTGGCGGACAAGATCGCGGACGTGCTGGCCTCTCCGGCGCGACTGGCCGAGATGTCACGGAGAAACGTCGAGATTGCCCGACGTTTCCACCAAGATACAATGAATCAGCGGAAACATGAGTTCTGGCGCTGCATCTGGGAGACCCAGGCGTCGGCACGGGTGAGCCGCTGAGGCGGGGGAGTGGACGTGCACCAGTTGAGGTACCAATTGCGTTACGCCTTGCCCCTGTGGTTCGTGGGTCTGCTGACCGATTGGTGGCCGGATAATCGCGTCAGCATCCGCATCCGTGGCGCGCTCTGCCGGCCGTTCTTCAAACGCTGCGGGCGGCATTTCACGCTGGCCCGACGGGTCACCTTCCTGAACCTGAACGGTATCGAGATCGAAGACAACGTTTACATTGCCACCGGGGCCTGGATCGACGGCATGGGCGGCGTCCGCATCGGGAGCCATGTGAAGCTCAGCCCGTATGTGGTGCTGGCCTCCAGCAGCCACGTGTTTCAGAATGGGGCCGTGAATGGTTCGCGGGCGGCGCCGATCGTCGTCGGTGAGGGCAGTTGGCTGAGTTCCCACGTAATCGTGGCCGCCGGAGTGACCATCGGTCGCGGTTGCCTCATCGCGGGAAACGCGGCGGTGGTGAAGAGTATCCCCGACCACATGATGGCCGGCGGCGTCCCGGCGAAGGTGCTCGGTCCGGTCACGGAGAATTCGCCGACCGTCGTCTCCCGTTTCGAGCCGGCGCGCCTCGGAGGCCAAGCCGATCGTCACACAGCCTAGGCAGCACATGGAAATGAACCCACCGCGGAATGGCCACACACCAAGCGAGAATACCGGGATTCGGGCCTGCTTGATCACCTGCTCCCCCGTCGGGGTGCGGGCTTTTTTTCAAGGACAATTCGCCTATTTGCAGGAACAAGGGTTTCAATTCACCGTGGTCTGCCCTGAGGCCACGCGACCGTCCCTCCTGCTGCCGGACGCTACGGCATACGTGGCGGTGGCGCTGAATCGAACGATCACGCCCTGGAGTGACCTGCGGGCCCTATGGAGAGTCTGGGGCATGTTCCGTCGCGGGCGTTTCGACCTGGTGCAGTACACCACGCCCAAAGGCGC
Source organism: Planctomycetota bacterium (assembly GCA_043803085.1). Classification (GTDB taxonomy): domain Bacteria; phylum Planctomycetota; class Phycisphaerae; order UBA1845; family UBA1845; genus JAAEQG01. The sequence continues at coordinate 9,049 of JAZDKM010000475.1, forward strand.
CCTGGTGGGGAGTCTCGCCGCTTTTGCGGCGCGGGTGCCCGTACGCCTCTACCTTGCTTGGGGTATCTATTATGTCGGACAGACCGGCCTCAAGCGTGCTCTCTTCAAGATTCTCGACCGTCTGATCTGCCGGCTAAGCACCCACGTCACGTTCGACGGTTTTGGCATTCGCCAGTTTGCCTTGCACGAGGGCCTGTGCAGCCCGCAGAAAAGCAGCGTGGTCGGCCAGGGGAGCGACAACGGCATCGACTTGACCCTTTTTGATCCCGAGCGCTGGCGAGAGGCGGGGCGCACCTTACGCCGGCAGTACGGCATTCCGGACGACGCGCTGGTCATCGGCAGCGTCATGCGGCTGGTGGGCGACAAAGGCATCAATGAACTGGTCGTCGCCTTTGAAAGCGTCGCCGCCGAGAGGCCGAACGTACGCCTCCTCCTCGTCGGCTGCGAAGAAGAAAAGGACCGTCCGCGTCCCGAGACCCGCGAACGCCTCGCCAACGACCCGCGAATTATCATCACCGGGATCCAGGACAACATCTTCCCCTATTACACGGCCATGGACCTCTTCGCCCTGCCCACGTACCGAGAGGGGTTCAGCGCCGTGACCCTGGAAGCGGCCGCCATGGCCCTGCCCGTGGTGACCACCGCTGTCATTGGGGCGGGAGAGTCCATCGTCGATGGCCGGACCGGGTTTGCGGTGCCGGCCAAGAGTGTCACGCCTCTGGCAGATGCTCTGGCGAGACTGCTCGAGGACCCGCAGTTGCGTCAGGTCATGGGGCAAGCCGGGCGGAGATGGATCGCCGAGAAGTTTGAGCAACGGAAGTTTTGGGAGGCGGTCCGCCGGCATCGAGAGGACCTCCTGGTCCGTAGCGGGCGCTTTGCCCTCGAGAACGGACGCCTGGTCCGCCACCGGCGATCCCACCGGGTCCATTCGCTCAGCGGTGGCAACGGTGGGAACCGACCCGAGCGCCGACCCGGGGGCCAAGACCGAAAGGCGGGCGATGGATTCCCCCGTCGCCCGTCTCTTCCCAACCCCCTTCGGGATTGGCATCAAAGCGATAAATCCCTCGCGGCGCAGCCGCGAGTTCTTCAAAACCCAAAC
>JAZDKM010000476.1:0-7952 GCA_043803085.1 Planctomycetota bacterium
CGTAACGGCGTGGTGGATTTCCGGATCGATGAAGCGGCGTCGCTCTGGAGGTTTGATGGGGCGGGTCCGGGTGTCTCGCTGCTCCCCGCAGTCGATGACCGATCCGCCGGCTACGGTCGGGCGCTGGAAAGCGGACGGTTCCTGACCATGAACCCCATCGTCGCACGGGGCTTGATCTTTGTGCAGAACGCGTTCGCCGCCCGGGCCTTCCGCTTGGACGACGGCGCCCCGGTCTGGAACTACTCGTCATTGGCCGAAAGTTCCCTTCCGCGAATGGATCCCGAGGGCAGCGCGGTCCGGTGGCACGGGGCGACCTATGACCACGGTCGTTTGTTTGCCGTGTTCGGCGAGGAAGCGATGTTCGACTACGGCGATCGGGCGGGGAGCCTGCCCTCCACTTTGGTCTGCCTGGACGCGATGACCGGGACGGAACTCTGGCGGACCCGCGACGCCGGTATCGAGGAGACGTTCAGTCGCTGTATTTTCGATCCCACCCCCCTGGTACTCGGCGATAAGGCCTACGTCGTCGTGCGTCGGCGGCGCAGCTTCGGCTTCGAGGACTGCTATCTGTGCCGGTACGATGCCCAAAGCGGCGCTCTCGAGTTCCGCACGCATCTGGGCAGCGCCTCCACTGGTGGGTTCGGTTTCCAACTCGCCACCCTTTCCATTCCCTCCACGGCAGGCGGTGCCATCGTGGTCACCACCAACCTCGGGACTGTGGCGGCCGTCAATCCCCACAATGGCCGGGTCCGCTGGCTGACGCTCTATCGCCGCGAGGTCGGCGCCTCGTGGGGCGGCGGACGGGTGGGGGCGACCGCTCCGTGGCACTACAACCCGGTTTTGGCGGACGGCGACAGCGTCGTCTGTTTCCCGCTCGATAGCAGTGTGCTTCTCATGTTTGACGCTCGCACGGGGGAGGTACGCAGTATGATCCCGACCACGGCCCTGACCAACGCGGTCTCCCTCGTGGGCATCCGCCAACACGTGCTCTACGGGCTGGGCGATGGCGTCTTTGCATACGATCTGGCCGGGCGGAAGTTGCTCTGGACCGCCGCGCTCCCGCCCCAGGAACGGTTGCATGGTCGCGGGTTGCTGACCGCTGACCGCCTGCTCGTGCCGACGCGGACCTGGCTGTGCAACTATTCACTGGACGGCCAACTCGCCGGAACCATCCCCTGGGAGTCCCCCGAAGACGCAGGCAACGTGCTGGCCCTTCCAGATCGACTCATTATGGTCGGCAACGATCGGATCAGCGCCTACGGCCGAAAGCAGGACGTGTGGACCCGCCTGCACGAGCGGATATCCGCGGCACCGGACGATCCCGTGCCGGCGCTCGAGATGGCCGAGGTGGCGTTGCGCGGGGGCGACACCGCCGAGGCCATCGTGGCCCTCGAGCAGGCCGTGCAGCGCGCGGGCGGCTTCACCGGGCTGCTCGCCCCGCAACTCAAGCGGCGCGTGTTCGACAACGCGCTGGCTCTGACGGAACGCATCCGGTCTGGCGCCTCCCCCGATCTGGAAACGGCGCTCCGCATCCTAAGCTACGCCGCCCAATGTGCCCCGGACCTCGACGGCGAGATCGCCTACCGCGTGCGTGCGGCGGAACTCCACCTGCAAGCGGACCGGCCCGAGGCCGCCGTCGAACTGTACCAGCAGATGATCGCGGACCGGTCACTGCGTTCGGCCATGATGGCCGCGGGCGGGGAGGACCGGGAAACCGCCGGGGCCATGAGCCGTCGCCAGATCGACCGGTTGATCGAACGCTACGGCCGCAAGGTCTACGCCCCCTTCAACGCGCGGGCCCGCGAGTGGCTGGAGGCCGGCACCCGCGCCGGCGACCTCGCCTTTCTGGAACGGACCGTAGACACCTACCCGAACGCAGAAACGGCGGGTCTGGCGTTGATCGAGTGTGGTCGGATTCTCCGCAAGAACGGGCGACCGCTGGACGCCGTGCGACGCCTGTCCGCGGCGTATCGGCGTTACGGCGATCGGGTGGCCGCGCCGGAGGTCATGCGCCTGATCGCAGATTGCTACGCGGATGCCGGGCGCCCGGAGTCGGCGTGGTCCTGGCTGACCAAAGCCGCACGCCAGCACCCTACGGCAGTGGTCGAAGTCGACGGGCAGCGCGTTTCATTCGACGAATATCGGGCCCGGCTGGGCGACATCCGCAACCGAGTGGAGCCGTCCCGGCCGACGATGCGCTTACCGCTGCAACCCGCTTTTGTGCGTACGTTCGACGCCCCGTGCCACCTGCTCGACCCGGTCAACCCCGAGCATCCGCAGGCCGTTTGGGACGCCTATTACGTGTACAGCGATGCCGGGCTTTACCTGTTCGACGCGGTTCGCAATGAAGCCCGTTGGGCGGCACCGGTCCCTTGCCGCATGTTGCCCGGACTGCTCCTGGCCACCTGCGAACGGGCGTTCTTCGCCACCCGGCACCAGGTGTTTGCCCTGGACCCCCGCGACGGCCGGCGCGTGTGGGAATATGGCACCTACCCGGCCGACCTGGCCGACGAGTTGGCCGATCACGAGATGTTCACCAGTTTCATCGTGCACGGGATCGGTCGCGACCGTCTGGTGAGTTTCCAAGACAGCGGCTTGGTGGCCTGCATGGATTTAAGCAGTGGCACGGTGATCTGGGAAACCCATTCCCCCTTGCGGGCGCACGGTCCGGTGGTGGTGTCCGACTTGTGGGTGGCCTATGCCGCGTCACGCGGTGGCACCGATGTCTACTGCATTTTGGACCTCAACACCGGAGAACCGCTGAACGTCATCGACCCGCGCGACGACCGGAGGGCCGAGCAGATGTTCGCGGCGCTCGAAGACCTCCTGGTCGTCACCACCCAATCGATCCGCTCCTACGACCCCTTCACCTCCGAACGTTTATGGGAGGAGAATCGCGGTCATCTGATCCTCGCCGAGACCGTTCAGGTGGACCTGGACGGAGTCTATTTCTCCGACGATGGGCACCACGTGATCAAGCTCGGCCTGGAGAACCCCCGTCCGGTCTGGCACTCGGATCGGCTGCCCTTCCGTTTCAGCGACGGCCTGGCGGTCGTCCTGGACCGGGACCAGCTCATCGTCTCGACGGAAAAGGGCATCGCGGCGCTGGACGGGTTCGACGGCCGGCTGCTGTGGGAAGGGACCCTTCCACTGGAGGCCGTGCTGGGCGGTCGGTTTGTGACCAATGCCTACGTGGTGGCTATCGACACCCCCGCACGCGGTGCGGACACCCCGTATAAAGTGTACTTCCTTGACCACCGCAACGCCGACGGCCGCATTGCCGCGGAAGGCGGCGTGCTCGAGCTCGGCCCCTTCGACAACGTCAAACGCGTCACCGTGCGTGACCACGCGCTGTTGCTGGCCACCGACCGCGCCATCCACGGCTGGTCGTGGCGCGGAACCCCGTGACGCCCTACGCCCGCCCCCGATTCTTCATCACCGGCGAGATCGCCGAGGACGCAGGTGTGTTGGGCAGGCGAGGCCCGCCCTGCGCAGTAAAGTCACGTTGCGGTGGGTGGCATGCCCAAGCGCAGCGGAACGGAGTGGAGCGGAGCGCGGGCATGTTGCGTGCATCGAGCGCACGCGGCGCCGAAAGACGCGACATGGCCGCGCCGGTCCTGGACACAAACATGTCCAGGCCCAGCTTGGCCATGCCACCCGTCGGGCCGTAGGTGTGTCGGGCGGGCTTCGCCGGCCGGATCAGAGCGTCGGGCAGAGCCTGACCTACGACTCCGCATACTCCGCGATGACTGATCCGCGCTACCGCTTTTCCGGCTGCCGGATGTCGTACTTCTTCACGCGATAGCGCAGGTTGTCGCGGCTGATGCCCAGTGCCCGGGCGGCCTGCGACTGGTTCCAGTGGTGGTCGGCTAGGGCCTTGACGATCATGGCCCGCTCATAGTCCCAGAGGCTTCCGTCGCCCTGAGCGGGCAGCATGGCGGACGCCGGGCCGGCGATGTCCTGGGGCAGATGGGCCGGCTCGATGCTTTCGCCGTCGCACAGCAGCACAGCCCGCTCGATGACGTTCTGCAGTTCGCGGATGTTCCCGGACCAACGGTGCCCGGCCAGGATCGCCATCGCCGCATTGGAGATGCGCACGACGCTGCGCCCCAACTGACGGCTGATCCGTGCGGTGCAATGTTCTGCCAGGGCGGGGATGTCCTCACGCCGCTCCCGCAACGGCGGGAGCCGGATCGGGAACACATTAAGGCGGTAGTACAGGTCCTCGCGAAACCGCCCGGCGGCAATGGCCGCAGTCAGATCGCGGTTGGTCGCGGCGATAATGCGCACGTCGCAGGCCACGGTCCGCGTGCCGCCCACGCGTACAAACTCGTGCTCCTGCAACACACGCAGCAGCTTGACCTGCGTGGACGGACTGATGTCCCCGATCTCATCGAGAAAGAGCGTACCCCCGTCGGCCATCTCGAAGCGGCCGATCTTTTGCGAAACCGCGCCGGTGAACGCCCCTTTCTCATGCCCGAACAGCTCGCTTTCCAGCAGGGTCTCGGTCAAGGCGGCGCAGTTGATGGCGATGAGGGGGGCCTCCCGACGCAGCGAAGCATCGTGCAGGTACCGGGCCAACATTTCCTTGCCCGTGCCCGTCTCGCCCAGCAGCAGCACCGTCGCGGTACTCGTCGCCACTTTATCGCAAAGCCGCAGCACTTCGCGCAGCGCCGCCGACTCGCCCACGATGGTCCGATCGCCCGCCGCCGTTGTCCGCCAACCCTGGTTCTCGCGTTTGAGCTTCTGGTGGCTCTGGGCGTTGCGGGCCCCGATCGCCGCCAGGTTGCCGAAGACCTGGAGCAGCTCCACATCGTCAGGTTTGAACCGCCGGCCGCCGGTGGGGTTGAGCACCTCCACCACGCCGACGACTTCGTTTTGCACCACCATGGGGGCGGCGATCAGTTCCTGGGTATGAAAGCCGCTCTTCTGGTCGATGCCCTTGTAGTGCTCGTCGCTCTCGGCGGCGTTGGGCACCAGAATGGGGTGGCCGCCGGCCACCACCTGACCAGCGATCCCCAGACCGGCGTCGAATTCCTGGCCGACCAGGTGGGCCGCGTGCTTCCCATACGCCGCGACGAATACGAGCTTGTTCCGCCGCTTATCGAGGAGAAGGACGCTGCTGGCCTCGGCCTCCGTCACGGAAGCTGCGGAACGGGCGATCGTGTTCAGGACCTGGGGCAGGTCCAAGGACGTATTGATGGCTGCCGACGCCTCGGTCAGCGCTCGCAACGAAGCCCGCGAGATGTTGCCCGTGGCGAGGCCCATCCTACGGTAAGATCTCCACCTCGTCCCCGATGCGCAGCACTTCGAAGAGTTGCTCCGCATGCCGGTCCTCGAGGGCGATGCAACCGGCGGTCCAATCCATGCCCGCGCCGTGGCCGTGGATGCCGATGGCGCCCCCCAAGGCCGTCGTCCAGCTTGGGCACCGCCCGGCCGCCAGGGCCTCCCGGATGCTGCGGGCCTCCCCGTCACTGATCAAACCCTCGACCAGCCCCCGCTCGACGGCGGCCAAGTCAGGATAGCCCAGACCGAGAAACCGGTGGTATTTGCTCTGCCGGTTCTTAGTGACCACCGGGAATCGCCCCTCCGGCGTCCGTCCGTCCCCCTCGCAACGCTTCCGGCCGACCGGATTTTGGCCCAGCGCCACCGGGTAGGTCTTGACCAATCGGTCGCCGTCGAACAGGTGCAATTCCCGTTTGGATTTGAGCACCACGACCCGGGGCCGCGTGAGTTGAAGCGTCGCGTCGCGTCGAGGATCGTCGGCCACCACAGCGCCCCCCAGCAGCACTACGACGGTCCCAAGCAGGGCGCCGGTCGCCCCGCGCTGCCGAGCCTGTGCCGGCCATCGGCCCAAAGCGATCATGCCTCGCCCCAGCCACGACCACCACATCATCTCCGCCCACCTTTCGCGCCCAAGCGGAAAACCCGGGACCGGCTTTCCAACCGGTCGAACTTGCGCGTGTGCTCTGTCTGACCGTTGGCGTAAGGATACAATGGAGCGGTGAGTTCGCCAACGGACGAGCAATTGCTAGATGCCCATATCCGCGGGGACATGTCCGCTTTCCGCCTCCTGGTCGAACGGCACCACCGCGAGTTGTTCGGTTTCGTCGTCCGCTTCACCGGAAGCCGGCCCGCTGCCGAAGATGTCGTCCAGGACGCTTTCCTCCAAGTGCACATGGCAGCCGCGAGTTTCGACCCTGAGCGGAAGTTGAAACCCTGGCTGTTCACCATCGCGGCCAACAAGGCCCGGGATTACCTCCGCAGCCGGACGCGCCGCAAGGAAATACCGCTGGATAGCCCGATCAACGCGAGTGAGGATTTCGATGGGCAGCGGTTCTCCGCACTCATCGCTGACGAGGGGCCGGCACCATCCGAGAACCTCGAGGAGGCCGAGCAAAGCGCTATCGTCCGAAAAGTGGTCGATCAGATGCCTTCCGCGCTGCGTGAAGTCCTGACCCTGGCATATTTTCAGAGCTTCTCGTACAAGGAGTTGGCTGACATCCTCGGCATCCCTTTGGGCACGGTGAAGAGCCGCCTCCACTCCGCCGTGGCCACTTTCGCGAAACGATTTCGAGAGGAACAGAACCGGCGGGAAGGGACGGACGTATGAACTCGTACGGGAAGGGGCTCGCTCAGACGAAGGGGTGGGGAGTGTCGCGGGCCGAAGGTTGCGAAAGCGAAATCGGACCTAACCTCTTATGAATCAACCAGATAAGCTTCGGCCGGATCATTTGTTGGACTATCACCTGGGTCTAGTCGACGAGGAGCAAGCAACGCAAATTCGCTGTCAAATCGCGGATTCCGACCTTCTGAGGACCCAAAGCCGGAACGTCTCCGCATGGCTCGACCTGCTCGAATCGTACCCCGTTCCGCCTCCGCCCCCCCGCCTGGTCGATCAGATCATGGCACGAATGGCCACGACTCCGCCATTGAGGGTTACGGAGGTGGCATCCTCCCTGCCGCCGGCCTCACGCGGAGGCGTTTTCCGACGGCCGGTGCTGTCCCTCCGCGAGTTGGTGGCCTTGGCCGCGTGCATCACCTTCTTCATCGGCGTTGTGATCCCCAGCGTTTCTCGGGTCCGCAGTCAAGGGCGGCGGACGATGTGCGCTTCCAGCCTGAACGGTCTCTACGCCGGTCTCAGCCAATACGCCGCGAACTTTAACGGCATGATGCCCCAGACGGCAGGCTTTATTCCCGGCATCAATTGGCTACGCTCGCCTCAGCCGGGGGTGGCGCGTGTGCCCAACAGCCGCAACCGGTATCTGCTCGTGCGTCTACATTTCGTGAAGCCCGAGAGTTTCATGTGTGCCGCGCGGGATGACGCCCGGCGGATGGATGGCGGTCCCGTCGATCGGTTGGACGACTTCCCCGTGCCGGAAAACTGCAGCTTCGATTCGCAGAACATGGCCGGCCCGACCCTGCCGCTCGGGGCCGGACGCTGCGTGCCCATTTATGCCGATCGCAATCCCCTCTTTGACGGCGGCAAGCTCAACCCCGTCAATCCGCGGGAAACGAATTCCCGCTCCCACGATGGTGGCTCAGGACAAAACGTCCTGTGCGCCGACGGGCAGGTGTTCTGGAGCACGACGCCCGTGTTCGGCCCCCAGGGTGACAACATCTGGCAAGTCGAAGGCGTCACCACCTACACGGGGACGGAGTACCAGCAACATCCCGCCGACGCTTTTGTCATTCCCTAAAACCGCCCTTCCACCTGCTTCTGCCAGATCGAATATTTCGTTTCACCGGTTGGCTCAATGCGGATTGGGCTCAGGGCCCGGGGCAGCCCGAAGGGGAAATCGAAGCCGAACACACCGTCCGCCTCCCGGGCAACCATGCGGCGGAGTGCGCGGAAACAGGCCCCCCGCTCGCCTCCGGCGCCTGGCAACTGGTCCGCGCGCCGGCAGGCTTCGATGGACAGTCCCGGTGGAGTGATTGTACCGGCCGCGATC
>JAZDKM010000477.1:0-23917 GCA_043803085.1 Planctomycetota bacterium
AGCCTCGCCTCCGGAAGGTCTGTGGGCACCGGCAGCTTCTGCGACTGCGTGCGGCGCTGCAGGCGTACCTGAAGGCGGGATTGGAGCGCGTTGCCTAACCGATGGAGCCGCTCGCGAATTCAACAAGAATGGGATTGACCCTACGTTGCCCCCCTTACGAGCTACTACATTAGGTAACAATGTAATCGTGGTCCAACCGCCGGGCCTCCTGATTGGCTAGCGCCATCACCTTGGGTGCCCAATCTGCGAATCGCTCAAACATACCGGGTTCCGGAAGCTGAGGCTTGCAACGCCCCATCCCCTTGATGCCGTCCTTCACGACCGCCATGTTGAAATTCAGCCCGAATTTTACATTTAGACCGCTCAACTTCAAGTATGTCAACAATGTCGTTTCCTGAAGCTGTAGCCCCGGCGGGGGCGCAAGAGGGTAGCCCACGGCGCAAGCCGTGGGAAAGCGGGCTCCCTGACCGACCAGCCCCGGAGGGGCGTAAGAAGCAAACCGAATGCTCCGTCGTCGACGATCCTGCATCAAGACCTTTGCGACGCCCCTGCGGCTGAGGTTCACGCCAGCGCGCGCGGTTCTTTCGCCCCTCCGGGGCTCGTGTGGTGTGCGGTCCGGCAACCCACGGCTTACGCCGTGGGCTATCCTCTACCGCCCCTACCGGGGCTGCGGCTTCTGCTTGCCGGCTCGCTGAATGACCGTGGTTATTCATATAGCCCCGCGATGGGCAAATGCATGTAAACGGCGTCTTTCGCCCGGCCGCGGCATTCGACTTCGCAGGCGATGAGTTCGGAATCCTTGCCGGCCACTTCTTCTTGGCTCATGGCCAGCACGGGCTTGCCGTTCTCGATCTTGAAGATACCTCTACCGTACTCCATCAGCAGGGCGTTGGTTGCGCCGTCGCACTTGTCGTAATCCACATACACCGTCCCGCCATTGATCGGGAACGAAAACCTGTTCTTCGGCGGCGTGAACGCTCGCTTCTTTATGGGCAGGCGCGGCCTGCCGCGATCTCCGGCCACCAGCGCCTTGATCCGCTCCGCGCAAAAGGCCGGCGTGTCGTCCTTCTTATAGCCTTCCACTTTCGCGGGCAGGTGCTTGCAGTAGTCGGCCAGGATCTGCACGGCCCGGTCCTCACTGTTCCCGCCCAAGCGGATCACCGCCGGGATGGACAGGTTCATCTCATAGAACGCCTTGGCCAGCCCGTAGGCCGAGTGATATTGCTCCTGGCTGGCCACGCCGGAGCCGCTGCCGAAGTAGCCGTCCAGGTTCGGTTGGGACAGGATAATCATCGCCGCCCGGTACACTTTGGCCGCCGACGGATTGCCCGAGGTGTCGGTGAAGTTGGCGATCTTGAAGCCCGCCTTGGCAATCGCGTCCATGCTTATCATCGACCCCCCGCCGCCGGCGCCGTGGAAGCCGAGATACCCCTCCCCCGGCCCGAACCCTTGGGCAAGCTGGGCGAAGTAGAACGTCCCGCGATGGTCGTTCTCCTCCACCGCGTAGGCGATCCGCTCCAGCGGCGTCGGTGGGTGATCGAGTTCGCGGGCGATTTCGATCCCCAGCTCTTTGTGCCGGAACACCGCATAGTCGTCGATGGTGAAGCGGCAGTCCGCCGCCACCACCCGCCCTTCAGCCGTGACCACCAGCGGATTGATCTCGGCCGAGCGGGCTTCCTTCTTGATGGCCAGTTGCGCAAGCTTGACCAGCGCGTCGGCCAACTGAAGCTGCGTCTTGCCGGTGATGCCCATGCGTCGGACCAGGTTGCGGGCCTCGTAATCCGGCAGGCCAGCCGCGACGTCCAGGTGGGTCTGGGCCACGCGCACGTGGCCCGCCGCCGCTCGCTGCTCAATGCCGCTCCCGCCCGCTAAGCTAAATAGCAACAAAGGCTTGCGCGCGGCGTCGTCGATGATGATCGAGGCGAAGCATTCGGTTTTGATCGCCAGCTTCTCCTCTACGAGTACGTGATCCACGGTGAACGAACCGACTTTCATACCCAGGAGCCGGCCTGCGACTTCGGCCGCTTGATCGGGCGTGTCGGCGAACTGGATGCCGCCCAGCTTCGCCCGCGAGGTGGTCCAGGCCTGAATCTTCAAGACCACCGGACCTTTGACAGCCGCCGCGATTCGCCGGGCCTCTTCCGGTGTGGTCGCCGGTCCACCCACCGGGACGCTGATGCCAGCCTTTTGGAGCAGTTGTTTACCCTGGTATTCATGGAGCCGAGCCACAAGAAGTATCCTCCGTCAGCGAAGTTGCGGGATAACGGGTTAGTGCGTAATTATTTGTGCACACGATAGTTATAGTTGTTCTTGTCCACCGCGTGTGCCCGCGCGCGGACGCAGGCGCGCAATGTACAGGTTTGCAGCACCGATGTCCACGCAAACGCAATGACCCAACGAAGTCATTTCGCTGGTGTGAAGCCCGATTAGGTAAGCGGGTTTGAAACGGTTAGAATCGCGGCAGACTGCCCAAGAATCCGGATACCGTTTTCGAGGAAATCGGGATTGCCGCTTATGAAACCGCACCGACGCGAGTGGAAGCACTGCACGGCTTGCCGCGGTCCGCAGGCCTTTCTCATGCTTGTGGTCACGTTATCCGGGGTTGGTGTGGCGGGTTGTCAGGCCACGTCCAAGATGCGTCTAGGTGAGCAGGCGGAGCGTCAGGGAAAGTATCCCGTTGCTTACCAATACTACTGCGATGAGGCGAAGGATCGGCCATCCAGTGGTGCGGTGCAAGCGGCGATTGCGCGTGTTGCTCCCCGCGCCGCCCTGCACCACGAACGCGAGGCAGCCCGTGCCGCCGACGCGGGCAACTACGCCGAGGCCTGGAAACTCTACATGCAGGCGTTGGCCATCACCCCGGATAACCCCGCGCTCGCGCGGCTCGTTCAAATGCTCGAAGAGCAGCACCCCGCTGAGATCGCGCCGGCCAACGCCGCCTGGATGGACGTCGGGGATCGGGCCTTGGCGACCGCGTCCACCCGTTCAGAGCGGCCGGAGCCGCGTGTCCCAGCGCGTGCGGAAGCCAAGCGGGAGCCTGCGCCCCGAGCGACTCCGCCGCCCGCAGAGCCCGCTCCGCGGACCGCCGGCCCTCTCCCAACCGCAACTGATCCGCGGCGCGAACCCGTCGAGACGAATCGCCCCTCGAATGAACCCGACGAAGCCGCCGTGGAAGGGGAGGAGGAACCGCGGGGCTACCTGATGACCGCCGTGCTCAGCGTCAACGACCACCGCTTCCCACGAAAGACCCATACGGTCGACGACATCTACGTCACGCTCAAAGACACAGACCCCGATCCGGCGGACGCCGATCTCGATGTTTATCTTGGCACCACGCGGGTCCGGAAGGCACGCGATATCGCACCCGGCCGGGGTGTGCTCGTCCGAGGACGGTCGGGAAAGTGGTACGGGTTAGTGGTCATCACCGTTGTCGATCGGACCGAATCGGTGCGGATCGGGATTCGTCCGCACGCCGGTCCCCGCGGTTGACCTAAAGCTTCTGACAGAATGAATCTGTGGGACAGGCTTTCTAGCCTGTCGTTGACCGGCTGGAAAGCCGGTCCCACATCTTCCGGTCCCACATCTTCCGGTCCCACATCTTCCGGTCCCACATCTTTTTGTTAGACGTTCTAAGGGGCCTCGCCGGGCGGTTCCGCGGGCCGTTCCTGTGGGGGCCGGTCTTTCTTGGGTCCGGCGCGTGGCGGCGCCAGGGTCTCCTCCAATTCCCGGTTGATGAGCTCCTCTTTCTCCGCCGCGTGGCGATCGAGCCGTTCTCGCGCTTGGGCGAGACGATCTTCGAGGCGCCGCACTTCGATCCGGTGAATCTGCTGGCGCAGGTCGAAGCGGCGCATCAACAAGCGGCGCAGTTCGCGGACCCTGTTCTCATCGCGCTTCCCGCCGCGCTCCCGGGACACATGGCTCGCCAGGGCCCGGATTTCCATGGAGATGCGGAATTCTTCCACCACAAGGGGAAAGGTTTCGGGGCTTTCTTGTTCGAGCCGCATGAGCCGCAGCATCTGCGGCAGAAGCCGGTCCACCTGGCGAATGAACGCCTCCGGCGTCTCTTCGTCCTGGCGACCCAGCTCCTCGAAGCGCTCCGGGAAATGTCTCCGCATGAAGTCTTCCAGCCGGAGCTTCTCTTCTTCGGGCAGGCTCTCGTAAGTAGGCCGCGGTTGGTGCTGCCCGAACAGGCGACGCTCCGGTGGTCGCCGACCTTCCATCGGTCCCGCGCTTTCCGGCCCCGGTCCGGGCATGAGCGGTGCCCCGGGCGGCCCCGATGGCACGGGCGGCTCCGGCGGCGGCAGCAAGCCGGGCGCTTCCTCGGACTCGGCCAGCACCTCCTCGCCGAGGTCTAACACTGACGCCCCGCCCGGCGGAGAGTCCCTCTCCTGGGCGAAAAGCATGCCTGGTAGCCCCAACCCTGGTGCCAATAAGAACCCGACCATCAAACAAAACGTTCTTATCCTTGCCATGGTCATTGATCTCCTCATACCGTCCTGTGGGGCAGGTTTTCGAGCCTGTTCTTTGACCGGCTGGGAAGCCGGTCCCGCAGGTCTCCGGCGACAATTATCCAATCTCGCTCAACAAAGCTTCCACTTCGTCGCCCAGATCGTCCAACTCCTCCTCGGCCCGGGCGGCTGATACGTCTTCAGTCAAGCTCCCTTCCAACGACGCCAGACTAACTTCCAACGACGCCCACTCGGCGGCTTGATCGACCGCCGTGGGCGTGCCCGAGCTGACGGCCTCGACCCAATCGTCCAGCCCAGCCGCGACGTGGCGGCCGTTCACCGCCGTCTCTCGCGGCCCAAAGAGGGCGAGCCCAACGGCCAAGAGCAGCGCCGCAGCCGCGGCCAAGCCGAGCGTCGGGCGAGACCACCCCCGACTCCGACGCATTGCTGGCGGCGTGGCGGCCGCAAGGTGCTGGGCCTCCGCCCGCAGAACCTGCTTCACGCCCGACAGGTTGCCGGCTCGCGGATCGGCCGATGAGTGACGCTCAAGCCACGCTTGATCCACCTCGATCCGCACGCGGAGGCGGGTCCGCTCGAGGGGGAGCGGCAAGTCGGCGGGCACGGTCTTGCGCAGCCAAGCTTCGTCGCGCTCGATCTCAGTCATCATGTTTTCGTCGAGCGTCATGCGTTGCTCTCCAGGATACGGCGGAGTTTGGCCAGCCCCCGATGGGCCCTGGCCAGAGCGGTCCCCAGCGGCGTGCCCATCAACTCGGCGATCTCGGCAAAACTTAGCGCCGAGTAGTGCCGCAGCATGATCACCTCACGTTCCGCGGCCGGCAGTTGCTCCAGCGCCGCCTGCATAGAATCGATCTGTTCGCGGCGGATCAGCGGTCGGTCGGGGCTCGCCTCACCTCCGTCGGAGCGGTCCCACTCCGTCCCGACGTCGAAGTCCCCGTCTTCGCGTGCAGCGGACATCGGGAGGATCGATGGGCTGCGCCGCGCCCGCCGGATACGGTCCCGCCCGAGGTTGGCGGCGATGCGAAACAGCCAGCCCTCGAAGCGGCCCTCGTGCGTATAGTCCGGGAGCGTGCGGACCACGCGGAGGTACACCTCCTGCAACAGGTCCTCCGCGTCCTCCCGGCTCCCGGTGAGGCGGTAGAGGAACCCGAAGAGCCGCTGTCCGTAGGCGTCCACCAACTCGTCGTACGCCTCCGGCTCGAGTTCCCGTGCGCGCTCGATGACCGAGGCCAACGCCTCCGCATCCAATCCGCCCACGACCTCACCTTTGCCAGCGCCCTGCATGGGTTCGACCTTGATCTGCTGGGCCTTGTTCGTGCGGCGTTAAGGCCGCGGGCCGGCGTTCCCTCAGGCTAAACGTCGGTCCCAGGCCGGCATTGCCCCCATTCTACTCCCGCGCACCTTTTTTTCCCTTTTGCCGCAAATTGGCGGCATTGCCGGCAGCCGCATAATTGCTATACTTACGGGACTTGGGATTTTTGGGGCCCCGGCCCTTCCAGCGGGCGTAGAAAACGGGATAGGTTCGGTTTTCTCCCCCCGGTGCACGAGCGGGCTCCTGGAATGGGAATCACAGCGAGGTAACGGTTATGGCCCGCGAATGCTTTTTTTTGGGAAAGAAAACCCGCTCCGGCTTTCAGTACGCCCGGCGGGGTAAGGCCAAGTATCTCGGCGGTGTGGGGCGGAAAGTCACCGGGAGGACCAAGCGCAAGTTCAAACCCAACATCCAGCGGGTCCGGGCGCTGGTCGACGGTAAGGTCTGCCGTATCATGGTTTCCGCCAAAGCGATCCGGATGGGGCTGGTGCAGAAGCCCCTCAAGCGCGACTGGCCCCCGCCCCAGCAAGCGAACTAGACCGACGCGTGGTCCAGCGCCTCAGCGGGGAGGGAACACGCCTGTCATGGCGGAGAAGATCGACGAGAACCTGGTCCGGCACGTCGCCCTGCTCTCCCGACTCAAGCTGAGCGACGAGGAAATCATCCGGTTGGCCGGCGAGCTGTCGGCCATCGTGAGTTACATGGACCAGCTCAATGAGTTGGACACGACGGAGGTGCCGCCGATGGCCCATGCGTTGCCGGTGGTCAACATCTTTCGTGACGACGTGGCCATGCCCTCGCCCGGGGTCGAGGTCATTCTGGCCAACGCGCCGCAACGCCAGGACGGGTTCTTCCGCGTGCCGAAAGTGCTGGACCAGGACAGCGCCTGACCTGAATCCCTCGTACCACTGATGACACTCACCGAAACCGTCGCGGCCATACGATGTAAGCAGCGTTCGGCCGTCGAGGTCGCCCGGCGGAGCCTCGACGCTATCGAGAAGCACAACGGGCGGTTGGGGGCGTTCATCAGCGTCGAGGGCGAGCGGGCGCTGCAGCGTGCCCGGGACTTGGACGCACGCCTGGCGAATGGCGAAGACCTCGGGCCGTTGGGCGGCGCCGCGGTGGCCGTCAAGGACAACATGTGTACCTCCTTCGGGACCACGACCTGTGCCTCCCGGAGCCTGTCCAACTTCCGCTCGCCCTATAACGCGACCGTGATCGAGAAGCTCGAAGCAGCCGGGGCGGTCATCGTGGGCAAGACCAACCTCGATGAATTCGCCATGGGCAGCAGCACGGAGAACAGCGCCTACTTTCCCGCCCGAAACCCCTGGGACCCCGCGCGGGTGCCGGGCGGGTCCTCGGGCGGTTCGGCAGTGGCGGTCGCGGCCGATCTGGTTTCCGCCGCCCTCGGGAGCGACACCGGCGGGTCCATCCGCCAGCCCGCCGCGCTGACGGGCATCACCGGTCTGAAGCCCACCTACGGGCGGGTCTCGCGCTACGGGTTAGTGGCCTTTGCCAGCAGCCTCGACCAGATCGGGCCGCTGACGCGCACCGTGGCGGACGCGGCGCTCGTGCTGAAGGTGATCGCCGGACGCGACCCACGTGACTCCACCAGCGTCGAGCGCGCGGTTCCTGATTACAGCGCCTCCCTGGACGTCGACCTGAAGGGCGTCAAGATCGGCTACGCCGCCGAGTACTTCGGCGAGGGGCTTCATGACGAAGTGCGCCAGGCGGTCAAGGCCGCCTTGGACGGTTACCGTAGGCACGGGGCGGAAATTGTCGAAGTCCACCTCCCGCATATGCGGTATGCGGTGGCCTGCTACTACCTGGTCGCGACGGCCGAGGCCTCCAGCAACTTGGCGCGCTATGACGGCGTGCACTACGGCATCCGGGCGGAGAAGCCCGAGGACATCATCGACCTGTATTGCGCGTCGCGGCATCAAGGTTTGGGCCCGGAGGTCAAGCGGCGGATCATGTTGGGCACTTTCGCCCTCTCCAGCGGTTATTACGACGCCTATTACCGCAAGGCCCTGGAAGTGCGCACCCTGCTGGCCCGCGATTTCGAGGCGGCCTTCCAGAAGGTCGATGTGATTGCCTCGCCGGTTTCGCCTTTCACCGCGTTCAAGCTCGGCGAGAAAACGAACGATCCGCTGGCTATGTATCTGGCCGACATCTACACGGTATCCGTGAATCTGGCCGGTATCCCCGGCCTGAGCATTCCGTGCGGTTTCGATTCCGGCGGTCTGCCCATCGGGCTGCAACTGATGGCCCCGCACTTCGCCGAAGAGCGTCTGCTGGCCGTCGGCCACCAGTTCCAGCGGCTGACCGATTTCCACACTTGTCGGCCGACCATGGATGATCCCGCCACCGGCGGCATCCTGGACCCGGCGCTGGCGGACGGCCTACGCGGCTGACCGTGCTCATACCGTCTTACGAAACTTGCCGCCCCCTTCGTTGACCAGCTTGGTGAACCCCAGCCGCTTGAGATTCTTATCGCTCAATTGGCTTCTGCCGCTGGGGCGGGTATCGGCCCGGAATGTGCTGACCACCCGTACCAGCGGCCGGCCGCAGTTTGGGCAGGCAGCGAGCGGCGGATCGCGCATGCCGTGGAGAGCTTCAAACGGTTGGGCACAGGTGGAGCAGGATTTCGCCGGATCCTTGGCCTGGTATTCGTAGATCGGCATCGCTATTCTCCGACTACGAAGTTCAAAGTTCAAAGTTCGAAGTTCAAGGTTCAAAGTTCCGATGTCCCAGCATCCTCTATTTTGAACTTCGAACCTTGAACTTTGAACTTATGCCGTCGGTGGCCAATCGCGCAGCATACGCTCAAGCAATTCCATGGGCATCCCCACGACGTTGGAGAAGCTGCCCTGGATCGATTCAACGAAGGGATCGTCACGGTCCTGGATGCCGTAGGCGCCGGCTTTGCCTTGCCAGGCGCCGGTGGCGAGGTACTGCTCGAGTTCGTCGGGTGACAGCCGCCGCATGGTCACATGCGTTACTTCGTGAGAGATGGCCCGGCGCTCGTCGGCAGAGTCGAGAAGGGTGATGCCCGTGATCACTTGGTGTGCCGTACCCATCAGACGGGTGAGAATGCGGCGTGCGTCGGCCTCATCAGCCGGCTTCCCAAACACCTCGCACCCGTGGGCGACCACCGTATCGGCAGCGACGATCAGCCCCCGACGGACCACGGCGGCCACGGCCCGGGCCTTGAAGTAGCTCAGGGCCTCAGCTTCCTGTGCAGGGGTGACGCCCGGCCGCGGCGTCTGCGGTTCCGGTATGGGGGGTTCCACGATCTTGAACGAGTACCCCGCCTCGCGCAGAAGCTGGGCGCGGCGCGAACTGGCCGACGCCAGAATCAACTGTTGGGTGGTGTTGGGGGTCGCCACGCTCATCGTACACCGCCAGACGGTCATCGGCCCCGGCGCCTGAAGACTCACGCCTACGGCGCCGTGGCCGGGTCTCATTATACCGCCGCGAACCAGAATCACCATCCGGGCGAGGCAGTTTCGGAATGAGATCCGCAACGGGTGGGGCCAGAGGTTTTGGCGAACTGGGAGGACGAGGCTCCTGCCGAGGTTGATTTGGCTCGCCGGGAGGCTCGCCCTCCCGGCTTGCCAACGTTTCTTGCCGCATCCTCCGCAATTCCCTCTGCCCCCTTGCGGTCGCGGCTCGTGCGCGTCACCATGGACTTTCGGAAGGAGAGCGTCGCCGGAAACGCTACTAGGCTCTAACTCGTTCGCGGGGGGTTGGGTCTGGAATGGGGGCACTTATGCGCCGGTCGCCGGTCCCCGACACGAATGGAGGCGTGCCTTGACCACGATTCGATCCGCGAGTCCTAAAACCGAGGAGCGGGCGACCCTCGAGGACCAGGAGTTGCTCTCCGAGATGGAGCGGACGAAGTCCGCGCCCGCCCCGGCGATTGACGCGGAAGAAGCGCCCACCGCGCCCGAGGACGGCGCCTCGCACTCCGGCCGGCTTGAGCGGCCGATCGATGGTATTCATCGGCCTGCGGTCGCTCCCGAGACGGCCGAGACCGAACTGGAAGCCTACAAGCTCTCGCTCCGCAAGTACGCACCGGTGGACCACGGGTTACCTTGGGTCTGCCAGGCACAGTGCCCCTGTTGCCGTGGGCTGGTTCCGGCGCGGTTCGTGCTCGATGAAGCAGAGGACGCGGTTTATCTGGAATACCGTTGCCCCGCGTGCGGCCCGTGGAGCGAACCGCACCACGACGTTTTGTTCGTCAAAGACGTGAGCAGGCATCGCACGCGGCAAAGCCCCCGCCAACCCACGACGACGCACGGCGGCGCGCCGATCCGACCGATCATCCAGGAACTGCCCAAGACCGTTGAGACCCTTTGCCCGCAATGCTCCTGTATCATCCTTGGCCGCTACTACGTGCTCGATGACGCGGTGTACATCGAAAAGACCTGCCCGGAGCACGGGTACTTCCGCGACCGGGTGAATAGCGACGTGCGAATGTACCTGAAATCGACTCGGGCCGTGTTTGAGGACGAACGCGGCGTATGCCGGCCGCAGGTGTACGGGGCGCGGCACTGCCCGAGCGATTGCGGCCTGTGCGACCGACACTTGTCAGCCTCGTGCCTCGCGCAGATCGACCTCACGAACCGGTGCAACCTGACGTGTCCGGTGTGTTTCGCCAATGCCAACGCCGCCGGCTACGTGGCCGAGCCGTCATACGACATGGTGGTCGAGATGCTGCAAGCCCTGCGTAACCAGCACCCTTATCCAGCGACGGCGATCCAATTCACCGGAGGCGAACCGACCGTACACCCGGAGTTTCACCGCATCTGTGCCGCCGCCCGCGACATGGGCTTCACCCACATTCAGATCGCTACCAACGGGATTACCCACGCCGACCTGGAGTTCGCCGAGCGCTCGGTGGAGGCCGGCCTGCACTCGCTCTATCTCCAGTTCGACGGCGTCAGTGATGAGTTCTACAGGAAAACCCGCGGCCTCGCCCTGTTCGAGACCAAGCTGCGCTGCATCGAGAACTGCCAGCGCACCGGTCTGAAGTGCGTTCTCGTACCGACGGTCATCAACGGATACAACCACGATCAGGTCGGCCCCATCTTTAAGTTCGCGGTCGAGCATATCGACGCGATCAGCGCCATCAGCTATCAGCCGGTGGCCTTCACCGGCCGGGTCAGCCACCGCGAAGTGGAGCAACAACGTTACACGCTAGGGGACTTGGCCCATGATCTCGCCGCCGCGAGCGGGGCCGACCTGGAGCGTGACTTCTGGCCGCTGGGGATGATCGCGCCCCTTGGGCGGATCATGGAGGTCATTGACGGCAAGCCGAAGATTCGGTCGAGCTGCCACAGCGACTGTGCCTTCGGGACGTACTTCTTTGTGACCCCCGAGAAAGAGGCGGTGCCGATCCCGAAGTTGTTCAACATGTTCGGGATGATGGCCGACTTCAACGATCTGGCCCGCAAGATCAAGGACAGGCACCCTGAGGTGACACTGCCCAAGGCGAATGGGTGGGAGCGGCTCCAGATCGCCGCGCTGTTCTTCAAGCACTACCGCTGGAAGCACGTCAACCGCGAGATCAAGCCGTGGACGTTTGTGCGGGCGTTGCAGGGGCTGACCAACAAGGACAAAGGCCGCGGGGAAGGAGAAAAGAAGAGCTACAAGACACTGATGGCCGCCGGCATGCACTTCATGGACCGCTACAACTACGATACCGAGCGGGTGAAGCGGTGCGTGATTCTGTATTCCACGCCGGACGGCATCTACCCGTTTTGCGCCCACAACGGCGGGCCCACGTACCGGGACTTCACCGAGAAGATGTTCGCCCAGTCCAAGGCTGAGTATCAGGAGACCCACCCTGGCGTACCCGTGCGGCCCACTTGGCGCCCGGATGGAGAGCCCTGAATGAAGTCGCGAGCTTCTGGTGCCGTCGTGGCCAATCCCGGAGGGACGCAAGAGGATAGCCGAGGGTGTCAACCCAGCGACACGGGCGCGTCCAATGATAGTCCGCCCGCGCCGGTCAGCCGGGGAAACGGTCGCTACGACTCCCGCACGGAGGCGCCGGCCCGTTCGACGGCCCACAAGGTCGGCAAGGAATACCGGCACGCCGGCGCGGTCTCGACCAATCCGAACAAGGATTCCGACCGGCCCGAGGACGGCACGGTCACGTCGAAGCAGTACGCGGACGCGGCGCGTGCCCGGCGCGCGGCCGTGCCTGGCATGCCCAAGCAAAACGCGGGCATGTCCAACCCTGGCGAGGAATTCATGCCGGACATGCCCGCGCCTACCGACGGCAGGCTTGGGCATGCCACCCCGGCGAGCGGGAACGCCCGATCGGGCGGCCCCGACAAGCACATTCACCTGGACTACTCGCACCCACTCGAAGCTTACTTGGCTAAGGGGTGGATGCAGCGGCTGCTCGGCTACGTCTCCAAACCGCGCCGCGGCGGCAAGACGATGATCGAGGAGGTCATTCAGTCCTACGCCAACCCGGCTGCTTCCGCGTGGCAGAGCATCAAGTACTGGCCGCTGCACTGCTTCATCAGGCGTATCAAGGGCGGTGTTTCCGATGAGACCTTCCGCCGGCGCATCGCTGAGCACCGCAGCACGCTCCGCGGGTTCGTGGTCACGGCCCGGAGCGTGTCCGAGTTCGGCCTGAGGCTTCCGCAACGCTTCAGCGCCCCGCTGATCGTCATCTGGAACTTCACCAACCAGTGCAACCTCTCTTGCCGGCACTGCTACCAAGACGCCGAGCACGTCAAGGCCCCCGACGAACTGACCCTGGCGGAGAAGCTCGACCTGATCGATCAGATCGGAGCGGCCTACGTCCCGATGATGTCGTTTGCCGGCGGCGAGCCGACCATCTCCAAGGACCTGTTGCCCGTGCTTCAGCGGTGTCACCATCATGGCATCCACACGTCGGTGGCCACGAACGGCACGACCCTCACGCCGCCGTACGCCCGGAAGCTGGCCGGCGCCGGGGTCAAATATGTCGAGATTTCGCTCGATTCGGTCGATCCCGAGAAGCATGACGCCTTCCGCGGTCAGCCCGGCATGTGGCAGCGGTCGGTCCAGGGCATGAGGAACGTAGTGGCCCAGGAGGGCCTGCGGCTGGGTGTAGCCATGTGCATCCACCAGAGCAACTTCGAGGAAGTCGAGCGCATGCTCCAGTTCGCGGTGGACCTCGGGGCCTCCTGTTTCGCTCATTTCAATTTCATCCCCGTCGGCCGCGGGTTGGACATGACCACGTCCGACCTGACGCCGCAGCAGCGCGAGCAGTTGCTGCGGACGTTCAACGCCTGGATGCAGTCCGGGCGCATCAGCATCCTGAGCACCGCCCCGCAACTGGGCCGGGTGTCGCTGGCCCACGCGCCGCTGGAGGGGTTGCAGTCCTGTTCGCACATCGGCGGCGGGGGCGGTGAAAAGGCCCGCGTCGTGGCCAAATACCTCGGCGGGTGCGGGGCCGGACGGACGTACGTCTGCATCGAGCCGAACGGCACGATCACGCCCTGCGTGTACATGCCGCAGCGGGTGCTGGGCAACGTCCGCAACCGCCCTTTCCTGGAGATCTTCCGCAACAACGAATTCGCGGACCTGCTCTGCGATCGTGAGCGGCGCACGCACCACTGCGAAGTGTGCGAATTCAAATACTACTGCGGGGGGTGTCGCGCCCGGGCCGACGCCTACTTCGGTCACGTCAACAGCGGCGACCCCGGCTGCATCTTCAACAGCACCCACTGGGACGGACTGGTGTAGCGCGTCGTGCGGTTCGCATCTTCTCAGAGCCGCGACCGTGAGGGAGCGGGCCGAGAGAAACCGGCTGGACAATGCTTGGCGAGCGTAAGTATGATGCCTCGCTCCCGGTGTGACTCCGCGTCACAGGTTCATGGGCGGAGAGACGACAAGGACGGAGCGGCAGGCATGACCACGGAGCATACGCAGGTGCAGGAGAGCGGCGAAACCCGCGATCACGCGGTGACGGGCCAAGTCGCCGCCTTTGCGGGCCGGCCCGCGCGGCTGGAATGCTGGTTCTGGATCATCCTGGCGGGGATTTGCCTTGTGGGCTTGGTGGCCCGCGCGTTCATCCTCGCCGAATTTGTCTCCAAGAACCCGTTTGCCGAGGCACCCCGGGTGGATGCCAAGGTGTACTGGGCTTTGGCCGAAACCATCGCGGATGGGCGGTTGATCCAGGACACGCCGTTCTTCTCCGCGCCACTGTACCCCTATCTGCTCGGATTGTTGCGGGCCCTGGGCGGGTCGTTCATCACCGTCTATGTCGTTCAATTGTTGATCGACATCGTGACGGCAGGCCTGCTGGCCTATTTTGCACGGAACCGTTTCAGTCCGGGCGTGGGCCTGCTGTCCGCGGCATTATTCCTGTTCATGCTTGAACCAGCCTCCTTCTTCCTGCGGGTGCTGACCTGCACCCTGCAACTGCTGCTGCTCACGTTTACCTGGGGGCAACTGGTCGGCATGCAGACGCATCCGACGCCGCGGAGGCGGGTGGTGCTCGGAGTGGCCCTGGGACTGCTTTGTCTCTCCTATGCCCCGGCCACGATCCTGGCGCTGGCGGTCGGGCCGTGGTTGTTCTGGCAGTCAGCCAGGCGCTGGCCGGACGCCCTGCGTGCGCTGATTCCCGTCGGCATCGCCATCCTGTTCATCGTGCCCTCGGCCCTGCACAACCGGTACGTGAGTGGAGATTGGTTCCTGATTCAATCGGTCACTTCGGTGAACCTCCGGCAAGGCAATCAACCCGGATCCAGTGGGGTCTACACCCGCATCCCGAACACTACCGTTGATCGCGAAGGCTTGTTCGAGGACGTCCAGAAGCAATATGCGTTGGCGAACGGTCAACGCGGCAGTTGGGGCGACATCCAGCGCTATTACCTCAAGCTGGTGCTCGACTTCTGGCGGGAGGATCCCGGCCGGACGGCAAAACTCGTGCTCCGCAAGATGTACTGGTTTCTGACCGGTCGCAACTATGAAGACATTTACAATCCGGTGCTGGAGATGCGGAGCGGGTTCGCGGACCGGCTGCGCTGGACGCCGGTGAAAACCGCTTGGCTGATGGGGCCGGCCCTCGTCGGGCTGGTGGTCATGCTGCGTCGCCCCGTTCGCCATCTGCCTGAGCTGCTCATGTTCGCCATACCCTTCGGGCTGGTGGCCGTTTTCTGGTATTCACCGCGCTATCGGTTGCCCGCGTTGCCGATCATCGTAGTTTCCGCCTCTTGGGCTTTGGTGCGGGCGGCCCATTGGCGCCGCGACCTGCTTTGGCTGCAGGCCACCGGCCTGGCCCTGGGTCTTGCCCTCCTGCTGGGACCGAGCAATCGGACCGCCGGCTTTGATCGCATCGAAACATGCATTCCCTGGTACGAGTGCAGCATTGGCGTCACCTTGGAGAACCGGGGCGAGGTGGCCGGGGCGCGCGAGCACTACCAGCGTGCCCTCCAAGTGGATCCGACCAGTGTCAATGCTCTGTCGCATCTTGGCAAACTGGCGTTCCTGGCGGAGAGATACGACGAGGCGATGGATTGCTTCCAGCGGGTAGTGATGCTCGACCCCGGTGACGCCCGGTGGCACGACAACCTGGGCAAGATCCTGTTAGTCGCCGGCAAGGAGGACCAGGCAGTACGCTGCTTTGAACGGGCTCTGCAACTGAATCCCCTGTTGGTCTCCGCGCACATGGGACTGGCACGCTACTATCTGAGTCGTGGGATGCGGGAGGAAGCCTCAGCCCAGTTCAAGGCGGTGGTGGAGAAGGACCCCGCCTCCGCGGAAGCCCGCGCGGCGCGGATGGTGCTTGGCCAGAGTGGATCGCCGTCCGAGATGGCTGAGTCGCTCAGACAGGCGCTGGCCTCGGCACCGCAAGACGCGGGCGTGCGCGTGCAGCTCTTCGAAGCGATGATCCGTCTCGACCGCCCAGCAGAGGCGGTGACGGTGATGGAAGAGGGCCTGAAACTGGCACCGACGGACCTCAGCCTGAGCAGCACGCTGGCGTGGTTCTATGCGACCTGTCCCCGCCCCGAGTTTCGCAACGGGGCCGAGGCGGTCAGCCGCGCCGAGTTCGTCTGCCGCCAAACCTCGGCGCCGGACCCGCGCTACTTGGACATCCTGGCGGCGGCGTACGCCGAGGCCGGACGCTTCGGCGAAGCCATCGCCACGCTTCAACAGGCCATCGGGATGGTGGAGCGGAACGGACCGGCCGAAGTCCTGCCCGAGTTGCAGAAGCGCCTAGCGCTCTACCAGTCCGGGGAGTCCTTTCATTGGCAAGACCGCGCCCCGGGTCAAGGCCCCGGCGGTTCATGAGTGGTAAGAGTGGCCAAGAGCGGCGTGGCACGGGCATCCCTGCCTACTGGCAGGCAGGTTGCCCATGAAAACACAGGCTGGAAGCCTGTGCCACAGCTTCTGCCACAGGCTGCTAGCCTGTGGGGCGCAGGGTGCCCCGCATTTTTGGGAAAGACGGCTTGAACCCGCGGGCGGGGATGCTATACTGTCCGGTTTGCGTTCCGCAGGAAGCAACGAGGTGTCGCAATGCCGAAAATGAAAACCCACAAGGGGCTCAGAAAACGAGTCAAAGTCACGGCCCGCGGCAAGGTCCGCTACAAGAAGTCCTTCGCCGGGCACCTGATGAGCGGAAAGAGCGGCAACCGCCGCCGCGGCTTGCGCAAACCCAGCTTCCTGTCCGGACCCACTAGCCGAAAAATCAAGGCGGCCATCGGCGCCTAGCCATCGGCCGCCGTTATTGCAGGAGCCATCGCCTATGCCCCGTGCCCGACTTGGAGCCGCCCGCCACCGGCGCAAAGTGAAGCTGTTCCGCGCCGTCAAAGGCTATCGCGGCGGCCGCAGCAAGCTCTTCCGCACCGCCAGCGAGGCCGCCGCCCGCGCGGGCTGCTATGCCTACCGCGACCGCCGGGCCCGCAAGCGGGATTTCCGCACGCTGTGGGTCATCCGCCTGACGGCGGCCTGCCGAGCGCATGGGCTGCCTTACAGTCGTTTCATCTTCGGGCTGAAGCAGGCCCAGGTCATTCTCAACCGCAAGATGCTCAGCGAGTTGGCCATTCACGACCCGGCCGTCTTCGCCAACCTGGTCACCCTCGCCAAGCGGCACCTCGCCCAAGCCGCCGCGTGAAAACGCGATTGGCGGCCGGACATACTATGGCCCCCCATGGATGAGTCCCGCATTCGAGAGTTGCTGAACGCGGTCAGAGAGGACCGCGTCGACCTCGAGCAGGCCATCTCAACGCTCCGGTCCATGCCCTTCGAGGACCTTGGTTTTGCCAAAGTGGATCATCACCGCGCGTTGCGCTGCGGCTTTCCCGAGGTCATCTATTGTGAGGGAAAGACCGTCGAGCAGGTGACCGCCATCATCGAGGCCCGGGTGGCGCAGGGGGGAAACGTGCTGGGCACGCGGGCCTCACCCGCAATGTTCGAGGCCGTCAGTCGGCGCTTCCCCACGGCGGCGTACAATCCGCTGGCGCGTACGATCACGATCCAGCAGATCGAATCGACCGGGGGTGGCGGTACCATCGCGATCGTCAGTGCAGGGACGAGTGACCTGCCGGTGGCGGAGGAGGCCCGCGAGACGGCCGAGATCATGGGGCAGAAAACCCAAACCTTCTATGATGTGGGGGTGGCCGGCATCCATCGCCTGTTGGCCCACTCCGGTGCGCTGCAGGCCGCCCCCGTGATTGTCGTGGTGGCGGGGATGGAGGGTGCGCTTGCCAGCGTGGTCGGCGGTCTGGTGGATTGTCCCGTCATCGCGGTGCCCACCAGCGTCGGGTACGGGGCGAGCTTCCACGGGCTGGCCGCTCTGTTGACCATGTTGAACAGTTGCGCTTCCGGCGTTGCCGTGGTCAACATCGACAATGGCTTCGCTGCCGGGTACATTGCCGCGCAGATCAACCGCCGGGTCACATCGTAGGGGACGGGGCGACGCCGGCGGCCGATTCGCGGGCCCGCATCCCGGCACCGAGTTGGAACCATGACCCATAAGCTTGTTCGGATCGACGACCTCCCCGCCCTGCCCGAGCGCGCTGACGACGCCCACAAGGGCGAGGTAGGACGCATCCTGATCGTCGGGGGGCGGATGAACGAAATCGGTATGGTCGGGGCCCCGGCGTTGGCGGCCAATGCGGCCATGCGCACGGGTGCCGGGCTGGTGCAAATCCTGAGCACCGCCGAAGCCCAGCCCGAGGTCGCCCGGCTGGCACCCTGCGCCACGACGCGGCGCTTTACTCCGGGCGGGCCGCCGCTCAGCGCCATCGCCGTTGAGTTTGGGGCGGACGTGGTGGCCCTCGGGCCGGGGCTGGATCCGTGCCTCAGCGCCGACGTCATCCTCGAACTGTTGAAGGATTACTCCGGCAGCATCGTGCTCGACGCCGACGGCCTCAATACCCTTGCCGCCGCAGGGCGATGGGAGGCGTCCTGGCCTCACCAGGTCGTCTTCACTCCCCACCCCGGCGAACTGCGTCGGCTGGCCAAAGGTCTAAAGGTGGATGCTGACTTGGATGACCGCGAGGAATCCGCCGTGGCACTGGCCTTGCGGACGGGGGCCGCGGTCGTGCTCAAGGGAGCGGGGACGGTGGTCACCGATGGCGAACGCATTTACGTCAACCCGACCGGCAACTCGGGAATGGCCACGGGGGGTTGCGGCGACGTGCTCACTGGCATGATCGCCGGGTTGCTCGGTCAGCAGATGAGCCGAATCGACGCCGCGGTTTTGGGCGTGTATTTACACGGACTCGCGGGCGACATCGCCGCGGAGGAGCTAGGCCGCCTTTCGCTGATGGCCTGGGACCTGCTCGATTTCATCCCCGAGGCGATCCTGGAACTGGAGCCCGAGGAACCCGAGTGAGGGCTTGCTTGCTGCACCGCATTGGGCGTGGTCCGCGAGCGCGGACCCCACAGCTCTGTGGTGGATTACTCCGGTGGGGTATCGCGTTCCACCGGGTGCGAAGCCGGACGGGCGAGCAACAACCGCGCTCGAGCGATCCACTCGGCATCCGTACACACCTGCTCGAACGCCTGCAACGCTGACCGGGCACCCTCGATTCGACCGTCAGCCTGACGCATCATGATTATCAGGTAGTGAGGCCACGGATTCTCGGCATGGCGACCGGCATAGGCTTCCAGCGCCTGTTGGAGCCGCACGCGGACCTCGCGCCCTTCGGCGGACTGATCCTGGCACAGACGCAAGACGCCACACGCGGCACTTTCAGGCGTGCCGGCGTGCACGTCGAGCATGATGCCCACCAGGGTAGCGGCCACAGGCCCGGCTCCGGCCTCGCCCAGGTTCCGCCGGACCTGCCGGGCAGGCTCCCATTGCTCAGCCAGCACACACACCCAGGCATACCAGGATGCCAAAACGGTGTCACTCGGTTTCCGTTCCAGGGCCCGCGTCCAAAGCCCGGCCGCGCCACGGAGATCACGCTGCGCGATCAGGAAATCGCTGTAGGGTAACAGGACCTCGGGGTCGGTATACCCACAATGCTCGGCAGCGCGCCGGAAGTGGAGACCGGCCTCCTCCGCCGCACCCCGCTGCGCCAGCAAAGCCGCCAGGTTCAAGCGGGGCGGGACCAGTTTCGGGTCGAGCGCCAGCGCCGCCCGGTATTCGCGGAGCGCATCGTCGATCCGGCCCGATCTCAGATAGCCGAGCCCGAGGTTGCTATGCGCTCCTGCGTTTTCGGGCATCCAGTGCAGCAGCTTCTCCAGTCGTGCCGTCGCTGTCTGCGTCCGCCCTGCGGCCAACTCCATCTCCGCCAGCTGGGCGGCTGCGAGCGGATCGTAAGGGTTGTTCGTCAGCGCCTTCTCGAACATCTCCGCCGCTTCATCCAACCGGCCCAGCTTCCGATAGGTCTGCGCCAGCCCGATGATGCCGGGGTTGTAGTTCGGCAGGATTTCGACGGCCCGCCGGTAGTGCCGGACCGCGTCATCCAACCGCCCAATCTCCGCCAGGGCCGTGGCCAGACGTACGTGAGCCATTCCGCCGGCGGGATCGATCTGCACGGCGGCCTCGATCCTTGCGACGGCCTCATCCGCCTCCCCCGCCCGTAGCAAGGACAAGCCCTGGACTTGCCAGACATCGCTCCGGGTATGCTCGGGGTGGTGTTGGAGTTCGAGGTCCGCCGTCTCCACGGCTTGTTGGTATTCGCCGGCGTCGTAGTGGGCCCAGGCCAGCCGCGTCCAGACCCCCGCATGCGCGGGGTAGAGTTCGGCAGTCCGGCGGCACCGGGTGACATTGTCCCGATAGTAGCCGGTGGTTTTCCACGAGAGGCCAAGCAAAGTCACGAACGCGAGCACGGAGATACCCGCAGTGAGCGGCAACGCCGCTTTGGTCCCGGAGCGCCTGCGCAACGCGGCGACGGCTTGCACACACCCTACGGCGATGATCCAATGGAAACCGATGGCGGGAAGATAAGCGTAACGCTCCGCCGCCATCAGATTGCGCGAGGGCACAAATGGCAGCGTCACGGCGACGGTGGCGAAAAACCAGACGATGCCGGCCGTGCCCGTGCGTGAGTAGCGCAGAAACAGCACCGTGACCAGGAGCAAAGCCGCAACCACCACCACAGCCGAGGGAAATTGCAGGTGCGAGAAGTCGACGACTTTCTCCGTGGGGTGCCAGGGGGCCAGGCCGACCGGGATGAAGTAGCGCTGGACGTACCACCCCAGGGCAAGCACGGTGCGAACCAGCCGTGAACCTTCCAAAACCTCAGCGCCTGTATCCAATTGACCACGGGAGAGCCGAAGATTGAGGACTGCAAAAAACCCTGTGATCACGACGGCCGACACCCATATGACCCACCATCGCCCCGCAGGACGCCGGCGCTGCACGAAGGGTATGAGCAATAGGAGCACGGGCAGGCCCACGCTCACCTTGCTCATCATCGCCAACACGACCGCAAGTAACGTCAAGAGGATGCGCCTCACGCCGGGCCGCTCGAGCACACCCTGTGCGGCCACCAGCGAAGCCAGGGTGAACGTAGTGGACAACATCATCATCCGTCCGTTCAGCCAGGCGACACATTCCACGTTGAGCGGGTGTACGGCGAAAAGTGAGGCAGCGACCAAGGCCAGTCCCTTGCGCCCGGTGACGCTGCGAACCAGCCGCCACACCAGCCCGGCATTGAGTACATGGATCAATACGTTGGTCAGATGGAACAGCCAGGCGCCGGCCTGAGCCCCCTCGGCGCTGGGGGCCGGCCCCAGCCACCGCAGCACCGCGAAGTTCAAGGCGAAAGTGGCCAACGGCACCGGCTGATAGAGGTCGCGGTGAGGAATAGCGAATAGCTTACGCAGGTGCTCGAAAGACGGGTGGTTGACCAGCACGTGATCGCGGACCAGTTGAATGTCATCGCCGGACAAAAAGCCGCCGCGAATCGACGGGGCCGCCATGAGCAGGGCGAGGACCACCGGTATCACCACAGAGTAACCCCCCTGGCGCCGGTCATCGGTCAGCGTCGGCTGCGGAGTCTCACCAACGTGGCTGTTCACGGAACGCCCTAGCTTGTAGCTCATTCTACAGGTCGGATTCTTCTCGGCCGGTTTCGCGGAGGGGGCCGAAAATCTCGGGCACGGTCGTCTGTTCGAGCCTGAAGTCGGCGTTCACGGCGCCGGCCCGACACAAATCCGCCAGCGTCTTGACCACCAGCGAATAGGGTACGCCCAATCCTCTGACCAGCTCGCCGCTCTCTACCATCGGATCATCGCCCAGCATGGGGACCAGTTCCGCCACGTCGAACGAGGCCGGTATGGGCGGCGACCCTCGGTTGGAATACGGCGTCTTGCGCAGGAGGGTGAGCTTCTCATCGCCCTCTTCCGCGGTGATGGTGAGCATGCCTTCCTCGTCGCAGAAAAACAGCGGCGGAACACAGCGGATCCGGTTGCCGAATAGTGCAATCCGCCGCTCGCCGGTCCGCTTGGCATGGATCAACTTCTCGCCGGTGCTGCGCACAACGTCGAGGACGAAGTTGTCGCCCCCCACAATGGTGGACATGACCGTGTCGTCGCCGTGCTTGAGCAGACCTTCATAGGCCCTGACGCGGATGCGGGGATCGGGATCGTCCAGAAGGGTCCGCAATATCGTCAGCGCCCGATACAAATCCTGGGCCTGAGCGAGTGCTTGAACGGCGGCCATCCGATAGCGACTGCGCGCGTTGAAGGCATGGGCGGCGAGGGGCTGCACCGCGGCCGAGTCCTCCAGCCGCAAACCGGCAAGGGCCGCGTGGAAACTCACATGATCACGTGGATCGCTATAGAGCTTTTGCAGACGTGGGAGCGTCGTCCGCCCGATCCCCTCGAAGGCGAGCACGATGTCCAGGTGCGCCGCCGCGGGATCGAGGATTTCATCGGCCAACTCGACGGCCCGGCGGTCGAGAAAACCCGGGGCGGTGGGGAGATACAGGTGTCGCACCACCTCTAAAAAGTGGAGCGGGTCGTCTGCGTAAGCCGGCGGGATGCGAAGTTTCACATAGGCCGCGGATTGGGCGTCGGCGACTTTGTCCTGCCGGGGGAAGCGCGTGTTGATGCCGTTGGCGATGGCGTTCGCCAGCCGGTAAGAAGGACGCACCAGCGCCAAACGCACGCGGCGATCCTGCTTCACCGTGCCCCCGCCCAGGATCGTGCCCATTCGTGGATCGGTCCGGGTGGCGGCCGATTCCGTCTTGGACCAGGGGTTGATGAACACGGGTCCGGCCCCGGCCGCCAGGACCTGCCCTTCGATATCGCCGCCCTCCCGCTCTTGTTGGATCCGTAAGTCACAGTCGTAAAGCCGCCCCCCTTCCAGCGAGATGGTCTGAGTTCCGGGCAGGGCCCGCACGGTCAGATCGAATCGTTCGCCCGCCGAGGCCGCACCGGGAATCTCGCCCTCAACGCTCACCACGGCCGTGTCCGGATCGTCGATGATCTGCTCGGGGGTGATCGGGAGGGCGTCGGTGCCGGCCTTGGCGAACTGCTCCATCTTGTACATCTCTTGCAGCAGCCGGCGACGCACGTTGGGAGGGCACTCCTTTGAACCGCGCGTACCCAGACCGGCCACCAGACCGTAACCGCGTACGCGCATCCCGCGAAGGCCCTCCACCGAGGCCACTTCCGCAATGGTATCGCGAAAGGCTTTGGAGCCGACGAGGGGGTCGGCCGTTCCTGAAACCATCTCACCTTTTTTTTTCTGCTGGTGATCACAGGCCAGGGGCATAAGGCACAATGCCACACCGGCCCAGATCATCCGTAGGTGCCGGGACATCAGAGTCGCTCCACAAGTGGGGCGTTAGGAAACATTCGCGTCAGTGCCGGGAGCCAATCGACAGCAGGCACGCATCACCCTTGGTTTGCGGCGATCACCATAGCGGCGGACGGCCGGGCTCGTCAAGAGAGGGGCAGGCGGGTGCCCACCCGACCACTTGCCATCGGCCGCAGTCGCCGCAGAATAGTCGCCGAAGGGCCGTGGCGTGCTGGCGCCGCGTGGCGCACCGGGGACCGCGGCCGATGCGGTGGTGGAGGGTATCGGTATGGAGGGACAGACAAGCGTAGTTCGTCTTCGCGTCCGTTACAGCGAGACCGACCGGATGGGGACGTACTACAACTCCCGGGTCTTGGAGTGGTTCGAGTGCGCACGCACCGAATGGCTCCGCGCCGCCGGTACGCCCTACGCGGAGATGGAAACGAAGGGCGTGTTCCTGCCGATCGTGGAGGCCCACGTCAACTACGTCGGCCGAGCACAGTATGACGACGAATTGGCGGTCACGACCTCGGCGGCCGTACAGGGCAAAGCACGGGTGCGGTTTGACGTGCGGATCGTTCATGCGGAGGGAGACGCGGAGATCGCCCACGGGCACACCGTACACGCAGTCACCGACGCCTCGGGAAAACCGAT
Organism: Planctomycetota bacterium; assembly: GCA_043803085.1. Lineage (GTDB taxonomy): Bacteria > Planctomycetota > Phycisphaerae > UBA1845 > UBA1845 > JAAEQG01. The sequence goes on from JAZDKM010000477.1 coordinate 23,642, forward strand.
CCGCCCACCCCCGTGGCTGATCGAGGCCCTAAGGGGAGGCCAGGGTACATAGCTCCCGTGGAGCGGGCTTTGTCCGCTGGAACAGAATGTCGGGCAGAGCCCGACCTACAAACTGGTAGGGCGGGCTTTGCCCGCCGCTGGGGTTTGGCCCTTTTGTAACCCGCCGGCAGTTTGCCTGAGTGCAACGGTGGGCGGCAATCGTCAGCCTGCGGCGGCGTAGAGCAAGGCCGAGACCGCAGGCAGAATCGATTCCGAGCACTTCGTGGACGTCGCCAG
>JAZDKM010000478.1:0-3487 GCA_043803085.1 Planctomycetota bacterium
GCGGCCGTCCCAAGTGATGTCATTCTGGGACTTGGTCCGGGCAGAGTAGGTGGGAAGATAATCCTCCTTGACCATTTTCACATAGAAATTGCTCCTTGCGGTGAGGCCCGTGAGGGTGAACATCCCCTCCGGATCGGTGACAGCGGACGGATCGGGATTGGGATTCCCGTCCACAGAAACCGCGACATCCTGCAGCGGAGCCCCGGCGGCCATCTTCACCTGATAGGTGTAAGAGATGGTCTTACGGGGGAAGGTTTCATAGTCGCCCCGGGATTCGTTTTGCAGCAGGTCCCCGTATTCCGCGTCATCGACCCGCACCTGGAACTGGTAACTCTGATCCGTCTGCAATACCCCGGCGGGCACCGTATGGGAGAGCATCCCCTGAACCCTTGCCGAGGAGTAAACACGATTTCCCGCCATGTCGTTGATGACCAACCGGTAATAGAGCGGCGCCTCCGTGTAATCGACCGCCCCCCAACTGAATGTCGGAGTAGCGCCAGGCGTATAGATAAAGGTGCTCTTGTCCGGCAGCGGAATGTTGCGATTGACATCCTGGTTGTCGGTTCCTGTGGTTGTCTGCGACAGGCCCGTAACCTCGAATTGGTAATTGCCGAGGGCCGGTTGACCGGGCAGCCTCACCAAAAATTCCCTGAATTCGGGGTAATAGACAAAATCTGGCCTTGTGGCGATCACGCTCCCGCCGGGTCCGGTGACGTTGATTGCAGTGATCGCATCCGGCAACGTGCCGGTGAAGCTATTTTTTATCGTGACGTCAAGGTAGGTGTGGTAGCCGTCGCTTGAATGCACATTAAAGACCATCGGCGTATAGGGAAGGCCCGGCGTATAGGTGAACTGGCCCTGCGCGATGGAGGTGTTGCTGCCGATGAAGCTGTGAACTATGTAGTTGTACGTACCCGCAGGCAGGGTCGGGCCCGCATACGCCACTGTTGTGGATGGCGACGTGGGAGACATCCAGACGTGCAACCCGTTGGCGTCTAAGAGATGCACCGCATAGTTGGCGCCGGTGATTCCCGTGAAGGTGAAGTTAAGAGCGCCGGTGACATTGCCGGTCGGCGTCAAACTGGTTGCGAAATCAGCTACGCCGCCGTCGATCGTGCGGTCGTAGGTCTGACTGCCTGCCGGGCCGGTAACGACGATCTGATACTGGGCGTTCGCCGGAGGATTCGCCCCATAATTAATTTGCTGTGGGGTCCACCACTGGCCCGCATCCGGCCGGTGGGTCAGATAGAGTGTGCCGCTGATACCCTCACCGGTCACCGCCACGGATTGAAGGATGTGGCCCGGATCCGCTACGCCGAAATCGCCGTAATACTGGCCGTCCTGGTTATGAAACGACCCCGCCCAGGGGGCTGGATAGGCCAGCGTGGCGGCAAAGCGGAAATTGTCATAGGCCACATCGTCCCCGTTGTTTGCCGTATCGATGATTTCCACCCGCGCGATCGGCGTCGGCGACACGATCCCCCAGAAGGCCGTGTTATAGTCCGCGCCCAGGACGATTCCCGCACCGTTCAGCGCCTCGTGGATCAGGTTGTTGCTCTGGTCATAGACCCTGATCGTGACGACGTTGGGATTCGGCATATCGAGAAAGGTCCAGCCGACGGCCGCAACCGCGGGGCTGAACATCATGGTCAGGCTGTCCTCGTCGCTGTCGCCGCCCTCAAACGGCGCATTGCCGGGCGACAGGTATTTGGAAGGCCACGTCCAGTTGCTGGTGGGCGGCGGATAGACCCACAACGGCTGGGCGTTGGGCGAAGAGAAGGTCACCCCCGAACCGGCGTATTCGTTGCCGGCGAAGGAGACCCTGCCCGCGGATGTATCCCGATCCTCGAAATTGATCAAGGTCGAGGATGAAGCCGCGGCGTTAAAGACGTCCTCGCTGGAGAAGGTCGTCACCTGAGCCATGTCGCCGGCCAGATCGCCGATGGCGTTCGCCCGGACGCCGATGAAGATCTCCCTGTGCCAGGTCTGAGCAGGGTCGAAACTTACATTGAAGATCATGGTGTTGCCGTCGTTACCGATGGCGCCGGCATAAGCGGGCGGCTTAGGCGTTGTTGCCGGATCCACAAGCGAAGCGCCGAAACTGCCGTCGGCAGCCAGGGTAAAATTGACCGTCCCGCTGTCGTAGCCGATAACGCCGTTTCTTGCTCCCTTCAATTTTAAATTACATTGACCCGCGGTATCACATGTAAACGTTCCAATATGGGCGGCAAAGCTCTGTGACTCGACGGTCTTCTTATCGTCTCCGAAGCCAACCAGAGCCCACTTGCCGGCCAGGTCGGTCTGCTGGTAGGTCCGGTCGCCCTTCTTCATGAAGAAGTAGCCGACCTGGTTGTTGACGCCGTTCACAAAGGCGCCGCCCCCGACGCCGGCAAGGCCGTTGCCGGTAAACACCCCCTGGAAGGCGCCGGAGCCTGCCGTGAAGGTCCCATCAGCGGCGACGGAGTAAGACCGGATTGTCTGGGTCTGGTCGTCCATCCAGATCAGGTTGCTTCCGTCGATTTTGACGGAGTTGGCCGTGCCGATGTAGCTATAAGACCCTGCGCCGTTGAAGGTAGTGACCCCGGAGATCGCCATGAAGGCCCCGTTGCCGTTATCTGGCGGATCGGCCACGTTGGTCGTGTTCCGCTCGAAGCCGATGTTGTAGTACTCGCCGTTCACGTCGGCGGCGCTGTAGGTCTTGCCGGTGTCGATCTTGATGAGCGTCATCAATCTTACCCACCCGGCTCGGGTCGTCCCGTCGATGACCGCCATGTTGCCGTTGTCGGAAAAGGCTACCCTGTAATCGCGGACGGCCTGATTTACTGTTAGAGGAAGCTGATAGCTGCCGTCTGCATTGCGGGTCAGGGTATACGTGAAGGGATTTTCGGCCGTGTTACTGATCGTTCCGTTATTATTGACATTGCCCGTTATCGTTCCCGTCCCGTCGGCATTGAAGAGATACCGTCTGGCACCCGATGCCCAATTATCCTGGCCATCCTGTTTATCGAGGTTGACCAAACTCCAGGTCCCCGCGATCGAACGGAAACCGATGGAAGCATTTCCCTGGCCGACGGCATCGGCGTGGGCAATATAGACCCTCGCCGTGAATACCCAACTGTTTTTTTGCGCCGTCACGGTTACCGTATCGTTGGGATCCACATTGAGCACATAATACTCGCCGTTTCCATACGTCGACTGGCCGCCGAAAGCACCCGCATCATCCCGGTAGATCACCGGATAGGTCTTGCTCGAACCCTGCGCCGTTACAACCACGCCGGCGAGACCGTTTCTGGGATTCCGGTCGTCAAGCACGTGCGCGAAGAGCACACCCAGCCCCCCCTGAACACCCCATCCGGAAACCTCGGCGCCGGTGCGGAGAATAAAGGGCCGGCCCACCCTGTTGAAAGACCCTGAAGAGTTACTAATCGATGAGTAGGTGGGGAGATATCCCGTCAGACTTGTCGGAGGGGTTATCCAAAGATGGAAG
>JAZDKM010000479.1:0-2892 GCA_043803085.1 Planctomycetota bacterium
GGCTGCGTCGCCCCAGATCGCCGTCGCGGAGCGGTAATCCCGGTTGCGTTCCACGGTACCCCAACCGAGTAGCCCGGCCACGGCAATCGCCAAGCCGCCTTGGATCGCCGACAAACTACGAGATTGCGACGGCCGACGGCTCACCATGTGGCATATTGCCGCGTGGGCGCCGATGACGGTAGCCCCGACGACCGCCGCGAGCGGCAGATACACACGCCGCTCCGCGGCCACCTCGGTCACGATGGGAACGAAGCTGGAGGTGGGCGCCAGAATCAGAAAGAAACACACACCCAGGAAACCCAACCCGTGTTTCCGCCAGAGCGCCCACCCCGTCCCGCCCAGCAGGGCCAAGATCGCTAGAATCTCAGGCGCGCTCTCAGCAAAGGAATGGACCACCGGCCAATCGTTGTACGAAATCACCAGTGCATCGGGCCAGAACGCCAGACGCAGGTACCAGAGGATCACGCCCGCCTGGGTACACAGATAATCCAGCGCCGCGACATCGTGGTCGAAGCCCACCGAATCGCTCCGCGGGCCGGGCAGCATGAGGGCCGCCAGGATGATCCACGTCCCCGCGAGACCGGCGTACAGGCCCCGATGGCGCCGAAGCGCCCCCCCAAACGAACCGGAGACGAACAGCCGGTCATACAAGAGCACCACGACCGGCGCCGACACCATCACCTCTTCACTGCCCATCCCCAACGCGCAGGCGACCACCGCCCCGACAAACCAGCCGCGAGGCCGTGCCGAACTCCATCCCCGGAGCGCGCCGTACAAGGTCAGCAGGTAGAACAATGCCATGAGCAGTTCGGTCCGCTGAATGACGTAGTTCACGCTCTCGGTCACCAGGGGATGGACCAGCCAGATCAGGGCCACCGCCCCCGCGAGCCAGGCGGCGTTCGCACTGTACGACGCGGACAGGACCGGGCCGACCAGCGTCCGCCGCACGATGCCGAATAGCACGAAGGAACACAGGATGTGGATCGCCACGTTGAAGATGTGGTAACCCCGCACGTCCAGCCCCCCTACCGCATAGTTGAGGGCCAAGGACAGGGACACGACCGGGCGACCTGCGACCGTCGCCTGGTGCGGGGCGGACATGGCCTCCCAGATCGGCCACAGCCGTCGAATGTACGGGTTCTCCGTGATACTGTTGTCGTCGTCGAAGATGAACGGGCCGGACAGGCTGTTGGCGTAGACCAGCACGCCCGCTGTGACCAGTAAAGCGGGGAGCCATTTAGAGCCCCTCTGCGGCCCTTCGCTCCTTTCGGCGGTGGCCTTCATCGAGCGCCCCTGCCTCCGAACCGATGTCGGACCGACGGTCAACTACAAGGGACTCCGCGTGGGCGGAGCAGTGCACGGGTCTCTATCGCCCGGCATACGGCGATAGAGACCCATGCCACCCCAATCGAGCGGTACAGCACCCTTTTCGCATGGGGTGCAGCGTTGCTTGACGCCGGCGCTTTCGACCGCTAGGTTCTTCATATCACGGGCGAAGGACCTTGTGTAGCCCCCAACCAGTATCGGCCCATTCGTGAATTGCCACGGCCTCAAACATCATTGCGGACTGTTCGGGATCGTGGGGCCCCCCGACGCAGTTGAACTGACCCACCTGGGACTCTACGCCCAACAACATCGCGGTCAGGAATCGGCGGGCATTTGCACCACCGACGGCCACCGCATCCTCCGCCGTGCCGGCTCCGGCCTGGTGACCCAGGTGTTTGATGCCGAAAGTCTGCAGGCCCTCCGCAACCCCACCGCCGTCGGTCACGTCCGCTACTCCACCGCGGGACTGTCCTGTGAGGCCAATGCCCAACCACTGCTGTTCGAGTGCGCCGCCGGCCCGGTGGCCATCGCCCACAACGGCAACCTCACCAACGCGGCCGAACTGCGCCGCCGCTTCGAAGCCCAGGGTCACATCTTCCAGACCACCAGCGACACAGAGGTCGTGGTCCACCTGCTGGCCAGTCCGGAGTTCCGCGAGAACGGCGGTTCGCTGCCCAAGCTCCTCGACCACCTGGAGGGGGCCTACTGTCTGCTCTTGCTGTTTCGCGATCGGTTGGTGGCCATCCGCGATCCGCTGGGCTTCCGCCCGCTGAGCCTCGGACGGGTGGCCAACGGCGCCGTGGTCGTCGCGTCGGAGACCTGCGCCCTGGACATCGTGGATGCCGAATACGTGCGCGACATCGAGCCGGGCGAAATCGTGACGATCACGGAGGAGGGGATGCACAGCGAACGGTTCGGTCCGCCCGGGCGCCGGCGCGGGGCCGCCTGCATCTTCGAGCAGATTTACTTCGCCGACCCGTCCAGCGACGTGTTCGGCGACAACGTCCACCTGGTCCGCGTCGCCCTGGGGCGCAAGCTGGCGGAGGAAGCGCCGGCCGACGGCGATATGGCCGCCGCCGTGCCCAACTGCGCGCGCTGCGCCGCCGAGGGCTACGCCCAGGCCAGTGGCATTCCCCTCGGCCGTGCGTTCACCACGAACTTTTACGTGGGCCGTTCCTTCATCCTCCCCAGCCAGGACCGGCGCGATCTGGTGGTGAAGATGAAGCTGAACGTGATCAAGGCCGCGGTGCGCGGCAAACGCCTGGTGGTGGTGGAAGATTCGGTGGTGCGCGGCACGACCACCCGCGGGAAGATGAGTGCGTTACGCAAGGCCGGCGTCGAGGAGATTCATCTGCGCGTGGCCAGCCCGCCCATCCGCCACCCCTGCTATTTCGGGATCGATTTTCCTGACCCGTCGAAGCTGGTAGCCACCGGCCGCAACGTGGAGGAGATCTGCCGCTTTCTGGAGGTCGACTCGCTGCAGTACCTGTCCGTGGAGGGTATGCTGAGTTGTGTGCGCATGCCCCGCAGCCAATACTGCACCGCGTGCTTTACGGCCGACTATCC
>JAZDKM010000480.1:0-3004 GCA_043803085.1 Planctomycetota bacterium
GCTTGTAGTCGCCCATGGCCGGCGCATCTGCCGCGAACGACATGTTGGCCGAGTAGGTCGGGGCCTGGGCCGTCGTGGCCTGTGGCTTGCTGAACTTGAGGTGGAAAGTCGTTGTCGCGGGCACGCTCAGGTAGAAGGAACCGTCCCCGTTCGAGGTTGTCGCATTGATTGGCGCCGTTGCGCCGACCTGTTCGATCGTTGCATGCTTGATCCCTGCCGCCGGGGTCGCTGTATTCATGATGTAGCCGCCGATGGCGACCCGCCCGTAGACGGCGGCGCCGTTGACGGTGGCCTGGTTGACCGAGCCGTCGTGGGTCTTGAATTGCCGGGATTGGGGAAATGTATAGTAGGGATGGGCGGCCGAGACTGTCACAGTGTCCCCTTCGACCACGTTCAGGATGTAATACTTGCCGTTTGCGGACGTCCCCGTTCCCGTGGTGAAATTGTTCGAATTGTCTTCATAGGCAACGGTGTAAGTGTTTCCCGACGAGCTTGTGCAGCTGACCGTCGCACCGCTTACATAACCGGCGTCGATATTGGCGCCGTTCATGACCCGGCCCCGAATCGCCCCGTTGCCGCCGGTCACCCCCCAAACCGATATCTCGGCCGGAGTAAAGAGGTTGAAGGGACGGCCGGAGGTGACGTTTGTCATTGATTGGATGACACGGGTGTAGGTTGGAACGTAGGTCGCCGTATCCCCTGTCATTCTGACCGAAAATTCCGTCCCCGCGGGAAGACCGGATAGCGTGAAGGTTCCATCGGCAACCGTCGTGGTATAGATAGCGGCATTTTCGACCTGCTCGATCCGTGCGCCGCCGACCGGCGTGTCATCGGAATACTTCTTGAGTATCCCGCTGAAGGAGATCGGCGGCGCGGTGACCGTGGCGGCAAAGCGGAAATTGTCATAGGCCACATCGTCGCCGTCGTTGGCTGTATCGGTGATTTCCACCCGCGCGATCGGCGTCAACGATACGATCCCCCAGAAGGCGCTGTTGTCCGCGCCCACGACGAGTCCCGTTCCGTTGGACGTCTCGTGGATCAGGTTGTTGCTCCCATCGTAGACCCTGATCGTGACGACGTTGGGGTTCGGCATGTCGAGGAAGGTCCAGCCGACGGCCATCACCGCGGGAGAAAAGGTCAGCGTCAGGCTGTCCTCATTGCTGTCGCCGCTCATGAACGGCGTGTTGCCCGGCGACAGGTAATAGGAAGGCCACGTCCAGTTGCTGGTGGGCGGCGGATCGATCCACAGCAACTGGCCGTTGGGCGAGGCGAAGGTGATCCCTAAACCGGCGTATTCGTTGCCGACGAAGGCCATCCTGCCCGTCGGGGTGCCCAGATCTTCGAAATCGATCAGGGTCGCGGAATAGGCCACGTCGTTAAAGGCGGCCTCGTTCGAGAAGGTCGTCACCTGCCCCGTCGACCCTTGCGTCGCAAAGAAGGACTCTTCGGAGATGTAGCCGTCCTGAACGGGCACGACGGCGCCGTTGAATTCGAAGGTGTGGTTGTCCAGCGTCGCAACGAGATGAACCATCGTTCCGGCCGGAACGTTCTTGACCATGTAGATGCCGTCCGCATCCGTTGCTCCTCCACCGCCGGTGTACGTGACGGGCAGGGGGTCACCCAGGGTCGGCGGATTGCCGGGTGTCCAGGGTCGGGCCGTGACGGTCGCCCCGACAAGGAACGTCGCGGGGCTGTCCTGACGGGCGACGCGGCCGAGGATCATGCCGGTCTCTGCCGGATTGCTGAATGCATTATACTGGGTCTGCGTGAACAGGACAAAGGGCAAGGACGCCTGGATGTTGGCGTTCCAGTTGATAAACTTGCTCAAGACGGGCATATAGCCCGTAGGCGGCTGGATATTGAGGAAGAAGGTAGTCGACGCCGGGATTCCCGTAAGCGAGAAGGCGCCGGTGCTGCCGTCGGGGGTGGCCGTGTTGATGAGGGTAGGCGGTGTTCCCGGCTGGTAGGCCGAAACGGTGGCCCCGGTGACCGGCTCTAATCCCTCCGTCGACGGCCAGTTGGGCGAGGACTTCACCCAGCCGCTGAAAGAGATCGTTTGAGCCTCGGCGGCTGTTATCGCCCCGCCGAAAAGCAGAACCGCAAGCGCCACTGCAACCGATACGAACGATTTTCTAATCTTGCCGGGAAACATGTGGGACCTCCTGATTGACAAACCGCAAAAGATTGGACGGCAGATGGGTGGCACTGATGTCTCCCTCTGTCAGAAAAACGATCCTTGCTTCATAGAACCGTTATCCCTTGTTGACACAAGCTGTAAAGGCTTGAGTGGGATTTTAGGTACTTGTTTAGAAAAATGCAAGCCCTTTTCATGGGCACCTTCGCGGGTCACCGCCTTTGTATGAACTGTTTCACATTCGCATTTCACTTCCCTTGACTCTTCCCCCTGTCTCTCTCCGCCCCTACAATTCCCTTGCAACCGTCTGAAGCATCAATTAAAGATCAAGCCGTCCGGAAATATTTAAATTCGGTCCTCGCTTTATCCATCCGTCGGAGGGCTATCCTGTGAAGACATCTTGTGGGAAGGGTGGGATTTTCCTCGCTGCGCTGCTTGCTGTCTTCGCGTTATTTTCTCAAAGCGCCCTTCCCGGCGGCAAGGAGATCAATGAAATCGCCTCCGCCGTAAATCGGCAGGACGGCGAATCACCGGGTAAATCCCCGGGAACGGTCGAGGTCCGCGGCGGCCTTGTTTTCCTTGACGTCAGAGACATGCCGCTGACCGGCCTTCTTGCGGCACTCGCCGCCAAGACCGGGATCGCCATTGCCGCGGGAACAGACATCAAGGAAACGGTCAGCCTGAAATTATCCGGCGCGACCCTGGAGGACGTCCTCAGGCATCTTTGCCGCAACAGGGCGCTGGTTTATCAGCATCTCCCGGATACGAACTCCTACCGGATTCTCAGCGCCGCCCTTTATGAAAGCGGGCAGGAATCCCGCAAACCGGAGACGGCGGCACGGATGAAAACCGTGGCGCCGGGACCAGCGC
>JAZDKM010000481.1:0-14480 GCA_043803085.1 Planctomycetota bacterium
CACACCTACCCCCTGAAGGAAACCGTCACGGACGAACAACTGGCGCGGGTCCGCCTGAAACCGGCCCCGTTTCATGGCGAATGGAACTACACGATTGTCCCGAACTGAGAATCGTTTATATTATTTATACGCGACGCCTTACGAAGGCTCTGTATGCCTAACAACAACACTTCCCGCGTCGGGGCCAGGACGTTATGTCGATAGTGCTCCAACCCCTCGGTGAGCCTTTGCCGCGCGTCGGAGATGCTTGCGCGGGAATCCTCCAGGCATTCCAGTATCGGCGCAATCACTTTCTCGCGAGTGACGGAACACACGTAACTGAACCGTTCGCGTGCAATGGGCACGCGCACTCTGGGAATGTCCTCTTCCTGGTCGACAGCGAGTTTCAGCAAGAATGAGAGAAGATCCTCGACGTGCAACCCCGATATGGAATCGACAACCCAAGCCCTTCGAGTCTTGGCATTCGCGCTATGATCAAGGTTCTCCCGCGTTTCTTTCGCGTAACGAGCGTCGAGCTGGACGCGGTTAGTTAGCCACAATTCTTCAGAGTAGTGCCCCGACTCGTCTTTGTAGTGTAGGTCTGCTTTAGTCACGACAACGTTGTAGACTTGCGAGGGGAAATGCTTGCGCCTCTTTTCCAGCAGGCGGCAATCGGGGATGAGGAACGTTGCGTCGCCGGTCATGCAGTGGAGGACCACGTCCGCATGTGCCACAAATTCCATCAGTGCGTCATCTATCACCTTATCGTCAAGGAGCCCCGGGGTATCCATGAGCAACAGTGGGCGTAGCCGATCATCCTTGTGCTCTTGCACCAAGAGCCCAAGTCCTTCCACTTGTACGACACTTGAATTGCTGGCCAGAAGCCCCGTGCGGCACGACTCGTGCAACACAGCCGTAGCCTGCCTGTCTGTAGGGAAGAGGCCTGTCTCCCTCATTTTCCCACATCCAGACCCCTTGAAGAAGGCGTTGATCAAAGTAGACTTTCCCGAGCTGAATCTCCCAAGGAGTACAACCCACAGAGGATCGCCCAATGCCTGGTGGATCTGGTTCAGTCGAAGTCGAAGGGTGTGAAGTTCCTTCAGTGTCGTCTCATGCATCGCCTTCTTCCCTGCGGTGAAGGCATCGAAGTAGGCTGAGCCAAGTTCTTCTTCAAGCCGCCCATGGATGTCCGATATCTCCAAAATCAATTTGTCAAACATGATCCACTGTCTCCTTCTCCCTAGGTAGGGACTGTCTCTTGATTGCTCCAGACCTTGGTCTGAAGGCAGCCTCTGCATTCACAGCACCGCCGCGACGGTATTGCTGGGGACGCTGTTTCCGGCGTTGTTTATGGCTACTACTCGGTATTCGAGGTCTATTCCTCGCTGATAGGAAATCTGATTCCGCAGGGGGCGGCGGCGCGGGCCCGGGGGTGGGGGGTTTGGGGGCGGGGGTCGCCTGGCGACTCATGTTGGCCCTCCATTGCGCCTATTTCCACCGGCGGTCAGACGCCTGTGGCCCATTTCGCGGAGTCATCCCGGCACGCCCGGAGCCCGTGGACCGTCCACGGGCAACATGCGCGCAGTATACCCCCTGATCCCGGCCGTTGCAAAACCGAAATCGGCATGTTCCGCACGGGTTCATGGCTCCCAGGGCAGTTCGGGCTGGTCGAGTTCCTCCCGCGAGGATCCTCCAGTTCGACGATGCATTCGGGAGAACAAGCGGGCGTCGGAGGAACCAGCTCAACGAAGGTCGTCGCCGGCTCCTGGCCGGCCGTCTTCTCTCGGGCGGTCTTCTGCCCGGGCGAATCGTGCGGGCCCGCAGACGCGACACGTCGCTTCAGAGCGTTGTAGTCCAGGCCGAGCGTCCGCGCGGTCCGGCAAAGTCCGCACGCTCCGGCAAGCTTTACGGCCGAAGTCCACAGCGGGTCGGGGACCCGCGAGCGGGTTGGGGATATGCGAGTGGCCCTTGCGTGTTCTGCGCCATCGTTCGAAACGTCGCCGACCTGCCTCAAGGCGGACAGGAATCGCCTGGGTCTTCCTGGATCTCATCAGCCGGCCTCCGGACCATCATCGGTCGACGGCTCACGATACCAGGCTGGTCAAATCCGTTCATACACGCCTGCCGGAAGGACACGGACATTCTGATTTTCGGCCGAGGGAATACGCTCCCAGTCGCGACGGTGTACCAGCGGAAAATCAGAATGTCCCCTTTTTCTCCAGTGCGCAAACGGCCTATGGCGCGGCCAGGATCGGCGCGATCTGCCGGGCCACGAACGCCGGCGCGGTGATGGAGAAATGATCGCCGAAGTAACCGAGCCGCATCGCCCGCGGCGACCACGCGCGTTGCTCGACCGAGCCGGGCGCCCCGTGAAACCCGATCATGCCGCAGCCCAGGCTGCGCCGGCCGTCGTTGGTGCCGAGCAGCAAGGGGGCCAAGCCGCTGATCATGAAATCCAGAGGCGAGTGGAAGGTGTGCACTCCGCGCGCACCAGCGGCCAAGGAATGCAGGGGATAGTCGGGCGAGACGGCCCCCGCCAGCAGGATGACCTGCCCAATGGGCGGAGGGTCGAGTGGATCGCTCCAGACGCGGCGCTTCAAGGCCTCCAGCACCAGATAGCAGCCCGTCGAGTAACCGATCAGGTGAATCGGGCGACCCGGATACTGGGCGGCGAGCCCGTCGAGAAAGCGCGCCAATCGGTCGGCTTTGGCCAGCAATCGGCGGCGACGCAAAAAATCCGGCAACACGAGCAGCGCTCCGCCCCGCCCGCTCCACCGGAATAAACGGATGAGATGTCCGCAACCACCGCGGCGAAACCCGCGGCAGACCGCGGCGAACCCCCACACGATAAAGAGCCACCGCACGGCCTCCACGAAAACGATGAGACCCCGGTCGGGGTCACCGCTGCCATCACACGTGCGGGTCCGCCGTCCGTTCCTGAGCAGCGCGAGCGTCCACACCACCACGAGAAGCGCGAGTGCCAGAATAAACCATAGAGGGTTCACGTCATTGCCTGGGTGGGAAGCCGCTCCCCCCTCCGAAGCCGGTCCCATACGGGGGCCGTTCCAACGGTCATCACCCCCCAGATCCTTCCACCGGCGTCTTCATCGCGATAAGCACTACTCCGGCCAGAACCAGGACCACGCCCAACCATTGGCCGATGGTCAGCCGTTCGCGCAGCCCCGGCCAGAAGTAGGCCGCAACGGCGATGATGGCGTAGCCGCCCCCGACCATGATCGGATAGGCCAGGCTGATCTTCAGCGTCTTGCTGGACAGGGCGAACATGTAGAGGAAGACGTTCAGGGCGAAGCAGACCAGGCCCATAAGCAGGACCGGCGTGGTCAACACGCTGCGGACCGCGCCCGCGGGCCCGTGCGCCAGAAAACCGCCGCCGGACGCGACCTTGGCGCTGCCCATTTTCATCATCAGGTTGGCCGCCGCGTTCAGGACCAACGCCCCACACAATGCGATCACGTGTTTCATGTGCCGTTCCTACCCACGCAGATGGCCGCCACGGTCCAAAGAGGCCAAGGAATAGAGCAGAAAACCCGAACGCGCACAATACACGCCCTGTGGCACCGGCGTCCCGCCGGTGGAATCACAGGCCAGCCAACGTAGGGTGCGTCATCGACGCACCTTTTACGGCGGCCGGGGGCACGATCTGGCAAAGTCAGCCCGTGACCTGGAGAGTAGGGTGCGTCACCGACGCACCTTCTACACTGTTTCTTACGCTCCCTTACGTTCGCGTCTTGGTCCCCTTAAGCGAATCGGCCGATAAGCGATCGGTCGGGCCCGCCGTCATGTCAGTTCACGGGCAAAACGTATCGTAAACTTGTATTCACTGTGCGGGGCCACGGCAAGTCGCCGGCGCCCGCCCGCGGCGTACGCAGCGACCCGGGGCAACCGCAGGCAGGCTCACGGGTATAAAGCGACACTGAAGGGGGCAGGTATCGTGAACGTCGTACAGTGGACGGGGGTCGGGTTCTTGGGTCTGGCCAGCTTGGTGGTCCTGGCTGAGCTCCTGGCCTGGCTGATACCGGGGTGGCTGTATGATCGGCCCTCGGCCTGAGGGCGTCGGGTAAGAACGTCGCAGCCGAATTCGCGGACGCTGCGGCCCGGCACCCGCTTGGTCGAGTCCCGCGCGAAACCGCTCACGGCACGTCTCAAAATCCTAGGGTCACCTCTTGTAATCTTGTGCGGCTTCGTTTAAGATGAAACCTTTGCTGGGGGGAACGAGGGACCCCTCGTGGAGGAGAGAGAGGGACATGTCCCTTTTCGCACCGCTGTATCCCTGTTTTTGGGAGAGAGTTATGTTTACGCCTGCACGCTGTTTGTTTCTCGGGGCCGCCGTGGCATCGACGGCCTGGGTCGCCGTGTCCACCGCCTATGCCACACCCTGGACTCAACCGTCCGGGCCCGGAACGCATTTTGCCTACTCGAACGGAGGCGACCTTTACGGGTGGTTCGGCGACCCCGAGGTGGTCGGCGGAATCTTTTCGTTTTCACCCACCGATTTTCAAGCCAGCGCCTCGGGTGAAGACACCATGACCTTGGCAGACACGCTTTCGTTCGATGTTCAGGCGGACCCCGGGTGGCGCTTTGGTCTGGTCCGCGTGGAGGCGCTTGGAAACTACGCCCTCACCGGTACCGGAGCGAACTCCGTGGAGGTCACCCAGCTCCTGACCGTGACGGAGAACGGCGTGGTCGATCCTCGGCAGTGGCAGGGCGAGTGGTTCGCCGATCTCGACATGCCGGTAACCGAGGGCAGCGGCTTCTGGCGGGGGTACGACGCCTTGGATTTGGGAATCCCCGAGCCGTGGGCCCACGAGGCGTTGCACTTTGAGTTCTCCACGGACCTCCTGGCGATTTCGAGTGCCGGTGGGTCGGCGATGATTGATTTACTTCCGCTGGCGTCACCCCCGGCGCCCCCCTTGACCATCTCCATCACGATGCACGAGATTCCGGAGCCGAGTTCCTTGGCATTCCTGGTCCTCGGCGGCAGCGTCCTGCTCCGACGATGGCGGTAGACGGCCTGGGAGCCCCCGGCGTCCTTCGATCCACTACGGGCGGAACCACTACGCCCGTCCCATCCTCCGTTTCAGGGTTTGGAAACAAGGACCCTTGCAACGGGATGATTATTTGCCTCCCACTACCGGACGAGCGCGCGCCATGAGATATGCATGGGCTTCGCCGCCGACGCTGCCGATGCGCGCTTCCTCGTGGTGAGTGCTCGCTCTTCGGCGACTGCGAGACCCGGGGGGAGCATGCGTTTTTCCGGAACCAACCCACTTGCCGGAAGTCGGATGCCAGATCCCAAGTTCCATTAGGAATTGAGGTTACAGCAAGCCGAATCTCGGGGAAGGATCTCGCCGCAAGAATGCAGAATTACCAAACAAACCCATTTACAAGTGCTGCTTTACACGTGGGTGGCCCGTTCCCCTATCTGGAGGTGGGGATCTCCCTGCCCGAAAGGCGTGGCCTGGCGTTAACTTGCGGACTCTGGGCGCTTTGGGTTGTGGTCGTACACGATCAATTCCGTAAGAACCAGGCGACGACACTGGAGTAACGAATTTAGTATCGGCCAATCGCTGACGTAGGGCTTGACGAGCCTGTATGTCTGAATGTATCATATAGTAAAGCTGGGAAGAATAGGGAGTATTCACCAGCATTGGTCCGTAGACACGTCGCGCGGTTGTGGCTTGGGGAGACGGCATGAAAAGCGTGTTCACGACAGGCGAGGTAGCCGTAATCTGCAATGTCAGCCAGCAGACCATTATTCGCTGTTTCGATAACGGGCGGCTCAAGGGCTTCCGGGTACCAGGTTCCAGGTTTCGGCGCATTCCGCGCGACTGCCTGGTGGACTTCATGCGGGAGCACCAGATTCCGCCTGACCATCTCGACTCAGGCAAGAAGCGCATCCTGGTGGTCGATGACGACCTGGCCATCGTAGAGATGTTCACCGAGCTTCTGGTGCGGGACGGGCGTTTCGAGATTCGGACCGCGACCACGGGTTACGATGCGGGTCTGATAACGCACGAGTTCCGGCCCGACGTCATGCTGTTGGACTTCAAGTTACCGGACATCAACGGCAACATAGTCTGCAAGTCCGTCCGAGCGCAACCCGGACTGCAACACATGAAAATCATTATCATCAGCGGAGTGGCCGATCCTGACGAAGTCAAAGGATTGCTGAGGGCGGGGGCGGACGAGTTCATCAAAAAGCCCTTTGAGATCGACGCGGTGATCTCGCGTATCGCGGAGTTACTGAAAGTTTAGCGCGGGGATGGTGGACTCCCGGCGCGCGGCGTCCCGTACCGGTAGGCGTATGAGGGAGGATAGAAGGGGTTCGAGCCGTGTCTACCGCTGTTAGTCCCCTGCCGGATACGACCCCGAGCTCGCCGCGCGTGGAGTTGATCCTTGGGCAAATCGAGCAACTTCCCACCTTGCCGGCGGTGGCCACGCGCCTGCTGCAAGTGAGCACCTCCGACTCGAGCTGCGCCCGCGACGTGGCCGCGGTGATTGAGACGGACCAGGCCCTCACGGTGAAGGTGCTGGCGTTGGTACGCCGCGCCGCACTCGGTGCCCGCGACGTGCGTACCGTAGAAGGGGCCGTTGTCGCGCTGGGGTTCGAGGCCGTCCGCAACGCCGCGCTGACCGTCCAGATTTACGAGACGTTCAAGAGCGCGGAGCGGCAGACCGATGGCGGACTGGACCGGGTTGAGTTCTGGAAGCACAGCCTCGCCGTGGGGTGCGCCGCCCGGCTCCTTGCCGAGCGGAGGGGGCCGGGGCGGCGGCCGGACGAGGTTTTCGTTTGCGGCCTGCTGCACGACCTGGGCAAGCTGGCGCTGGAGGCTTGCCTGCCCAAGAGTTATGCGCGGGTTCTGCGGCAAACGCGGGCGACCGGACGCTGTCTCTGCGATGTCGAGCGCGAGTTGCTCGGCATCGACCACACCGTCGCCGGCAAACGGTTGGCGGTCCGCTGGAAGCTGCCCCAGGCGGTGGTCGAGTGCATCTGGTTGCACCATCAACCACCGGCTTCACTGCCCGAGTCCATCGCGGGCCGCGAGTGGGTCCGGATCGTGCATCTGGCGGACCAGATCGTCCGCTATCAACGCATCGGTTTCTCCGGCTACAACTACGTGGAACCGCCCGAAACGGTGGCCCGGACGATGGGAGTGGAGCCGGCCGACGTTCAGCGGGTGATTGTGGCCTTGCCTGAACAGATGGAGCGAAACTGCCGGTTGGTGGGTCTCGAGGAGTTGACCAGCGGCGAGCTGTATGCCACAGCGGTGTCCGAGGCCAACGCGGAGTTGGGGCGGGCGAACGCGGCGTTGGGGGAGGCCAACCGGCGTCTGGCGGTGCGGGCACGGTGCTTTGAGGCGCTGAGCGGGTTCACCCGCGTGCTGACGCTGGATGCCCAGGCAGCCACGGTGTGCCTGGCGGCCGCCCGATGCGTGCGCGACGTGTTGGAAATCGACACCACGATCGGGTTTTACTGCGACGCGCGGGGTTCCCTCTACCACGTGGGCCTAAGCGGACCGGATGGCGAACGAGTGGAAGTCATCCGTGGTCCAGGGGAAGCCACCTCGGATGGGCGTCCCGGCACGGGACGTTCCGTCGTGGTGGGGACGGCGGTGGGGCCGGCACCAGTGATGGCTGGGCTGGTGATTCGGCACTTTCAACAGATGCTGGGAGTCGGTCCGGTGAGCATGTGGCCGATCACGCATGGCGGGCTGGTCATCGGCGGCGTGCTCTTCGACAACGAAGCGGAAGGGTCAAAGACCCGGCTCCCTGCCACGGAGGAAGTCGAGGCCCTCGGTGTCGCCTTCGGGCTGGCGGTGGTGAGCGCCGCCGACCGGGCGCGCTCGGATCGGCTCAACGAAGACCTGGCCCACGCTACCCGGCAACTCCATCAAGCACGGGCCGAGTTACTGCAGGCCAAGTCGGTTGCGATGGTCGCGGAGACGGCCGCCGGGGCCGCCCACGAGTTGAACAATCCTTTGGCGGTCATTTCCGGTCGGGCGCAGATGTTGGCCCGGAACAGTTCCGACCCCGAAACCCAACGTACCGCGGAGATCATCCACCAGCACGCCCAGCGGGCCAGCGACATCGTCAGCGAACTGGTGCAGTTCGCCAAACCCGACCAGCCCAAGCCGATGGCCATCCCGTTGCGCGAGTGGCTCGGGCAACTCTGCGAAGAGTGGCGGCAGCGGTCGTCACTTCAGCCGGGACAATTACGGGTGACGCTATCGGACCCGGCGACACGCGTGCTCGCTGACGCTGCACAATTCCGCCAAATCCTTGACGCTCTGTTGGCCAACGCCGTGGAAGCCACCATGCCCGAGAACGCCCGTTTGCTTATCAACTGCGCCTCGATCGCGTCCGATGACAGGATCGTGGTCACGGTGGAGGACAACGGCTGCGGCATGGCTCCGGAAGTCCTGGAGCACGCCGCCGCCCCGTTCTTCTCTCACCGGACCGACGGTCGGGGACGAGGGATGGGGCTGTCTCAGGCGACCCGCTTGGCTGCGAACAACGGCGGGCGGCTGTGGCTCGAATCCACCGTGGGGGTCGGCACGACGGTGTTTTTGGAACTGCCCGCGGCCCGGAGCTAATGCCGTTTCCAGTAGCCCAGGTTCGCAGCGGCCTGCGTCTCGCAGGCCGACGGCCGGCGGGGACGCCGGCCGCTGCTCTAGAAGCTGGCCGATGGCTACTTATGAACACCGTCCGGCGTCACAAGATTCTGCTCGTGGACCACGAGCCGCGCACCGTGGAGATGCTGAGCGAGGCGTTCGTGCGGCACCTGAACGCCCGGATCACCTGCGTCTCGACGGCGGAGGCCGCCCTCGACATTGAAATCCTCGAGCCCCATGACGCCCTCGTCGCGGAGATCAACCTGCCCCGGCTGGACGGCCTTGCGTTGGCCCGGCAGCTCATGGAGTTGCGTCCCCGGCCGATCATACTGATGAGCAATGACCCGAGCCTGGCCCAGGCCATCGCCGCGCTGCGCGCGGGCGTGGTCGATTTCTTTCCGAAACCTTTCGACCTCGAACATCTCCTGGACGCCATCGGGCGGGCGCTCGCGGCAGCCGACGAACAGCGTCGTCAGGTACAGCGCTACCACCGCCTGCGTAAGCTGGTCCGGCAGGTGATCCGCGAGCGGCGCGAGCTTAATCAGCGGGTCGAGCTGATCTGCCGCGATCTGGTCGGCGCGCACCGTCATCTGGTACACCGCATGCTCGACCGCGAAAAGAGCCGGCCGTAGGCGACGCCGCGAGCGGGCTTGAGCAGGTCAGCGTGCCCCGGACATGTTTCTCCAAGTACTGTTCAAGCTCACCCATCTTGTAAGAAACCAATCAAAGCGCGTCGTGCGACACTTCGATGGACCGAGGCACCTTGAGAAACGAACCTGGCCGGCTTCTTAACACTACAGCGCTAGGTTGCTGCGCGTGAGGATGCGCCACGCGGGTGGCATGGGGTCAGCGGAGTCTTCGGAGTTGACCCGTGTGTGTCCGTGGAGGCTGGCGGGCACGGGTCAGCGGCTCCTCGGCTGCGCCGACGTGCCGCTGACCCATGCCACCCCAACTCTGCGGCGCCGGCCGCCATCACGCACGGTGAAATAGCGCTGTAGTGTTAAGCAACGTCCGGGAAAATCCGGGGCGGGGAGGGAACGGGCACGCTGCCGTGGGGACGCGGCCGTGTGTCAGTTGACTTCAACGGGCCTCGTGAGAATAAACTAGTACCGGTGTCTGCGTCGGGCCGAGCCCGACCTACCTTGCCGCTATGGTCCGTGAACGCGGACCCTACTGTCGGGCGGAGCCGGACTACGCGATGGGAAGGCCGGTCCTCGAGGGTCCGGTCGAAGCCGCTTGCCCAGGGAGGCGGCGGAGGGGAAAAGAAGTGTCCAGTCTATCTGCGTTAAGGGCCCCACGGAGCCCCTCTGCGGTGTGGTGCGTCGTGCTCGCCGCACTCGTCGCCGCCGGGTGCGGGACGAACCCGTGGGGTTGGCCCGGTGCGCCGACCGGGCTTCCCCGGCTCGAAGGCGACATGGTCAGGACCGGCGACGGCCAAGAGGACGAACTGCTTAAGACGGTAGTCCTGGACTGGAGCGGCGGGTACTCCGAGATGGCCTCGAGACAGATGGTGGAACCCACCGATCTCGAGCAGCTCTACCTGCCCGCCGGCGAAACGCTCGAAATCTACAAAGAGACTTTCCAAGAAGCGGTGCGCACGCGGGTCGAGGAAATCCTCGGTGGCATCGGCCCCGCCCGTTTTGCGGTGGTCAGCGGCGAGGCCGACGATTATCCCGAGCCCACCGTGGTCTACTTTACGGCGGAGGCGGTTTCCGGGGACCGCTTTCAGGTCGGCCAGACCCAGCTCGACCGGTGCGACCTGCATGCGGAGGGCACGGTCCTCGTATGGGTGGGAACCTTGCTCAAGCTAGGGGACACCCACGAATATGACCAGTGGGTCGATGCGCTGGCCAACACGGCGGCCCACGAGATCGGGCATACCGTCGGTTTCTTCCACCCCGACGCGGAGCCCACAGACTTCACCGAGTATGAGAAGAACACCGAGATCATGATGGGGGTCCACACCTTGTCGGCGCTGCTGAGCCGGCAGGAGTTCATCATCCCGCAGGAAACCTGCCCAGAGGCGGTCGCCCGCGAGTATGGCGGCGTCGCGTACGCGCTTCCCGCTGCGGCGACGACCGAACGTCCCGTGGCGGCGTGCCAGACGAACGCCTCGCGCGAGCGGATTACGTGCGACTCCATCTCAGAGTAAGAGCCCATCGGGACAACGCGTAGCAGCCCGTGGTGAAAGTGGCCAAGAGCAGTGTGGCACGGGCATCTTGCCCGTGAAAACACAGGCTGGAAGCCTGTGCCACAACTTCTGCCACAGGCTGGTGGGACCGGCTTTCCACCCGGTCAACTGAGAGGTTAGAGAACCTGTCCCACATCTTCCGGGCAGGCTCTAGGCGGCCTACGCGGGTTCGCGGCGCGGGGTATAGCCCACTACAATGGCGTAGCGTCTTGAGGCGGCAGGGTGTGGCGGAGACGTGTTTCCGCGCCGTCGGAAGGAAGGGCGATGCGCCAGGGCGGTCCCGGAGGTTTGGGTGGAATCATGCCTGCAGCGGGCTCTGTGCGCCCTGCACCCGCGCACCGGGTCGCCGACCACGCCGGCGCGTCCCCTCCACCGGAGGGAACGGCACACGATTCCTCGAAGCGCCGTTACCAGGCTTTCCGCAAATCGTACCGGCAGGGCAAGAAGCCGGGGGGACACGGCGGGGTGGCGGGGTCGGCCCGCGGGGGCTGGCGCTACCTCGGCGAGTATCGCCGGCTGGTCCGGCGCCACACCCGCGCGTTGCTCCTGGTGTTCCTCCTGACGCTGGTCGCCATGGCCCTGGGGCTGGTGCTCCCGTATGCCACCAAGCTGGTGATCGACGGCGTGCTGCTCAACGAGGCCAGGATCGGCGCGGAGAAGCACCGGTGGCTCACGCTCTTCGCCGCGGGCATGGTCGCGCTGATGCTGTTTCAACAAGCCATCGAAGCCTACCGCGGCTATCGCCTGACCGTACTGAATGCCCGCGTCGTCTTCCGTCTCCGGCAAAAGCTGTACGACCATCTGCTGGTCATGCCCCTGCACAAACTGCAGGACATGAAGGGCGGCGGGATCGTGTCGCGCGTCTCGGGCGACGTGGACGAGCTCAGCGGCCTGCTTCAGGCGGGGGTGATCACGCCGACCGCGGCGCTGATCAAGGTGGTGCTCACCGTAGCCGTACTGCTGTATCTCAGTTGGAAAACCGCGCTGGTGGCCATGACGCTCATTCCCCCGATCGTGGTGCTCAACGTCGTGTGGCTCAAGAAAGTGCGGCCCATCTATCGGGCGATGCGCGAGGCCCGCTCGGAGATCGACGGACGGGTGGTGGAGACCTTTGCCGGAATCCGGGTGGTGCGCGCGTTCCGCCGCGAGAAGCGGGAATCAAGAAATTACGCCGTCCGCCATCACACCGTCATTCGCCAGGACGTGCTGTCCAATCTGCTGCAACTAATCGTGACCACCGGATGGGGCCTGCTGATCCCGGGCATCAGCCTCTTGATCGTGTGGTTTGGTGGGACCCGCTATCTGATGGGCGAGGTGCAGATCGGCGACCTGGTGGCCTTTCAGATGTATGCGTTCATGCTGCTGCAGCCGGTCTCCCAGATCGTGCAGTCCTACAGCCGCACCCAGCGGGCGCTGGCCGCCATGGAACGGACCTTTGACGTGCTCCACGAGCCGCGGGACAAGCCGGACCCTCCCCACGCGGTGGAGGCCCCGCTGCCGATCCGGACCCTGGTCTTCGAGAACGTCAGCTTCGAGTACGTTGTGGGGCGGCCCGTGGTGCGCGACTTTTCGTTGCACGTCTCGGGGGGGCAGACCGTGGCGCTGGTCGGCCCCAGCGGCGCGGGCAAAACCACGGTGACCAACCTGGTGGCGCGGTTCATCGACCCGACCCAAGGACGGGTCGCGCTCAACGGCGTCGATCTGCGCGACCTCAAGCTGCGCAGCCTGCGCAACCTGCTGGGCATCGTCGAGCAGGAGGTCTTCCTCTTCGACGGGACCGTGGCGGAGAACATCGCCTACGGAAGGCGGCACGCCACCCGCGCCCAGATCGTCGAGGCGGCGACGCGGGCCAACGCCCACGAGTTCATCGCCTACCTGCCCCAAGGCTACGACACCCTCATCGGGGAACGCGGGGTCAAGCTCTCCGGCGGCGAACGTCAGCGCGTCAGCATCGCCCGCGCCCTGCTGGCCGATCCGCAAATCCTCATTCTCGACGAGGCCACCAGCAACCTGGACACCGAATCGGAGCAGTTGATCCAGCAGTCCCTGGCGGCGCTGTTCGCCGAACGCACCACGTTCGTCATCGCCCACCGCCTCTCGACCGTCACCCAGGCGGACGTCATCGTGGTCATGGTGGACGGTCAGATCGCCGAGGTCGGGACGCACCAGGCCTTGATGGAAGCCGGCGGGCTTTACTATGAGATGGTCACGCGGCAGATGCGCTTCCACGCTCAGGCGGTCGATACCCTCGAGTGGGCCTGAATCCTCTCTCGGATTGCAGGCCCCGCCCGGTTGCATTATCATGCGCGGCTCCTGAGCGGAACCTGAGGATTCCCAGTAGGCGTAGGATAGGTGAAGCCCCGACACACGGGGACGAAACTCACCGACTCTCTAGAACGAAAGTGAGGCCTGAACCATGATGCTGATCTCTGACAAGATGTGCAAGAAGCTCAACAAGCAGGTGACCAACGAGTTCTACGCGTCGCATTTGTACCTGGCGATGGCGTGCGCGTTCAACAGCCAAGGTTTGAAGGTGTTCTCCAAGCGCTTCTTCATGCAGACGGAGGAAGAGCGCCAGCACGCCCTCAAGATCGCCAAGTACATCCTGGACGTTCACGGCGAGGTCGCCTTGGAAGGTCTCCGGGAGCCGTCCTGCGACTGCTCGTCGGCCCGCACGATGGTCAAGGCGGCGCTGGACCACGAACTGTTGGTCACCAAACAGATCAACGAGCTGGTGGGCCTTGCCCAGGAGGAAAACGACCACGCCACGCGCAGCTTCCTCCAGTGGTTTGTGGACGAACAGGTGGAGGAGGTGGGGAACATGGCCGACCTGCTGCAGTTGATGGAGATGGCCGGTGACGAGCACATTCTGCAGGTCGAGGTGCATTTGGCCCAGAGCATGCAGGCGTCGTGACGGCGGCTGTCCCAAAGGGCTCTGGGATTTTCTTTCGCGGTGCCCTGAGTTGGCATGCCGTCACGTTTCCCGGCGTGCGGAAGAAGGATTCGGCTCCCCTTTGCCTCGGAGTAGTCGAGTCGAAATGATCTTCTGCGCCGAGCATCAGACTTGGCGTAGTCGTTACTCGGCGACGAACATCCTCATCAGCGTACTTACGTCTGCGCAGCTTTCGAGCGACAGGATCGCGTCCTTCATGGTCGCCAACTGCTTCTGGCTGAACACGTCGCCGGCCAGGGCGTTGAACTTCACTTCGATGTCGTCCATCGAGCCGGGGTCGCGGTAGTCGCCCTTGGGGACGTCCACGCGCTGCGCGTAGCTCCGGCCGCCCTTGGTGGTGATGGTCACCCGCGACGGTTGCACCGCCGGGAAAAGGGCCTCGAATTCGGGATGGGCCACCGCCTTTACCGCGTCCATCAGGGGATGCAGCTTGGGATCGATGATGCGTTCATGCTTGAACTGGTTCGGCGTCACCTCGCGGTCGGCGATGGCCACCGCCAAACAGTAAGGCAGGCTGTGGTCTGCGGTCTCTTTCGAGGTCGGGCGATACTTGGCGGGGTCGGACAGGATGTCTGCGGCCCGGGCGATGGTTTCAACTCTGATCTCGGCCACGTCCTCGGGCTTGATGTTGTGCTCGTGGACCAGCTTGAGCGTGGCCGTGGTCGGCGAGTGCGACAGGGCCTCGATGGGGTAGAACTTCATGCCGCATTCGACGATCTTGTAG